>CALMON010000068.1:7447-61586 GCA_937871785.1 uncultured Granulicella sp.
GGCAACGCGCGATTCCCTCTCCGGGAGCGGTCGCGCCCCCCGGCGGCGGCGCGGGCACGGTCACTCCCGTCACGAACGCACCGATTGCCACCCCGACTCCGGGGGCTCCTCAACCTCTTTCCACCCCGACGGTTCCGGCCTCTACCGGGACTTCTCCCCACCCTTAAACAACGCGCCTGCGACAGGCGAACCTCGCTATGATGCACCCCGCAAGGTGCAAAGCCACTTACTGAATGGTAAACTCAAGGTAGATGATGACGCCTCTCAAGACATTGCTGTTGAACCCGCCCTCGTTTGAAAACTTCGACGGGGGCGCAAGCTCCCGCTGGCCCGCTGTCCGCGAAATCGAGTCGTACTGGTATCCGGTCTGGCTTGCGTATCCTGCCGGCATGCTCGAAGGGTCGAAGCTTCTTGACGCACCGCCGCACCACATCACGGCCGATCAAACGATTGAAATCGCCAAGAGCTACGAGTTTCTGGTGCTGTTTACCTCCACCGTCGGCTGGCACGGCGACCACGCCCTGGCCGAAGCCATCAAGCGCGCCAATCCCACCATCAGGATCTGCTTTGTCGGACCGCCGGTGACCACTGACCCGGACCGCGCGCTCAACGAGTGTGCCGTAATCGACTTTGTCTGCCGCCGGGAGTTCGATTTCTCCGTTGTCGAGTTCGCCCAGGGCAAGCCGCTCGCGGAGATTCTCGGCATCAGCTACCGCAACGCCGACGGCACGCACCAGCACAACCCGGACCGTCCGCAGGTGGAAGACCTCGACGCCATGCCCTGGGCTACCAAAATTTACGCCCGCGACATGGACGTGACGCGCTACAACGTCCCGTTCCTGCTTCACCCCTACATTTCGCTGTATTCCACGCGCGGCTGCCCGGCCCAGTGCACCTTCTGCCTGTGGCCCCAGACCCTGAGCGGTCATGCCTGGCGCAAGCGCTCTACCGACGATGTGGCCGCTGAAATGAAGTGGGCGAAAGAGAACTTCCCCCATGTCAAGGAGTTCTTCTTCGACGACGATACCTTCAACATCCAGAAGGTGCGCACGGTCGAGCTCTGCTCGAAGCTCAAGCCGCTCGGCATCACCTGGTCCTGCACCAGCCGCGTCACCACAGATCGCGATACCCTCAAGGCCATGAAGGAAGCCGGCTGCCGCCTGCTGATCGTGGGGTTCGAGTCGGGCGATCCGCAAATTCTCAAAAACATTAAGAAGGGCGCCACCGTCGAGCGAGCGCGCGATTTCGTCAAGGACTGCCATGACCTTGGCCTCATTATCCATGCCGACTTCATCCTCGGCCTTCCGGGCGAAACCCGCGAGTCGATTCGCAACACGATCGACTTTGCCAAGTCGCTCGACTGCGAAACCATCCAAGTCTCGATCGCGCACGCCTACCCCGGCACGGAGTTCTACGACTTTGCCGCCAAGAACGGCTTCATCACCAACCAGAAGATGGAAGACGATGCCGGCCACCAAATGGCGCACATCGAGTACCCCGGCCTGCCCGTTGAGTACGTCATGGAAATGGTGCATAAGTTCTACGACGAGTACTACTTCCGCCCCAAGGCCGCGGCCCGCGTGGTATGGAAGGCGATCGTCAACCGCGACGTTCCTCGCCTGTATGTCGAGGCAAAAAGCTTCATGAAGCTCCGTTCGCAACGCAACAAGGCATCGCGTGCGATGAAGGAAGCGAACGCCGCCAAGGCGCAGGAATCGGTTAGTCTGAACGCGTAGGTTCCTAGTCGGGCACCAGGCTGCAAGTACGTTGAAGGCGGTCGACGATCTTTGTCGGCCGCCTTCCTTTTTGCCCTCCACCCAGAAAGCGCCGCATGAAGCACACCCTTAAGCCGTCGCAATACGCGGTCCTGCTCTCGGTCATTATCACCGCGCCGGCCGGCGATGCCCTGCTTGCACGCGGCATGAGGCAGGTGGGCGAAGTCGATCTGCATCACCTCGGCCTGCTCTGGCACGCACTTTTCAACCCCTATGTAGACGGCGGCATCCTGCTGTTGATGGGTTTTTTCGCCGCCTACACGGTAGCACTTAGCTGGGCCGACCTCACGTTCGTTATGCCCGCGACGGCTTCGAGCTACGTTGTCATCGCGCTACTCGGCCACTTCCTCCTCCACGAAACCCTTAGCCCTTCCCGCTGGGCGGGCGTTCTGCTCATCGTGTGCGCCGTCGGCTTCGTGGCCGGCGGACCGTCGCGCACCGAGCACCCCGCGCTTGACGCGATGGATTCCGGAGCCGCCCTTTGAGCCTCCTTGCCGCGTCCCCCCCAGCGATGGCCACCGCGCCGGTTTTTGTGGCGGCATCGGCCTTGGCCGCGTGGTCGGCAATCACATTCGTCAGCGTCCTGGCAATCGTGGGCGAGGTGATGATCGCTGCCGGCATGCGCCAGGTCGGCGATCTCGACGAGGTGCGCGCCCAGTCCGGCCTGCCCGGAGCCATCCGCGCCGTCCTCACCAACGCCACCTTCGTCATCGGAGCGCTTTGCATGGCGCTGAACTTTTTCGCCATGCTGTTCGCCCTCAGCATGACGCAACTATCGCTCGCCGGTCCCGCGATCGGCGCCCTGACCTACGTGGGCAACGCGGTAGCCGCGAAGTTCTTTCTGCATGAAAACGTCGACCATCGCCGCTGGCTCGCCACCGTCTTCGTGGCTGTCGGCGTGGTGTTGCTGCGTTAGGCCGTTTGCAACAGGTGCTACACCGCTTGCACGAAAACCCATTGGATGGCCGCGGTGGAGACCCACCCGACCCATGATCCACCTCAATTTGCGCTAGCATCAGGTCATGGCCCAACGACTCCGTTATGCTGAACTGGCCCCCGACGGCATCGCTGCGATGCGGCAACTGGAGCACTACCTGAACAGCAGCACGGCACTTCCAGCCGTCCTGCTGGAACTCGTTCGTCTGCGCGCCTCACAGGTGAACGGCTGTGACTTCTGCCGGCACGCGCACACCGGTGAGCTACGCAAACACCATGAGCCGGACAGCCGCATCGACGCCGTCGCCCACTGGCGAGCCTCGGACGCCTTTACCCCCAAAGAACGAGCCGCGCTGGCCTGGGCGGAGACGGTGACCAACGTGAGCGTCACGCAGGTGCCGGAAGCCGACTTCGTCGCGGTCAGCGAGTTTTTTACGGGCAAGAACCTTGCCGACCTCACACTCGCCATCAGCAGCATCAACGCGTGGAACCGCCTTGGCGTTGCGTTTCAAGCGGAATGGAACCCGCGCCCCCACACGCCCGCCGCAAACGATACCCCCAACGAAGTTTCGGCCGTCGGCGACGACGGCGGCAAGATCACGGAAGCATGAGCGCCCCCGCCGCCGATCCGGTCCTGCGCGCTTCGGGATTAGGCAAGGTGTACCCTCCGCTCACGCCGAAGGGAGTCGAAGTACGCCTGTTTGAGGCGCTTTCCCTCAGCGTCGCGCCCGGGGAAATGGTCGCGATCGTGGGCGAATCCGGCGCGGGCAAGACTTCCCTGCTGCACCTTCTGGCGGCGCTCGACCGGGCCACAACGGGCACCATCATGTGCGGCCCTACGGACGTTTCCCGCCTCGACCCCAACCCCGCCGCCGCATATCGCAACCGCGACATCGGCTACGTCTGGCAGGCGCACTATCTTCTCCCGGAGTTTACCGCTGCCGAAAACGTCGCGATGCCGCTGCTCGCCCGCGGCATGGGGAGGCGCGCAGCCCTCGCCGCCGGCGGTGAGTGGCTCGCCCGCGTTGGTCTCGGCGATCGCCTGAAGCATCGGGCAGGAGAGCTTTCGGGCGGCGAACAGCAGCGCGTTTCCGTGGCCCGCGCTCTGGTGACGAAGCCGAGGCTGCTGCTGGCCGACGAGCCGACCGGCAACCTTGACGCCGCGACCGCCGAGAACGTATTTTCCTTGCTGCAAACGCTGCATCGCGAGCAGGGCCTCGCGAGCGTGCTCGTCACGCACAACCTCGGCTTCGCCCACCGTTGCGACCGGGTCTTTCGGCTGCACGGTGGCGGGCTTGAAACCTGCTGACGGGTTACAATCTGCTTGCTCCCGGCTTCCCTGCTGCGCTACCGTGTTCGTAACAGCTTGAAAGCACGAAGTGACACGTTTGGAGAGGCCATGACCGGCGCGCGTCGTCCCCTGATCAACTTGCTTTGTTTCGCTTTTCTGAGTGCCAAAGGCTTGTCCGCGTTTGCGCAAAGCTCCTCAACATCCGCTTCCGCCTCGAGCCCCGCTTCCGCGGCTCAGGACTACGCAATCTGGTACAGGGAAGCTGTTTCAGATCTCGTGGCCGAAAAGTTCGACAACCTCGACCGCATGGCCGACGCCTTTCGCCGAGACAAGAGCCGCCTTGAAGGCGGGGAATGGAAGCTGAGCGCGTTCTACCGGGCGTTGGACGCTCCCATGCGCACCGATAAAGACACCGCCGACCACCTCGACCATCTTCGCAAGTGGATGACGCTCCGGCCGGAGTCGATTACGGCGCGCGTCGCTCTGGCCACCAGCCTGACGCGCTGGGCCTGGGTCGCGCGCGGTAACGGGATGGCCGACACCGTGAGCAAGGAAGGCTGGGTGCTCTTCAACGGGCGCATCCAGGAAGCGGAGGCCGTGCTTGAAGGCTCGCGCGATATGAAGACGATGTGTCCGCAATGGTACCGGCAGATGCTGCTCGTTGGCATGGCGCAGAGCTGGAGCAAGGCACGAATGCAGGACGTTCATGACCGGGGCATCCAGTTTGAACCCGACTACTTCCCCACCGACATTCAGTATGCGACGTATCTTTTGCCGAAGTGGGGCGGCAAAGTGGGGCTCGCCTCCGCCTTTGCGAAAGCCGCCGCCGACCGCTGCGGAGGCAGTGACGGCGATATCCTTTACTTCCGGCTCGTCTATGCCGAACTCAGAACCGGAGGCCGTGAGGACGCCCAGCCCGCGGAGTTCGACTGGGAGCGGGCGCAGGCCGGAGAACGGGCGATGGTCGCGCAGTTTGGGTCCGTTTCCTGGTTTCACGATGAACTGGCGTTGCTCGCCTACCGCTTCGGAGACCGGACGGTCGCTCAGCAGCAGTTCGCCCTTATCGGCGACAACCCCAATGGGACTGTCTGGCGAAATCGCCTGCTCTTTGACCGCGCGCGAGACTGGTCGCAGGGGAAAACCGCGTGGCCCGCAGCCTTTCCGCCCGACGATGGCGCTTCCCCGCCGTAAGCCTCGCACCGCAGACGTGTCCGCTTCCCTCTTCGCGGAACCGCAGAACCCTTCCGAGACGGGTTACAGCCGCGCTGCAAATGCGACCGATTTCCCACAGGCACGTCCAATGAAGTGGCTGAAGTGATTCGCCGCGTGAGCGTTTTCGCGTTGGCGCGGATACACTGGAAGCACCATCTTTCTGGCTGCATGTCTCTCCGCAGCCAGATCTCCGCCGCAGCCTCACCGCGGCGGCGAGTGACGCAACCATGCCGCCCCGGCGCGCAACTCCGGTGCAGACGGCGGCAGCGCAGGAGTTCGAAGGGGGAGCATGTTCGAACGCTATACAGAGAAGGCGCGGCGCGTGATTTTCTTTGCGCGCTACGAGGCGAGCCAGTTTGGGTCGCCCTACATCGAAACCGAACACCTGTTGCTGGGCCTGCTTCGCGAAGACAAAGCGCTGACCAATCGCTTCCTGCGCTCGCACGCCACAGTGGAATCGATCCGCAAACAGATTGAGCAGCACACTACCGTCCGCGAAAAAGTGTCCACTTCGGTCGACCTGCCTCTTTCGAACGAGTGCAAGCGCGTGCTCGCGTACGCTGCTGAAGAGGCCGAGCGCCTGTCGCATAAGCACATCGGCACAGAGCACCTGCTGCTCGGCCTGCTGCGCGAAGAAAAGTGCTTTGCCGCTGAAATCCTGCAGGAGCGCGGTCTCCGGCTAGCCACTATTCGCGAAGAACTGCAGCGGACCACACAGGAAAAAGCGCCACAGAGCAGCTCGAGCTCCTCGGGTGGAAACAAGGGTAAGGGTCAGGAGCAGTCGATGCTCGCGGAATTTTCGCGCGATCTGACGCAGGCCGCCTCTGACCAGCAGCTTGACCCGCTTGTCGGACGCGATACGGAACTTGAGCGTGTCATCCAGATCCTCTGCCGGCGCACCAAGAACAACCCGGTCTTGATCGGCGAACCCGGCGTCGGCAAAACAGCCATCGTCGAAGGTCTCGCCCAGAAGATCGCCGACGGCGAAGTACCAAGCTTCCTTGCCGATAAGAAGGTGCTCTCACTCGATCTTTCCCTGATCGTTGCGGGCACAAAATACCGTGGGCAGTTTGAAGAGCGCCTCAAAACGATTATGAAGGAGCTGCAGGAAAACCAAAACGCGATCGTCTTCATCGACGAGTTGCACACCCTGGTCGGTGCCGGCTCGGCGGAAGGTTCGCTCGACGCGGCCAACATCCTGAAGCCGGCTTTGAGCCGCGGCGAAATTCAGTGCATCGGCGCGACGACTCCGGCGGAATTCCGCAAGTCGATTGAAAAGGACCGCTCGCTCGAACGCCGCTTCCAGGCCGTTAAGGTGCCGCCGCCGAACGAAGAAGATGCCGTCAAAATCATCATGGGCATCAAGGAAAAGTACGAAAAGTTCCACGCCGTCAGCTACACCGACGACGCGATCAGCTTTTCCGTTTCCCATTCGCATCGGTACATTCCCGATCGCTTCCTGCCCGACAAAGCTATTGACCTGATCGACGAAGCGGGAGCCCGGGTCAAGCTGCGTCAGACGTCGCTTCCGGAAGAGTTGACCGAGGTCCAGAAGCGTATCAAGTTCATCGTGCACCGCATGGAAAACGCGATTGCGAACCACGAGTTCGAAAAGGCGCGTTTCTACTCGGACGAGGAGCGCAAGGAGCGCGAAAATCTGCGCGCTCTGCGCGAAAAGTACCACCTGGACGACTCCTCCAGCGGTATCGTGACGCGTGAGGACATTGAAGACGTAGTCAGCCGTTGGACCGGTGTGCCGATCACCTCGATCAAGGAAGAAGAAACTCAGAAACTTCTGCGCGTCGAGGAAGAGCTGCACAAGCGAGTGATCGCGCAGGACAAATCGATTTCGGCGCTGGCGCGGGCGATCCGTCGCTCCCGAGCCGGTCTCAAGAATCCGGCTCGGCCTATCGGCTCGTTCCTGTTTCTTGGGCCCACCGGCGTCGGCAAGACAGAAGTCGCCCGTACGCTGGCTCAATTCCTGTTTGGCTCTGAAAAGTCGCTGATTCGTTTCGACATGTCGGAGTTTATGGAGAAGCACTCTGTCGCGAAGCTGATCGGTTCGCCTCCGGGATATGTTGGCTACGAAGAAGGTGGTCAGCTCACCGAACGCGTCAAACGGTCACCGTACTCCGTCGTGCTACTTGACGAAGTGGAGAAAGCTCATCCGGACGTCTTTAACCTGATGCTGCAAGTGTTTGAGGACGGTCAACTTACGGACGGGCTGGGAAATACGGTCGATTTCAAGAACACGATCATCATCATGACCTCGAACATCGGTGCGAAGCACTTGATGAAGCGCGAGGGTCTCGGCTTCCAATCGAGCAAGGACGAGATCGTGCTTGAGAAAATGCAGGAAATGGTGATGAGCGAGGTGAAGCGCACCTTCAATCCAGAGTTCCTGAATCGTCTGGATGAGGTTATTGTCTTTACTGCGTTGAGCGATAACGACTTGATGCAAATCCTGGAGCTTCTCGTGCAGTCGCTCAATACCAATCTCGTACACAAGGCAATCACCATCTCCGTCCAGGACGACGCGAAGCGCTGGATCCTGGAGAAGACAGTGGCTGACCGGAACTACGGTGCCCGCCCCTTACGTCGCGCGCTGCAGCGCTTCATTGAGGACCCTCTTTCCGAAGCACTGATCGCCGGCCAGATTTCGGAGCGACCAGCGTTTCTCGAGGTGTATCTGGAGGCCAATCAGTTGCACTACCGACCGGTAGCCTCGGAAGGTGAGGAGAAAGCCGGCGGGCTGGCTCTTACAACAGTGTGAAGACGAAACTAGCCTCAACGGAAAGCCCCGGCTTCGGCCGGGGCTTTATTCGGAAACAACGCTCCACGTCGCGATCGGATCGGCTTACGCGAGCTTCTTGACGGCTGCAGCAGCGGTGTCTACATAGTCTGAGGCCAATTTACCGGCCGTCTGCGCATAACCGCCTGCCGATTCCACCACGCTATCGATCTGTCCCTTGCCCTGATCGATGAGTTTTTGCGCTTCCTGGCTCAGATACTCGGCATGCGTTTTCAGGTAATCGCCAGCCTTATCCAAAGCTTCGCTGGCATCGGTCAGGTTGCGCTTCAGTTGTTTGCGGGTTTTCCGACCGGACTGCGGGGCAAAAAGCAGTGCAGCCAGCCCACCGGCGAGCGCGCCAAAACCAAGGGCAATCCAGAAATCTTTGTATCGCATTGTTGCAGCCTCCGGAGAACGTATCTGGTGCGGTGAGATTCAGCGCGACCCTTCGAGGATGCTTACTCGTGATCGAGTTCTCACATCTGGAAGCCGACAGCCAGCATCCAGTTGGTTAATAGCGAAAATGGAAACACCGGCAATATCGGCTCCTCGACTCAAGCCTGGTGGTGGAGGGCGCAGTAGCGTGAATTGTGAGGGTCCATTCATGCATTCCGTCTTCATCGTAGTTGCGTTTTGTGCCATCGTTTTCGCTCCGGCTTCCGCCGCCATGAGCGTGTTCAAGGAAGATCGCGAACGGTAGCTTCACAGCCCGGCCAGTTCACGGGCGCGAACAAACACACGTGTAAACATCACGCTGTCGAGCCGTCCGGTGTTGGTATTGCGCAGCGAGGGATGGTAGCTCCCCAGCAGCGCCATGCCGTTTGGAAGCCGATACTCCGCGGCATGGCCGAATGTGTACAGGGAGCGGCGTTCGATGGCTCCGCCAGCGAGAAGATGCGCCAGGTAGCCGTCCCAGGCAATCTTGCCGAGACAGACCACGACTTTCAAACGCGGCAGCGCGGCCACCTCAGCGTTGAGATGAGCCGCACAGCGGCGCACCTCGTCTGGCGTCGGCTTGTCCCCCGGCGGAGCGCACCGCACCACTGAGCCGATCCACAGGTGCCGCAGCTTCAGGCCGTCGTCGCGATGGACGGCGCGTGGTTTCGACGCCAGGCCAAGCTCATGCAGGATCGGGTACATAAAATCGCCGGAGCCGTCGCCCGTAAAGGGCCTGCCGGTGCGATTCGCGCCGTGGGCTCCGGGGGCGAGTCCGAGAGCGAGAATGCGCGCGCGCGGGTCGCCAAAACCGGGTACGGGCTTGGCCCAATACTCCTGGTCGAGATAGGCGCGGCGCCTGGTCTGGCCGATCGCTTCACCGTAATCGCGAAGCCGGGGGCACTGCGTGCAGCCAGCAATGGTGTGGTGCAAATTTTCGAGAACCGTCAGGCTGGCCACGGTTTCAGTGTAGAGCCGAGCCTTCCCGTGTGCCTACTTACGGCCTGTGCATTGACCCTGTCGGCTACGCCTCGTATTCTTGAATAAGCAGCGGGCCGCGCGTGCAACACGCGCCTCCTACGCAAATCTCAACCCGCGCACTTTCCCGGAAGGCAACAGACTTTGACCCCCACAGAAACTACCACTCCTGAAATGACTGAAGAGACCCTTGCGCTTTCCGAGCCAGGCCACGAAGGCCATACGCACGATGCCAGCCACACGCACGAGGCGCATACCCATGCTCCGACCCTGAACCCCGAGCTGACCCGTTCGATCGAAGTTGAAGCTCCGGCCGAGGAAGTCAACAAAGCCTTTTCGCGCGTCATTAAGCAGTACCAGAAGCTCGCGCGCATCCCCGGCTTCCGCGCCGGCAAAGTGCCGGAGTCGATGATCAAGTCGCGCTTCGCCAAGGAAGTTCGGCAGGAAGTTTTGGAATCGCTCGTCGATGCAAAGTTCCGGTCGGCTCTGGCGGAAGGCAAGCTGCAGCCGGTGTCGCAGCCTCAGGTGAGCGAGTTGCTGCTGGCGCAGGGCGCTCCGCTGAAGTTCAAGGCGACGTTTGAGGTTCAGCCTGAGTTCGAAGTGACCGGCTATGACGCGGTTTCCGTCACGAAGCCCGACGCGGCGCTCACCGATGACGAGTACCAGGCGGAGCTGTCGAACGTGCTCGATCGTCACGCGACCGTCGAGCCGGTCGAAGAAGACCGCCCGCTTGTCGACGGCGACTGGGCCGAGATCGGCTTCACCGGCAAGGTGCAGCCGATGGTCGAAACGGTGACCGAAGACGGTCTGCAGGCAGCAGAAGACGCACAGCCGATCACCGGAGAAGATGTTCTGATCGAAATTGGCGGCAAGAACACGCTGCCTGCCTTCAGCGACGGGCTTCGCGGGGCGAAAGTTGGGCAGGAGCTGACGCTTGAAGTCGTGTATCCGGCGGAGTTCGGCGAGCAGCGGCTGGCCGGCAAAACCGTAAGCTACGACGTGAGCGTCAAGGCGATCAAGCGCAAGGAGTTCCGCGAGCATGACGACGAGTTCGCCAAAGAGCTCGGCGGCTATGAGGACTGGAACGATTTTGAAACCAAGCTGCGCGAGATGGCGTCGAAGCGCAAGCAAGACGCACTTTCCGGTCAGGCCAAAGAGCAGATGCTTGATCAGTTGCTTGCCCGCTTCGACTTCCCTGTTCCCGAGTCGTTCGTGCAGCAGCAGATCGATGCGCGGCTTGACCGCGGATTGCGCGCGCTGGCCCAGCAGGGCATGACGCCCGAAGCCATGCGCCAGCTCGACTTCACGCGCCTGCGTGAGGCCCAGCGCGACCAGGCCATGCAGGAAGTGAAGGCGTCCATTCTGCTCGACCGCATCGCGGAAGCTGAGGGCGTTTCGGTGGCCGACGACGAGCTCGACCAGGAGCTCTTGATGCTTTCGATTCAGCAGCGGCAGCCGCTTGAGTCTTTGCGGGCGCAACTCGAAAAGGACGGTTCCATCGATCGCGTTCGCGAACAGATGCGCCGTGAAAAGACGAGCAACCACCTGTACGAGAAGGTAGCGAAGTAAGCAATCCCTGCGCCCGTGGTAGAGAAGCGGATTTTTGCTGCGCTCAGGATGACAATTCCGTTGTAAGACTTAGCAAAAACAAGGAAAGTGAGGAACCCATGGGATTGATTCCAATGGTGCTGGAACAGACGAGCCGGGGCGAGCGCTCGTACGATATCTACAGCCGTTTGCTGCGCGACAACATCATCTTTCTCGGCACGCCGATCGATGACAACGTCGCGAACCTGATCATCGCGCAGTTGCTGTTTCTTTCCGGCGAAGACCCGGAAAAGGACATCCAGCTGTACATCAACTCGCCGGGCGGCTCGATCACCGCGGGCATGGCGATCTACGATACCATGCAGTACATCAAGAACGATGTGCAGACCCTATGTATCGGGCAGGCTGCCTCCATGGGCGCGTTTCTGCTGATGGCGGGCAAGCAGGGTAAGCGGTTTGCGCTGCCGAACTCGCGCATCCTGATCCATCAGCCGCTGATCATGGGCGGCGGCATCAGCGGGCAGGCAACGGAAATCGATATTCAGGCGCGTGAAATTCTTCGCATTCGCGAAGTAATGAACCGCATTCAGGCCAGCCACACCGGCCAGACGCTTGAGCAGATCGAGCGCGACACGGACCGCGACTTCATCATGACTTCCGCGCAGGCCAAGGAATACGGGATTATCGACGACATCATCGATCGCCCCCGCACCTGACTCTGCGTCACCGGCAGCCCGCCGTTGCGGTCCTCACGCGGCGGGCTGTCTCCTGTGGCCGTTTCACGAGCGAGCACCTGTCGAGTAACGGTTACTCATCTGCCTACCTGTTGTGCAAGCTTAGGACAGAACCGATGTTGCTCAAGGTGTAAACTCAACAGGTTGGCCAAGACCGTCTGCGCGTTGCGGCGTGCTCTTTGGCTTGAGGATGAATCACTGTGAAAAGTACCCGGGGCCTCGAAGAGTCTCTACGCTGCTCGTTCTGCCACAAGTCTCAGGACGCCGTGGCGAAGCTGATTTCGTCACCATCCGACTACCCCCGCGCGTACATCTGCGATGAATGCGTGGCGGTCTGCAATTCCATTCTGGAAGACGACAAGGGTGAGCAGCAGCCCGGTGCCGCGCCCGCGCACCTGCCCAAACCGCACGAGGTAAAGGCGTTTTTGGACGAGTACGTGATCGGCCAGGACGTCACCAAGAAGAAGCTTGCCGTGGCGGTGTACAACCACTACAAGCGCGTGCAGATGAACAAGGTTCGCGGCAACGATGTGGAGCTGGCAAAGTCGAACATCCTGCTCGTGGGGCCTACGGGGTCAGGCAAAACCCTGCTGGCGCAAACGCTGGCGAAGATCCTCGATGTGCCGTTCGCCATCGTCGACGCGACGACTCTGACTGAAGCCGGCTATGTCGGCGAAGATGTGGAAAACATCATTCTCAAGCTGCTCCAGGCGGCTGACGGCGATGTCGCCAAAACGCAGTCGGGCATCATCTACATCGATGAGATCGACAAGATCGGCCGCAAGGATGAAAACCCCTCGATTACCCGCGACGTCAGCGGCGAGGGCGTGCAGCAGGCGCTGCTGAAGCTGCTGGAAGGCACTATCGCCAATGTTCCTCCGCAAGGTGGCCGCAAGCATCCGCACCAGGAATTCACCATTGTTGACACGACAAACATCCTTTTTATCTGCGGAGGCGCATTCGTCGGACTCGAAAAGGTGATTGGGCGGCGCATCGGCAAGAAGGCTCTCGGCTTCAAGGTTGTCGGCGACGGCACGGCGAAAGAAACGGAAGTGACCCCCATCCGCGCCGGACGCGATGCTGAACTGCTGCGGCAGGCGGAGCCGCAGGACTTGCTGAAGTATGGTTTGATCCCTGAGTTTGTGGGGCGTTTGCCGGTGCTCGGCATTCTGGACGAGCTGGACGAGGCCGCGCTGATCGAGATCCTCACCAGGCCGCGCAACGCCATCCTGAAGCAGTACGCCAAGCTTTTCGACTACGAGGGAGTGAAGGTCGTGTGGACCGACGATGCCGCGCGCGCCATTGCCCGCGAAGCCCTGCAACGGAAGGTCGGCGCGCGCGGTTTGCGCATGATTCTTGAAGAGTTGATGCTGGATGTTATGTACCACATTCCCGGCAACAAGCGTATCAAGGAACTCGTCCTCACGGAAGAAATGGTCAAGAACCGCGATGTCTCGATCCCTGTGTTCCTTGAAAAGGCAGGATGAGGAGCCGCTCTTGGTGGCGCAACAAAGGGGAGCGGCTCTCGGGTCGCTTCCGTTTGTGCTCCGTTATCGCCCCGCTTTCCGCACAGCCGGCTACGTTGATGCGCGTACAATTCGTAGGAGAATCGCGGGCTGCACAGGCGCATCGTTCCCGCGCTGACCGCGTCTAATCGGACAGATATGACAAACGAAGAACGCGACATCCTGAACGGCGCCCAACGCAAGCTCCCCATGATGCCCATCCGCGAGATGGTCATCTTCCCGCATATGATGGCCCCCTTCGTGGTCGGGCGCGAATCCAGCGTGCGCGCGCTTGAAGAGGCGCTGAACGGCGACCGCCGCATCTTTCTCGCCACCCAGCATGACGCATCGATCGACGAGCCCACGGCGGCGGATATCTACAACGTCGGCGTCATCGGCAACATTGTGCAGTCCGTGCGTATGCCGGACGGCAACATCAAGGTGCTGGTAGAAGGCGTTGAGCGGGCGCGGGCATCCGAAATCAGCGACGAGGACGGCTTCTTCATCGCCACCGTCCATACCTCGCGCACGACACTCGAACCCACCGCGCTCACCGAGCAGCTTATCTCGCGTGTGCACCAGCTTTTCGAGCAGTACGCCAAGCTGCAGCAGTCATTGAACCAGGAAGCGACCGCGGCGCTGCGCACCGATGAGCCCGCAAAGCTCGCCGACGTGATCGCCGCGAACCTGCAACTTTCGATCGAAGAGAAGCAGGAGCTGCTTGAGGTCTTCGACCCCGAAATTCGGCTCTCGCGCATCGCCGATGTGCTTGACATAGCGATTGAGAAGCTGAACATGGACCGCACGATCTCTTCACGCGTGAAGCGCCAGATGGAGCGCGCGCAAAAAGAGTACTACCTCAATGAGAAGATCAAGGCTATTCAGAAAGAGCTTGGCCGCGGCGAGAAGTCGGAGTTCGACGATCTGAAGAAGAAGATCGACGAAGCTGGCATGACCGCCGAGGTGAAGGAAAAGGCGATGCAGGAGCTGAAGAAGCTCGAAGCGATGCCGCCGATGTCTGCCGAGTCGACCGTGAGCCGAAACTATCTCGACTGGCTGCTGGCCGTGCCGTGGAAGAAGCGCTCTAAGGAAATCCGCTCCATCGAGAACGCGCAGCAGGTGCTTGACGAGGATCATTACGGCCTCGAAAAGATCAAGGATCGTATTCTCGAATTTCTGGCCGTGCGTCAGCTCGTCAAGAACCCCAAGGGATCGATCCTGTGCTTCGTCGGACCTCCAGGAGTCGGCAAAACATCGCTCGGGATGAGCATCGCCAAGGCGACCGGACGCAAGTTCGTCCGCATGTCGCTGGGTGGCGTGCGCGACGAGGCTGAAATTCGCGGTCACCGGCGTACCTATATCGGCGCGCTTCCCGGCCAGATTATCCAGTCGATGAAAAAAGCCGGAACGAAAAACCCTGTCATCATGCTCGACGAGATCGACAAGATGGCGTCGGACTTCCGCGGCGATCCGGCCAGTGCCCTGCTTGAGGTTCTGGATCCTGAACAGAACAATACGTTTCAGGACCACTACCTCGACGTCGAATATGACCTTTCGCAGGTTCTCTTTGTGGCCACAGCCAATGTGCTCCATACGATCCCCGGCCCGCTGCAGGACCGCATGGAGATTCTGCGGCTCACGGGCTACACGGAAGTTGAAAAACTCGAGATTGCGAAGCAGTATCTCGTCAAGAAGCAGCTCGAAGCCAACGGCCTGAATGGCGAGCAGATCAACTTCACAGACGATGCTCTGCGCACAGTGATTCGTGGCTACACGCGCGAAGCTGGCGTGCGTAACCTGGAGCGCGAAATTGGCAATCTGTGCCGCAAAGTCGCTCGCAAAGTTGTGACCGATTCCGCACACAAGGAGCCGATCACGGATGCGACCCTGGCTGATTTGCTCGGTGTGGCCAAGTTCCGCGATTCGCAGGTGCAGGAAAAGTCGGAAATCGGCTTGGTGACTGGCCTTGCCTGGACGGAGATGGGCGGCAGCATTCTGCAGACCGAAGTACAGGTTCTCGACGGCAAGGGCAAGATGACGCCGACAGGCCAGCTTGGCGAAGTGATGCAGGAATCGGCGCAGGCTGCCCTTACCTGGATTCGTTCACGCGCCCGGCACCTGGGGCTGCCGAAGGATTTCTACCGCAATCTGGACATCCATATCCATGTGCCCGAGGGTGCCATTCCAAAAGACGGTCCGTCCGCGGGCATTACTATGGCGACGGCCCTGGCGAGCGCACTCACCAAAATCCCCGTTCGCCGCGACATCGCGATGACCGGCGAGATTACGCTGCGGGGCAAGGTACTGCCGATCGGCGGCCTGAAGGAAAAGCTGCTCGCGGCGCATCGCGCCGGAATTCGCGAAGCGATCCTCCCGAAGGAAAACGAGCGTGACTTCACCGATCTGCCGGAGTTGATCAAGAACGAGATGAAGCTGCATTTCGTCGAGCAGATGGATGAAGTTCTGGATATTGCTCTCGCTGGCAAGCTGCCCGAGTTGGCCGAAGAGACTCCGGAAATACTGGCTTCCGTTCCCCTTCCACCTCCGGTCGCTGCGGGCATTTCGCAACCCCATACGCATCAGTAGCCACGCCAACTGTAAAAAGCTCACCTACAAGGTGGGCTTTTTACGGTAAGCGGGCCTACTCACGGCGGCTGGATACAAGATGCATGACCAAGGCAATGACTGCCAGCACCAGAACCAGGTGAATCAAAACACCGGTGCTCTTAAGCAGCAGCCAGCCCATGAGCCAGAGCACAAACAACACGATGGCTAACAGCAAAAACAAGAAACCCTCCCCTGAGCGCCACACAAGAAGCCTAGCTCTTGCAGTGTAAGCCAGTCTCGCAGGCTGCGAAAAGTGCCGCGCGAATCCGAGTCAGATAACAAACCCCGGATGACTCGCATCTACAAATCTGCTGCGTAGATGAGGAGGCTGGTCTTGGAACTGATTCTTGTCGTCATTCTGGTTTTACTGCTGATTGGTTCATTTCCGGTGTTCCCTTATTCACGAGGATGGGGATACCGCGGCAGCGGCACTTTAGGGACAATCCTGATCCTCGTCATTCTGCTGTACCTGCTAGGCGTCATTCACTAAGGTCTGCAGGTCAGTTTCGCTGTTTCAGATGGCTTTGCCCGCTCTTCTTCGACAATCCACGCGAGCTCGCGGGGCTTCCACTTCACCCTCTCGCGAGCATTGCCGACGGTGCTCTCGGCAAATTTCGCAGGTAGGATTCTCCCGATAGAGAGAAATACGACACGCGAAAGCTACTCTTCGACGCCTTCCTCATCCAAGGCGTCTGTGCTATCCACGTCGGACTCGTCGTCGACCGAGACTTCCAGCTCCTTCACGCGTACTTCGCTCTGTTCCCCGGGCTGCAGCAGTACTTGAATGCGGCTTTCCGCCGACGCCAACTGCCCTTTGCAGGCTTCGGAAAGCCGAACGCCGCTTTCGAACAGTCGCACACTCTCGTCCAGCGTAAGCCCGCCGCTTTCCAGCCGAGCCACCACTTGCTCCAGCTCAGCCAACTGTTCTTCAAAACTCGCCACAATCTTCCCCTGTCTACAAAAGGCCGAGCACGTCGGCAGCGGCGCTATATTTACCAAACGGCGCACTCACCTGCACGCCCTGCACCAAGCCGCGCGCGTCGGCCAGCATCTCCCGGGCGACCGCGATGCCCTCGGCAAACGCGCCTTCCTTGGTGGTTTGCGCTCCCATTCTTGTCATGATTTCGTCGGGCATGCTCACGCGCAGATCGTTCTTCATGAACTCGGCGTTGCGCAGGCTGGTCAGCGGCCAGATGCCCGCAATCACCGGGATGCGAAAGCCTTCAATCCGCTTCAGAAATTGCTCCAGCAAGCGGAGGTCGAAGACCGGCTGCGTGATGCAGAACTCCGCGCCTGCTTCTACCTTATAAGCGAAGCGGCGCACCTCGTGGTCGATGTCTGGCACTCCCGGGTTAGCCGCCACCGACATCGTAAACCCGGTAGACCCCCCGATCGGGTTGAGACCGATATCCAAACCGTGGTTCAGGTTATTGACAATCTTGACCAGCCCTATGGCGTCGACGTCGAACACCGCCGTAGCATTGGGGTAGTTGCCCATCTTTGGCGGGTCGCCCGTGAGGCAAAGAATATTTTTGAGCCCGATCGACGACACTCCCAGCAGGTCGCTCTGGATGCTCAGGAGGTTCCTGTCGCGACAGGTGTAGTGCAGGACGGTTTCGATGCCGACCTTTTGCTGGATCTGCACGCACAGGCTTTGCGCGCTCATGCGGGCGCTCGCGCGTGGGGAGTCCGGCACATTGATCGCGTGCACGCCGAGCTTGTGCAGGTACGCCGCTCCCGCAAGTTCCTTGGAGCAGTCGATTCCTTTGGGCGAAACGATCTCGACCATCGTGACGAAATCGCCGGCGGCAATTTTGGCGCCGATCAGCGACCGCTCGGCCAACGGCGGCGGCTGTACCGGAGTTTCCGCGGAGGCGACGGCGCTTTCCGCGCGCGCTTCAGCCTGCTCGCCAGAGCCCTGCGCTTCCATGGCGCGCAACGCACCGCGCATGGCGCGAATATGGTCGGGAGTGGTCCCACAACAGCCGCCAACCCAGGTCGCTCCGGCTTTCACGAACTTTCGCGCGAAGCTCGCCATGTATTCGGGCGAGGTGAGATAGATGTTACGGCCTTCTACATTGCGGGGCATCCCTGCGTTAGGCATGGCCATCAACGGCAACTTCGTGACCGGGCGCATCGCCTCGATCACGCGCAATACTCCCGCCGGGCCGGAGCTGCAGTTGCAGCCCAGCGCACTGGCTCCCGCAGCTTCAAGCCGCTGCACCGCTGCTTGCGGGCTGGTGCCGTCAAGGCAGTTTCCATCCTCGTCTACCGTTACCATCACCAACACCGGCAGGTTTGGCGCGGCATGGCGAGACGCCATCACGGCCGCCTCGGCCTCGTCGACCGCCATCATCGTTTCGATCATGATCAGGTCCGCGCCGCCTTCGGCAAGAGCCCGCACCTGCTCCGCGAACGCCTCCTGCGCCGCCTCGGGAGTCGTTGTGCCCAGCGGGGCAAGCCGCACGCCAAGCGATCCGACAGCACCCGCGACAAACGCTTCGGAGCCTTGTTTTTCCCGAATGGCGTCGACCGCCTGCCGGGCTAGCCCGGCGCCCGCGACGTTGAAGTCGTGTACTTTGTCGCCGAGCCCAAAGTGCTCCAGGCGAAAGGCGTTCGCGCCGTAGGTGTTGGTTTCGATCACCTCGGAGCCAGCCTGCAGGTATTCTTCGTGAATGGCGCGGACGATCTGCGGTTCGCGGGTATTCAGTTCATCGAAGCAGCGGTTGATGAAGATGCCGCGGCTATACAACATGGTACCCATGGCGCCGTCGCAAAGCACGGGCTGCCCGGTAAAAAGCCGGGCTGTCGGCAGAGCTGTCGGCGAGTTCGCGGGCAGGTTTACGGACCGGCCGGGGGTTGGTGGCACCGGGGCGGCCGTCACGCTGCTTGCCGCCGTCTCGCCCCCTGCTGCTGATACCTTCGCTTCGCCGTGCGCTACCGCCATCTACTCCCCATTTCGCTTGCTCGCTCTCCATGGTATGCCACCGTCTAACGATCATCAAACGTGGCGCGGGATCTCGCTCCGATGCTGCTTCAGACGAGCCGAGCTTCCCGTACCGTTTGGTATACTTCAGCTTGAAAGTGCAGTTCTGTGCGCCGTGCGGGCGCTGACAGACTGGGAGTGGTCGCCGTTGAAGAATCGAAGTTTTGTCGCCCAGCTTGCTTCAGGCCTGCTGCTGGCTGGTATCGCTCTTGTGCTTACGGGATGCGGTCAAGATATCTACAAAGAGCCTGCGTATACCTTTGCGGGCCGTCCTGTGCCGCCCAGCCAGATTCAGCAACGTGTTCTGGCGTCGTACACAAGCAACGGCACCTCCGGCGGTCTCGAAATTCTTGACGGCCTGCGTGACATCCGCTCGAATGTGCAGAATACGATCCCGGTATACACCATTAGCGGTTACTCCGGCGGCAATCCGACGACCATCCTCAATTACCCGGAGCAAACCGTCGGCTATGTGTTTTCTTCTTCGGACGGCGGCCTGACCGCGATCAACTACAGCAAGGAAGCCTCAGCGGGAGCCGTTGGTTCCTACTCTCCGACGACTCCGTCCGTGGCCGCTTCGGCCGATGGCACCCGCTTTGCCGCCGCGCAATCGCAGACCGGGCAGATCATCCTGACCAGCAACGGTGCCAACTACAACCTGAATCTGCCGAACGTCGACAAAGTCGTGATCAACAGCGGCAATACGGTCATTCTGGCCATGGTGCGCAATTCGAACTCGCTATACCGCATCGTCAAGGTAAACCAGACCAACACCCCCGTGTTCCCCCCGGGTTATGTGGATTGCCAGCCACTCATTCTTCCCGTCTTCTGCGTCGTTCCCGTTCCGGGCACGTACGACAGGCCAAGCGACGTGTCCTTTTCGCTGGATGGCACGACAGCATATGTGCTGAACTGCGGCCCCGAGTGCGGAGGCGTCCAGGCTGGTGTTTCTCTGCTGCAGGAAGGCGCTTTGACGGTGGACGTGATCCCGACGGCGCTCCCCTATCCTTCAGTAATGTCGGTGCTTCCGGTAGCGAATCCTATACCGGTTCCTGGTGGCGTGACGGAAGCGCTCTCCAACGGGTCGACCTTGTATTTAGCGGGCCAGTCGCAGCAAACTCTGCTGGCCAATGGCACGCTCGCCAACGACCCCGTCAATCCGTTGCTGTTCACCGGGTATCTTTCGACCTTGAATCTGAGCACATACAAGGTGTCGACCCCGGTTTCGATTTCCGATGGCCGCCACAGCAAGCTCATCTTCGCGGATGACAACACCATGTGGGTTGGCTCGCAACAGTGTGCCAGTGGGAAGCGCGCGGCCACCAACCAGAACTACAATTGCCTGACGATGGTGAACCTGGGCACGAATGTCGCGCAGGTTGTGCCGCTCAACATTATTCCGAACGGTGCCGCGACCGTCGCGTATCCCAACAGCAACCAGAACCAGTACTACTACGGCAGCCTTACCGGCATCTGCTGGGTACAGAGCTTCCATAAGATGTACACCGCTTACGGCGGGCAAACGCACGTCTTCGTAACCGGAACCGTGGGCACTCCTGGAGCCGAAATTGACAACGAGTTCGTCACGATTCAGGGTACCGTGCTCGACGTGGCGTACATGGACGCGGTGACAAACGGGGCGAACTAGCCCAACTGGCTACAAAGATATGACCGAGACGCCAGCGTTCCCGCAGGTCGATGTTCTTGCCATCGCCGCCCATCGCGACGACGTAGAACAGACCTGCGGCGGAACGCTGCTGGTCCAAAATGCCCTGGGATGGCGTACCGGCATTCTGGACCTGACCCGCGGCGAAGCCGGCACGCGCGGAACGGCCGCGGAGCGAGGGGCGGAAGCAGCAGAAGCGGCCCGCATCCTCGGCGTGAGCCATCGCGAAGCTCTCGACCTGCCTGATGGGAATGTGCAAAACACGCTCGGCAATCGTCTAAAGATCGCCTCCATGCTGCGCCGACTTCGACCTCGAGTCGTCATCCTGCCATACTGGCAAGGTCGGCACCCAGACCATTACACCAGCGCCACACTAGGCTACGAGGCCTGCTTCGCGGCAGGTTTATCCAGCTTGGATGTACCGCCGGAGCATGGCCGCCCGCACCGCCCGTTCAAGATTCTGTACGCGTCTTTGTATGCCGACGTTCGCCCCACCTTTGTCGTCGATATCAGCGCTCACATCGAAACGCGCCTCCGCTCGCTGCTGGCCTATCGCTCTCAATATGGCGCGCAGGAGGTGGGTTCGGGTCTGTTTGTGCCGGAGGAAGATATTCGCGAGAGGATGTTTGCCACGGCACGGCATTATGGATTGCTCGCTGGAGTTCGCTACGCGGAGCCGTTCGTTCAGAAAGAAATTTCGCTCCAGCACGATCTGGTGCAGCTTCCCGTGCAGAGCCTGTAGCTCTGGCAACCGGCAAATGGTCTACCTGTCTTGCCATCGGGACTGAAGACGCATTGTTTATGGAAGGAACTCTCTTCAGCCTTCTGTCGGTGAACGGAAACACAAACCGGCTCCATTTCGTGAAGAATGTCAAAAAAACATGTGACTTAGCTCGTTCTCTTACATTCGCAATCCAACCTTCGGTCCTGTTCGTATCTCCAAGGTAGTACACCAATCGGTGCTTGTACTCTTTTTAGCCAAACGCAAGTCAGGAGAACCAACGTGGATATTGATGGAATTGTGAAGAAAGCCCTTTCGAGGCGAACGTTTCTCGCGGGTGCGGGAAGCGCCGCGGCAGCGACTCTCGTCGCGGGCTGCAGCGACAACGGTACCGTAACTCTGCCCGCTACATCAGTGGCGTATAACGATGTCGACATCCTCAACTTCGCGTTGAACCTGGAGTATCTGGAAGCGGAATTCTATCTTCGCGCCGCTACCGGCAGCGGTTTGGCGACTACAGACATCGGCTCCGGCACCAGCACCACCGGAACAGGCGCGGGCACCGTCAATGGCGGAACCAAAATCGTTGCCGCCCTTACAACGTTTCAGACAGCTTTCGTCAATGAGCTCGCCTATACCGAGCAGCAGCATGTGCGTGCTCTCCGGGCCGCCTTGGGAACCGCAGCCGTTGCGCGACCCACGATCGATCTCACCGCCGGCTTTGCCGGTGGCGTGACCGCCGCCAACTCGCTGTTCGCCACGTCAACCACCCTGCCCGCCATCCCGACGACCTTCTCGCCGTTCGCGGACTACAACTCCTTCCTGGTAGGAGCGTTCCTGTTTGAAGACGTCGGCGTTACGGCATACAACGGAGCTGCCCCGCTGATCAGCACGGCCGGCATTGCTGCTGGCTACCTGGCTGCGGCTGCCGGGATCATGTCGATCGAGGCGTACCACGGCGCTGCAATTCGTACGCAATTGACCGCGAACACCATCATCAACGGAACGACAACCTACCCCTACGCGCTGTATGCCAACCGCCTTTCGATGCTGCGCGCTTCACTTGGCGGCGGCAATGAAACGCAGCTCGGAAACTTCGCCACAGGCGCGCAGACCGTGGCTACCGTGGCTGCAAGCTCCATTGTTCCAGTCGATGCGAACGCCCTGGCTTACCATCGCACCACGGACCAGGTACTCCACATCGCTTATGGCACCTTCTCTCCGACGGCTGGTGCTACCACACCGGCAGCTGGCGTCAAGGGTGGCGGATTCCTCCCGAACGGGGCAACGGGCAACATTTCTGTAACACAGAGCTAAGGATAACGACATGGCAAATCAAGAGACACAGAAACTAGACAGTATTATCGCCAGCCGTCGTGCGCTGCTGATGGGTGCCGGCGCCGCCGTGGCAGCCATGGCGATTCCTTCGACCGCGCATGCCGCGAAAACTGTGGCGGCGTTCGCCGACACGGACATCCTCAACTTCGCCCTTAACCTCGAGTACCTCGAGTCGAACTTCTACTACATGGCGGCCTTTGGTTCGACCATCGACAACCCGACGACGGCGTCCATCGCTCTCGGCCAGCCTTCGACGGCTATCGGCATTGGCGCAGGTACAGCGACAACGACTGGCGGCACGCGCGCTACTGTCGGCACAGCTACGAACGTGCCGTGGGTGCTGCCTGCGGTGAAGGCGTATGCCATCGAGACAGCTATCGAAGAAGGCAAGCACGTTACCTTCCTTCGCACTGCCCTGGGCAGCGCGGCGGTCGGTCAGCCCCAAATCGACATCAGCCCGGCAGGTGCCTTCACTACGTTGGCCACAGCTGCCGGCTTGAGCGCTGCGCCGTTTGTGACGGCCGGCCAGTTCAACCCGTACGCCAATGATGTTGCCTTCCTGGGTGGAGCGTATGTGTTTGAAGATGTCGGTGTCACCGCCTACAAGGGAGCGGCTCCGCTGATCAGCACATCGACAACCGGGAAAACCTACCTGCAAGCGGCGGCGAGCATTCTTGCGGTTGAAGCCTACCATGCTGGCCTGATCCGTACGACGATTGCGATCAACGATCAAACCGGAGCTAACGGGTACCTAGCGGCGACGCGGCTTGTCTCGCAACTGCGCACGTTCCTTGCGTCGCGTGCCACGGCTACCACTGCGCCCACCACCTACACTCCGGACGATCTCGGCTTGCAGGCACCGGGAGCTTACCCTGCGACAGGTACTGTCACAGGAGCAGCCGCTGCTCCGACCGTGACCACCGTTTCGTTGGCCGGCGTCGCCGGTTTCCCAGCGACAAACACCGCCGATGGCGACCCCACCAACGTGATCGCTTTCTCCCGCACAACCGCTCAGGTGCTGAACATCGTTACCGGAACGCAGCAGGTGCAGGGCACGAATACCATCAACACTGGAGTGTTCTTCCCCGCCGGGTTGAACGGCCTTTTCCAGTAAACACGAAGCGAACAGTAACGCGGCGCTCTGGATCGATCCCGGAGCGCCGCTTTATTGCTGCTGCCGTTATAAACGTCGAAGCTTTGCGATCGTTCGCAGATAGCGGCTTAATGGTTCGGCCGGTACACCCATAAACACCTGCCCTGGGCCTTCTACGTACTTGTGCGGAAAGACTCCAGCGGCCCCGCCAAGGATCACGCCAGGTCCGATCATGACGTGATCGCCCAGCCCCACCTGTCCCGCCAGGACGGCGCCATCTTCCACCACGCAAGACCCGGATATGCCTACCTGCGCCGCGATCAGAACATTTCGGCCGATGCGGCAGTTGTGGCCGATGTGCACGAGATTATCGATCTTGGTTCCCTGCCCGATGCGCGTTTCACCCAGCGCACCTCGATCGATCGTGGTATTCGCTCCTATTTCGACATCGTCTTCAATCACGAGGTCGCCCTGCTGCGGGAACAGCACATACTGGCCGCTCTCCGGGTCTCGTACATACCCGAAACCCTTGGAGCCCAGCACAGCGCCGGCCTGCACGACAACGCGTGAGCCGACGATGATGTCGTTGTAGAGCATGGCGCGACTTTCGATTTGGCTGTCATCCCCAATCACCACTCTTGCTCCGACGACGGCACCTGCGCCGACCCGCACACGAGCTCCCAGCCAAGCTGTATTGTGGATGACGGCTGAAGCATGGACAAAGTCGCTCTCGTCCCCCTCGCGCAAAGCCTTGGCGCAGAGTGCGAAAGAGTATTTCGGGCTCTTGACGCGGACGACGCGACCGTCCGACGCAGTTGCCGCGAGGGGTGCAAGGATCATCCCTGCGCGACTTTCCAAAGCTGGAAGTAGGGTCGCCTCGTCGACAGCAAACACGACACAGGCAGCCTCTGCTTGCTCGAAGTTCGACACGCGATACATCTTGGCGGAGCTCTCTTCCGCGATTCCTCCGACCAGGTCCACAAGTTCCGTAAACGTCATCAATACAGCTTCTCCTGACCCGGCGGTCTCGTTTTCCAACGTCTATGCGACCACAGCCACTGGCCCGGGTAGCGCCGCACGTAGCCCTCTATCGCTGCCGTGAACAGGGCTGTGTTGGCGACTACATCGGAAGCCGCGTTGCTGGTTCGGATGAGCGGGAGCGCTTCGCCAAAGTGCAAAACATATCTGGACTCCGACTCCTCCCAAACAAGAAAGCCGGGCAACACCGCGGCGTCGGACCGAAGAGCTACCCGCGCCAGCCCGGAAGCGGTACAGGCCTCAATGCCAAAGAACGGAACAAACACCCCCTGTGGCGGCGTCATGTTGGTGTCCATCAGGATGCCGACGGTTTGGCCCTGGTGCATTGCCGTGAGCAGACCGCGCGCAAACTCGTCTTTGTGAATGACGCGATTGCCGTGCAGACAGCGCACGCTATTGACCCAAGCATCAACCAGAGGATTGTCGAGCCGGCGGATGATCACCGACATCGGATATCCCATGAGGGAATGGAAAAAGCTCGATAGCTCCCACGCGCCAAGGTGACCGGTAACGACAAGAACTCCTTTGCCTCGCTCGCGAGCTTCTAGGTAATTGTTCAAGCCTTCATAGCGGACAAATTGGCTCGCCGCTTCGCGAGTGTAGCCCGGCATTTTGCAAAATTCCGCAAGTTGCCAACCAAGTGAGCGGTACATCTCCGTCAAAATACTTACGCGCTCAGCTTCCGAGCGCTCCGGAAAGGCGAGCGCCAGATTTTGAAGACCGGTCTTCTGCAAGCGGGGAGCGAACGCGGACGTCGCCCGACCGATGAGGCTGCCGCACGCTCGTGCCAAGGACCTCGGCAGCAGGCCAAGCAACCCAACGACCAATCGGAGGACGAGATACTGTGTCCACATTTCTACAGCGCCGATCGCGTTAGCCGGACCGGATTGCTGCGGACGTAAGTGCTCTGGGGTATCTCGCGTCGAACTTGGGTGCGGCACGTTCAAGATTGTAGTGTACGCAAGATAGTCGAATCTCGCATGATTCCAGACACCACAAAGCCGCCCGTGGGCGGCTTTGCAGGAGAAATCAGATGAACTACTGAGCGGCTTTCGAGGATACAAAATACTTCGCCACGGGCCGAACGAAAGGCTTCGCTTCAGCAGGAGTGGGCTGTTCTCCATCAAGCACTGTCTTGAAGGGAACATCCGCTCCGTAGAAGCCGCGAGTGTCGTCGGCGTTCTGCGAGAGGACCGTCCCATCGAGGTCGAGACCGGCAAACAGGCCGCGGCTACGCGAATACGTCAAAAACTCCGCATGGAGGGATGCATCCGTGGCAGCCTGTGCGTTGCGGCCAACAGGGCCGGCAGAGGCCGCAGCGTCGCCGCCAAGCTTGAACTTGCTCGAAAGCATATGCTGCAAACCATTCTGATTCATAGCAACCAGTACAAGATCCGTCGACTGCCCGCCAATTTGAAAGCCGAAGCTGCCACCTTCAAGACGAACGAACACCGGAGCGCTCCAACCGCGGGGCGAACGGCAAGTGGCGACGCCCTGTCCATACTGTCCGCCGACGACGAACGCACCCTTCTTGTAATGGGGTACCACGACGACGCAAGAAGCACCTGCCAGAATCGATTGGGGAATGCCTTTGTCCGGGGTCGCCATAACTTCGGTTAGGACGGCTGCCGCGCTATTGAGACGGTCCGCCAGCTTTTTTCCTTCGTCCTCGGCGCGGGCCGGAAGAACGCTTGCCGTAATCGCCAAAGCACAAAGTACACCCGCAACTCTCTTCATCATATCGTCTCTCGCTTTCAAAACTGTCAGTGCATCTTTTGCAGCAAACCATCTGATGGAGACCTGCGTACGAGGGTTGCACCGGGCGCTGAGAGCAGGCGAAAAAATGGGGGCTGCGAACAGCTTTTGCAAGCTTCCGCAACCCCACTTCTCCCAGGTCTGTGCTACCTCTTCATGGTCCACCAAGCCCTCCCGCCCGACAAGAGTACCGAGGTATGTATACCTCTGAGCAATCTTTGGTAATAGCCGAAGGTTATCTGTCCATGGTTGTTCCATTTTGGGAATCCTCGGGCGTGCGTTCTGCCAAAGCAGCCGCGATGAGTTCCACGCGATTGTTTACCGCCGCCTTTCGGAACATCCTGCCGAGGTGCGCTTTGACGGTGACTGTTTCGATGCCTAAATTTGTCGCAATCTGCCGGTTGCTGTTACCCGAGAGCAGCAGGTGAAGCACTTCCGCCTCGCGTTCGGTGAGGCGCGCCATGATGCGAGGCGGAGTTCGCTCGGACGCCGCTGCAACACCACCTGCTTCTATGAGTCGGGCGAGCACCTTACGCGGAGCCCATACGGAGCCGTCGAGCACCACCCGTACGGCCATGCGGATTTCCGCTTCAGCCGCACTGCCGGGCAGGTAGCCCTTCGCCCCGGACGCGATCACGCCCTGAATGTGCGCGGGATCAGTGGAACTGCCGAGAACCATGACCGGAAGCTGCGGCCACTGCGCGCGCAGATCGGCCAGGGTGGCCGGGAGGTCACGGACAGTGGACGCATCAAGCAGAAGCGCGCGCAAGCCGCGAAGGCTGCGGCCTTTGTGAAGCTCGACTGGCACCGGCAGCAGGCCGGATTCTTCTTCGAGGATCGTGGTTAAACCGAAAAGGCGTAACGGGTCTGCCGCGACGATTCCGACCAGCACCCCTGTTTCGTCGACCACGCTTCCCTCGGACCTTTTGGTGGCTTGCAATGATTTACAGCTTTGGCAGCACAATGCCCTGCTGGTGCTGGTACTTGCCGCGGCGGTCGGCGTAGCTGGTTTCGCACACCTCGTCGCTTTGAAAGAACAGGATCTGGCACAGACCTTCGTTCGCATAGACGCGAGCGGGCAGCGGTGTCGTGTTCGAGATTTCAAGCGTCACAAACCCTTCCCACTCGGGTTCAAAGGGCGTTACGTTGACGATGATGCCGCAACGGGCGTAGGTGCTTTTACCGACGCAGATCGTCAGAACGTCGCGTGGAATCTTGAAGGACTCGACCGAGCGCGCCAGAGCGAAGGAGTTTGGCGGGATGATGACACTGGGTGCCTGAACGCTGACAAAGGAGCGCTCGTCGAAGTTTTTTGGGTCGATAATCGCGCTATTGACGTTGGTGAAAATCTTGAACTCGTCGGAGACGCGAAGGTCATATCCGTAGCTCGAAAGACCGTAGGAGATGCAGCCATCCTTGACCTGTTTTTCGCTGAACGGCGAGATCATCCCCTTCTCGGTCGCCTGCTGCCTGATCCATTTGTCGCTCTTGATAGCCATTCAACTCCTTCGTCCGGCTGCAAACGTCACCGGGGCATTTCGCTTCTATGCAGACTACCGTACCTTCTGCGTTGACAAGTGCCAAGCGCATTCTTATGCTTGCTTTACGGGCGTGAATTCATACCGGACCAAGGCACCAGAGTCTTCGGGAGAGAGGCGACCCTTTTGATCAAGCAGGACCTGATCCAACGCATCGTGGAACGCACCGGTTTGCCGCGAACGAAGGCGGAAGCTGCGGTCAACGCTGTTCTCGATGCCATGAAGCAGGCCCTTGCCAAAGACGATCGCATCGAGCTCCGCGGCTTTGGCGTGTTTACCGTCAAATCGCGCAAAACCGGGATCGGCCGCAATCCCCGCACCGGCGCTGAGGTAAGCATCGCACCTGGGAAGGCGATACGCTTTAAACCCGGTAAAGAGTTGCAGCTCAGCGAGTAATACAGCAAGCCCTACAGCCACAACTCGGCTGGACGTCGTCTCAGCAGTACCTCGATCGTCTTACGGAGCAGCACAAGCGACACCTCGCACGTCGGTTCGTAGAAGGATTCCCGCTGCATTATGGCCACACCTGCCTTGCTCCGAGAATCTCCTCCGCTGCTCACCGCGGTTCCCCCTCGACCGAAGCCCGCTCCGCGCCCGGATCGGTACTGGCTGCATGCTCTGCTGTTTGTCGTTACGCTGCTTTCGACGACGGTGGTCGGGATGCGCTACGCCGACAACTTCAATCACGGGCTGTTTCCCCTGACTTCGGATGCGGACATTTTTCCGTACTCCTGGGTGTTCGCCAACCTGCGCCATCTCGCGATCGGCCTGCCCTTTGCGTGTACTCTGCTGGGCATTCTGTTGACGCACGAGTTCGGCCACTATTTTGCGTGTCGCTACTACCGGGTACGCGCCACACTTCCCTACATGCTGCCGGCCCCGTCCCTAAGCGGAACGGCCGGCGCGGTAATCCGCCTGAAATCCCGCGTCAAGGCGCGCGCGGCGCTGCTGATGATCGGGGCTATGGGCCCTATCGCCGGATTCGCCGTGGCGCTGGGAACCACTACGATCGGTCTGATGCTGTCGCATCCGGTATCTGCGGAGCCCGTCAAGCTGGTCGGCTTCAGCACACCGCTGTTGATCGATCTGCTGCTCGGCGTCCTGAACGGTCCCTTGCACCGACACCTGAACGGCCCGTTGTTGTGGCATCCCGTGCTGGTAGCAAGCTGGATCGGCCTCCTGATCACGTCGCTGAACCTGATCCCCGCCGGTCAGCTTGACGGGGGGCATATTCTGTACTCGCTTTCGCCGCGCGTTCATCGCACCGTGACGAACGTGATGCTTGTCGTTCTCGTCGTTTGCGGTCTGTTTTGCTGGATGGGCTGGCTGCTTTGGGCCGGACTGCTGCTGCTACCCGGAATGCGGCACCCTCGCGTTCCAGTAGACAACACGTTGCCGCGCCCGGTCGCGATGCTAGCGCCGGTGACGCTGGTGATCTTCATTCTGTGCGCCACGCCGACGCCCTTCAAGAACACAAGCCTTCTCCACGTCATCGAGAAGGTACGTCTGCATCAGCCGCCACGTTGAACCAATGTGCAGCAAACGCAACCTCACATCAGGTGAACGGCGTCGACATCCACGATCAGACTCCTCCGGGGGACGCCCTGCGCTTCGGCGGCGAGCAGCATCGCGCGCAGGGCCTGGCCAAGCACGTCGCGACGGCTCGCTTTCAGAATAAAGTGGAAGCGAAAGATGCGCTTCAGCCGCGAGAGCGGAGCCGCCGCCGGCCCTAAAACGCGTGTGTCGTTCAGCCTTGCGCTCGCAAACCACTTGCCTAGAGCAGCGGACCACGCCAACGCTTCTTCAAGCTGCTCGCTCTGCACGACCACGTTCGCCAGCACGCGAAATGGCGGGTAGCCGGCCATGCGCCGCATGGTCATCTCCTTGCCCGCGAAGCCGAGGAAGTCGTGCGTCTGGGCGAATCTGTTGACGTAGTGGTCGGGCTGGTAGGTTTGCACGAGAACGCGGCCGGGAAGCTCGCCGCGGCCGGCACGCCCGCTTACCTGCGTGAGCAGTTGGAAGACTCGCTCCGGCGCGCGAAAGTCGGGCAACGTCAGTGCGAAGTCTGCACCGACCACACCGACCAGGGTGACCCCGTGAATATCGTGACCTTTCGCAATCATCTGGGTGCCGACCAGCAGGTTGATCTCGCCGGAATGCAGCCGCGCAAGCAATCGCTCCATGTCGCCGCGCGAGCGCACGGTGTCACGATCCATGCGACCGAGGCGCGCGCCAGGAAACAGCTCCGCGAGTCGTTCTTCGCCCTGCTGCGATCCCGCGCCCAGATAATAAAGGTGCTCGCTCTGGCACTTGGGGCAATGGTTCGGCACGGTGCGCCGGTAGCCGCAATAATGGCATTCCAGCCGCTGGCCTACGCGTGCTTCGCCGCTATCATCGCTGGCGGGCTTATGGTATGTCAGCGAAATGGCGCAGTTTTCGCACTGAATCTTCTCGCCGCAGCTTCGGCACATGACCACAAAGCTGTACCCGCGCCGGTTGAGCAGGATGATGACCTGCTCGCCGCGGTCGAGCGTCGCCTGCGTTTCCCCGACTAACTGCCGCGAGAAAATCTGTTCCTGCCCAGTGGCCCGGAATTCTTCACGCATGTCGATCAATTCGACAATCGGCAAAGGCCGTTGCTGTACGCGCTCAAGCATCGAGATGAGAGCGTAGCGACCTTTTTCGGCGTTTAGCCAGCTTTCCAGTGACGGTGTCGCCGACCCCAGCACGACCGTGCAGCCGAGCAGCTTGCCGCGCATCACAGCCGTGTCGCGGGCGTGGTAACGAGGGGTTTCTTCCTGTTTGTAGCTGCCGTCGTGCTCCTCGTCGACCAGAATGAGGCCAAGGCCCGGGATGGGGGCAAACACGGCGGAGCGCGTGCCGACGACCACCCGCGCATCGCCACGGCGGATGCGGTGCCACTGCTCGGCGCGCTCGTCCGGCGTCAGTTGCGAGTGCAGCAGCGCCACCTCGCCGCCGAACGCGGCGACCATCTGCGCTGCCATGGCCGGCGTCAGGCCGATCTCCGGAACGAGCAGCAGCGAGCTTCGGCCGGCATCGAGCGCGCGCCGCATAGCCGCGAAATAGACCGCCGTTTTGCCGCTGCCGGTCACGCCATACAGCAGGTGCGGCTTGAAACCGCCACCTTCAGCCTTGTCCAACTGCATCGCCGCCACAATGGTCGCCAGCGCCTCAGTCTGCGACTCGTTCAGGAGGTGCTCATGGGCGTGCTTGCGCCCGGTCTGGAGGCCGCTCATGTGAAAGGCTTCCGCGACATCCTCAAGCCGTACCAGCCCTCGCTTGACGAGCGTGCCCAGCGTCGATTCCGGTACCGCAGCGGAGCGCAGCCGCTCGCGCAGATCGCGCAACAGCAATCGCCCGCCGGCTCCGGCGAGTTCGGCCATCGCCGCAAGCTGGTTGCCGTTCAGCTTCGGAAGCCGTGTTGGCTTCGCACCTTCCCCCTCGAAACCTTCACCTCGTACCTCGTACCTGGAGAAAGACCCGCTCTCGCCCGAACCCTGCAAAACTCCTTCCGCCGCTGCCGCCGCCGCACCTGAGGCTAGACCCTCGACGCTTTCCGCTTGCTGGTCGCTGCTCGTTCGAGGCAAGCCTTCTACAACACTCGCAGCCGTCTCCACCATCACGGCTACCTTTTCCAGCCGCCGCGCGTCGCGTACCTCCGCCAGCGGCTCGCGCACGAGCCACCGCTTGCGGGCCATGGCGTCAAGCAGCGCCTTGTTGGCACCGGTAGCGGAACGCAGCGTGGCGGTCTTCGCGGGCTCGCCGTTTTCCAGGAAATTGAGCACGGCGTATTCGCGGTTCTGGTCGTCAACACTCAACTTCGAGCGCCGCGACGAACCTTTCGCCGCGCCCTCGTACAACACGCGCCGTCCACCCTCGCCGATTCGGTACATCCACTGCCGCCGCACCTCGGCGGTCAGCGGCAGCATCCCGCGCAGCACTTCGCCCAGCGGAGCGACATAATATGCGGCGATCCAGCGGCCAAGCTCCATCAGGTCTTCGGGGAGGATGGCGGCCTCGTCAAGGACGAGCTCTACGGGTTTCACGTCGACATCGTCCGCCGCCGCGGTGTTATGCGCGGCAACGACGACGCCCACCAGCCGCTGGCCACCGAAGGGCACCAGCACGCGCGCACCGACTTCCGCTTTCAGCCCGCCAAGCGCGTAGGTGAAGTTCCGGTCGAGCGGGACCGGCAGCGCGACGTCGCAGTAGAGGCTCACCTGTACAAGGATAAGGGAAGTCCGACTCAGGCCGGCTTGACGTCTTCAGCAATCTCGAAGCGCCGCAGCTCGCCCTGCAGCTTCTTCACTTCCTTCGCCGCGGCCTTGCCCTTTTCGAGCAGGGACTCGACCCGTTCGGGCACGTCGGCCGCGCCTACGCTCAGCGTCTTTGCGATGCCTCCGAGCAGCCGGTGATCCTCGCGGGCTGCCCGCACCGCGCGAAGGCCGCAGCAGAACTCCACGCGCCAACCTTGGCGCACTTTTTCGATACGCCGCAACGTGATCGCGCCGATGGACCCGGTCGTCGCCACATGCGTGCCTCCGCAGGCGTTGAATTCAATACCTTGCATCTGCACGATGCGCATCGGCCCTTCTCGCTTGGGCAGCTTGCGCAGGTCGCCGCGCTCGAGCATCAGGTGCGCCATTTCCGGCTGCACCCAATGCGTGTAGAAGGGCCGGCCTTCAAACACAATCTCGTTCGCCGCATCTTCCACGCGAGACAGCTCGGCGTCTGAAAGCCGATCCTGCCCCTCGCGCAGCGCGAGATCGATTGTGGAAAACGCGGAGCCGAGATGGAACGATGCCGTTTGCGCGCCGAGTTCGCGCAGAAAAACGGCCGAAAGCAGGTGCTGTCCGGAGTGCTGCTGCTCATGGTCGACGCGGCGCGTGGCGTTCACGTGGCCGGTCACTTCCGTGCCCTCTACGAGCGGCTTGCGCACGTAGTGCCAGACTTCGCCGTGCTCGTCTTCTTCCACACGCTCGACCGGCACCTCCAGCGTCGCGCCGCTGCGCGCCGTGGCGACAAGCACCCCCGTATCCCACGGCTGCCCTCCGCCTTCGGGGTAAAAGGCGGTGCGATCGAGCGCTATTTGCCAGAGCTGCCCGGCACTCTTGTCAGGTGAGCTAGCGTCGCGCGAGTCGAGACGGATATCCGTCACCACCGCGTCAAACTCGAGCGCCGCTGAATCGTAGTACAGCCGCTTTGCCGTTTCAGCCACTACGGCCATCAGTTCGCCTCCGCGACCATCTTCTGCAGCGCGTCGACTTCCGCCTTTGAGCCGACGATCAGCGGCGTTCGCTGATGAATTTTAGATGGCTCGATCTCCAGAATGCGTCCCGCGCCAAACACAGCCGCACCGCCAGCCTGCTCGGCCAGCATGCCGAGCGGGTTGGCCTCATACAGCAGCCGCAGTTTGCCTGCGGGTGCCTTGTCGGTGGGCGGATACAGAAACACGCCGCCTTTCAGCAGCGTGCGGTGGAAGTCCGCGACCAGGCTGCCGATATACCGCGAACTGTACGTTTTGCCGTTCAGCTTTCCATCCAACAGCCATTGAAGATACTCGCGATAGGCCGCCGGCCAGGTGGACGCGTTCGCCTCATTCGTTGAGTAGTACGGCCCTTGCGTCGGCATGTGCATAGCGGCTGTGCCGAGCAGGAAGTCGCCGCTGTCGTCGAGCGTAAACGCATCCACTCCAGCGCCCAGACTGATCACCATCATGCAGGAAGGGCCGTACACCACATACCCTGCGGCTATCTGCGCCGTTCCCGGCTGCAGCATCGCCGCATGGACATCGCCGCCCGGGGCGACGCGCTGAATGCTGAAGATCGTACCGACGTTGACGTTGACGTCGATATTCGAGGAGCCGTCGAGCGGGTCGAAAATCACGATCCACTCGCCCGCGGGGTGGCTGGTGAGTACGGCATCGTCATCTTCTTCGCTGACCAGCGCGGCAACGCTCCCGAGTTTGCCGAGCTCCGCCATCATCACGTCGTTGGCAAACACGTCGAGCTTCTGCTGCTGCTCGCCCTGCACGTTGGTTGCCCCGGCCGCGCCCAGAACGTCGCTGAGCCCGGCAAGTCGAATCTTGCGGCCGATCTCGCGCGCCGCCGTACCGATCGCCGCGAAGACTTCCGCCAGCAGGGGTTGGGCACTTGCTGCCACATGCTGTTCTACAGTAACTCGGTCCATCCGCGCACCTCGCCCGTACCGCCTGAACATAGCATTCCAGCCAGCCCGCAGCCAACCCGGAGCCGTCGCTTATCGCCCGGCGCCGGAGCGCGCAGGCCAGAATGGGAGCAGCAAACCCCCGGCAACAACTCTCCCCGCTTTCCACCGCGGGCCGAGGCCTACAATCTCCGTATGCTTTCGCGCCGCCGCCTCCTCGTTTCCGCCGCAGCCGCCGCTCCCTCGCTCGCCTTGGGCGCTCAACGGAAGCACCCTGCCGCGCCGCCGGTCGCCAAGCCGGAGGATGCCGCCGCGGTCTGCGCGCCCACCGATCTTCCCGCCCCGATCCTGGCGCTCGCTGATCGCCGCAAGGACATCGTGCCGATCGGCAAGCCGGAGCGGGAAACGCGGCTCGATCTCGCCCGCGAGCTGATGAAGCAGTACTCGCTCGACGCGATTCTGATCACGACCGGAGCGTCGCTGCAGTACTTCACCGGGGCGCACTGGGGTCAATCCGAAAGACTGTTTGCCTGGATTTTGCCGGCCGCGGCGGCGCCGTTTGTGGTTTGTCCGTACCTAGAACGCGAGCGCTTTGCCGAGTTGCTACTGCAGTTCCCCGAGCGCGAAACGACGCTCTCATACCTGTGGCAGGAGAATGAAGACCCCTACGAAATTCTGCATCGCGCGCGGGGCGAGTCGAACCTCGCGACCGGGACCATCGGCATCGAGGAGCACACGCAGTTCGCGTTCGTAAACGCCATCGGCCGCGCCTGCACGGGGGCGAAGTTTGTCACGGCGACCCCCGTCACGGCCGGCTGCCGCTCCCTCAAGTCGCCGGCCGAAATCGCCCTGTTGCGGCTCGCCAACGGCATCACGTTCGATGTCTACAAGGCCGTTTATCTATCCTGTGGTCCCGGCGACACGAACCGTCACTTTTCCGAGTTGGTGGGCCGCGCTTATGAGCGCTGCGGCGTGCGCGGCGACGCGTCCTGCCAGGTCGGCGCAAACACGGCCGTGCCGCATGGCCTGCCCGGGCCCCAGACGATCCGTGAAAAGGAAATGATCCTGATCGACGACGGCTGCACGGTTGACGGTTACACCTCGGATATTTCACGCAGCTTTGTGTATGGCGAAGCCACCGACTTCCAGAAGCAGATTTTCGAGATTGTCCACAATGCGCAGTCCGCGGCATTGGCGGCAGCGCGGCCGGGAGTCGCGATGCAGGCCGTCGACGCCGCGGCGCGGGAGGTGATCGGAAAGGCCGGCTATGGCCCTGAATACACCTTTTTTACGCACCGCGTCGGCCACGGCATCGGCCTTGACATGCATGAGTGGCCCTACCTTGTCGGCGGCAACACGCAAAAACTGGCGGCGAACATGGTGTTTTCGGACGAGCCCGGCATCTACCTGCCCGGCAAGTTCGGCATCCGGCTGGAAGACGACATGGTGATCACGGAAAACGGCGCGGAGTTGTTTACGCCGCAAAGCCCCGGGTTAAATGACCCGTTCGGTGTCGCCGCGTCGCTTTCGGAGAAGGCGAAAAGCCCACCTGCCGACACAGCCCCGCCTTCCGGCACCCCCGCATCCCCGCCCGCCGAACCGCAACCGACACCTGCGACTTCTGACCCAGCCGCGCCAAAAAGCCAGTCATAACGCACATTCGAGTGAATGGAACGTGAGTTCTTCCGCTGTCTGGCCTTGCAGGCTGGGCACAGATTATCCTCTAAGCGCCTTTCGCACTCCGAAAATGACAAAGCGTCGCGCATCAGCTACTCGACCAGGAACACGAGTCCGTCGGCGAAGATCGTTCGACAGGGACTCGGCTGAGTGCCAAGCGCTATTTCGGCAGCACCATCAGCTCTATCCCGCTTGCGGCGTCGGCCTGATGGTAGATCGACTCGGTGGCCTTCACAAAGTCCTCCGGCTTGGCTTTCGCGATATCCTCGAACACCTGCGGGTTGCGGTCGACCAGCGGGAACCAGGAGCTTTGCACCTGCACCATGATGCGGTGGCCCTTTAGAAACGTGTGGTTTACGTCCTGCATGGAGAAGTCGACCCCCGTCACCTTGCCGGGGACGAGCGGCTCCGGCTTTTCCCACGAGTTGCGAAACTTGGCGCGCATCGGCTCGCCGCGCACCAGCATTTCGTAGCCCTGCAGATACACCGGAGGCGCTCCCGTGACGCGTTTGCCCTGCGCGGCGGCGTCGCCGGCAGGAGCTTTGTAGTCTTCCGGGAACACGTCGATCAACTTGACGATGAAGTCCGAGTCGGTCCCCGTCGAGGCGATCCTGAGTTTCGGCCGCACCGGACCGGCCACGGTAATGTCTTCGGTGAGCGGCTCGCTTTCATACGTCATCACGTCCGGTCGGCGAGCGGCGAAGCGCTGGTCGTCAGCCATGTAGCGTTGCGGCGTAGAGTCGGTGGTGTACTCGGTGAACGGCACCGGGTGCGCCGGGTCACTAAGGTAATCGTCTTTCCCCGCGCTTGCGCCGGGCGCGTTGAAAGCAAGTTTGCCGCCGGGCTGGAAGTAGATCATGCGTGGAGCCGCTGCTTTGGGTGGCCACGCGTCGTACTTGCGCCAGACATTGCTACCCGTCTCAAAGGTGTACGCCTTTGGTAGCGGCTCGGTGATTTTGCCCTTCAGCTTGCCTTCAAAGAACGGGAACTCAATGTGTTCGCGGTAAAACTGCGCTGTGTCTGAACCGAACGGCACGTCACCCAGCGACGACCCCGGCCCGCGCGACCAGCCTCCATGCACCCAGGGGCCTTCGACCAGCAGGTTCTGCGGTGACCCTGTGCTCTGCGCGTCGATGGCATGGAACACCTTTACTGGTCCTGAAAGGTCTTCCGCGTCGAACCAGCCGCCGACCTCCATCGTCGCCGCCGTCACCCCGTGCATGTGCGCCGAGATGTTGCGCGACTTCCAATAGTCGTCATAAACCGTGTGAATCACCTGGTCGTGGAAGTAGGGATTCGTGTGCCCGGCCGGCGAGTCCAGGTTGGCAAGCGTGGCCATGCGGAGATAGTAGGCGTACGCGTCCTTGGTGCCGTAATCGAAGTCGCTCTTTTCACGCTCGGTGGTCGGGGTGTTCTGCGGAGCAAACCCGCCGGCATAAAACTCGTGGTTCTGCGCCAGCATCATCGCGCCGCCGTGGTAAGCGTCGTCGCCCATCCACAGGTCGGTGACCGGGGCCTGCGGGCTGGCCGCCTTGATGGCCGGGTGCCCATCGACGATGCTCGCCGCGGCGTAAAAACCGGGATAGCTGATGCCGAGAATGCCGACTTTACCGTTATTGGCCGGCACGTTTTTGAGCAGGTAGTCGACCGTATCGTACATGTCGGTCGACTCATCGATGCCCTTGCCGTCTTTAGCCGGCGTCATCTCGAGCCACGTGCCTTCGCTTGCCCAGCGGCCACGGACATCCTGGCACACCAGGATGTAGCCGCTATGGATCAGGTCGGTGTTGCCGGTGATGCGGGGCATACTCATATCCGCGCCGTAGGGGGCGCAGCTATACGGCGTCCGCGTCATCAGGAAAGGGTAGGGTCCCGCGTCGGGGAACTGCCCGGCCACCGGCGTGTAGACGGCGGTATAAAGCTTCACGCCGTCGCGCATGGGAATGCGGTATTCCTGCTTATGGAAGTGCGTGTTGAAGAAGGCAGCGGTGGCCTGCGCCTGTTGCTGCGGAGTCGGCTTGCTTTCGGGGGCCGTGGCCGTTTGTGCCTGAACACCCAGCGTTGCCCCAAGCAGCAGCGCAAGGCTCCAACTACGTCCACACCCTACAGAAAAAACCATCACTTCCTCCGCGCAGATCCCGCGCCTTGTTTGTCCACCAGCAGCTCGACGTTTCTCCGCGAGCAGCTCGCCGACAGACTGCGCCGTTCTGCCCATTCTGCCATCCTACTGCGATGAAGCCTTTCCGCCAGACGGCCGGTTGGTCGCGCAGCTCTGCTGCGTCGACGGCCCTGCTGGCTCTTTGGCTGCTGGCCACCTGCGGCAACGCCCGCGGTCAGCAGGGCGACGCTGCGCCGTTTACGCTGCACGTGTACAACAACCTTGTCCAGTTCCCGACCATCGTTCTCAGCAGCGACCTGACGGCGCTGCCGCCGATTCCCCGTGAAAAGTTCTCGGTCACCATCGATGGGGGTCCGTCGTTTCACCCGACACAGATGCGCCGCGAAGGCGACGACCCCATCGCGCTCGCCGTTCTGCTCGATGCCGGCGATTCCGAGAACGAGTTGCTCGGAGACTTCCCGGAAGCGTTCAGCAAGCTGATGCCGGGCTTCCTGCACAACAACGATCACCTCTCGATGTATGCGCAGGACTGCACCCTGTTTCGTTCCATGAAGAACATCCCCGCCAACGAGGAAACCGCGAAAGCCGGTGTGAACTCGGTGCTCAAGGCGCCGCGGCTGCACGGAGCCAAAAACAGAGCAGCCTGCGGAAACGACCTGCATCTCTTCGACGCCCTCACCTATATCGTGTCGGACCTGCGCCAGGAGCCGGGTCGCCGGGTCATCCTGCTTTTGTCGAACGGAAGCGACGGCAAAAGTAAAACGTCGCTCCTCGACACGTTGCGTTTCGCGTCTGCTCAGGGCGTCGCCATCTTCCGCCTGCGATACGACACGGGAACCTTCTCCTCCGGTACGGCGTTTTCCCGCTCGCTTGCGCTCGGAGACTCCGGGATCGGAAACCCGGAAAACGCCATCCCAATTCTTTGCAACAGCAGCGGCGGCATGGTCCTGAGCACGACGCAGCGGCATCTCGCCAAGCAATTGCAGGACTTCATCATGCTCCTGCGCAACCGCTACATCATCGAGTTTCCCCGGCCCGACGACCAGTTACCCGGACGACATGAGATCGCCATCTCCATTCCAGGCAAGCTGGCCTTTATCCGCAACACAGGTGCAAGCACGCCCCTGCCCGACCCGGCGCTGCAAGCCGATCCGAATACGCTACCATCGACCGCTTCGCCTGCAAGAATCGGAACAAAGAAACCTACTTCGCCCTGAACCACCGGACTTTGCCGGCCACACCGGCTTCAGTCCGCGGCGGACGAACTCGCGGTGACTCCACGCATGCTCTTCGCGCTCCCGGAGTCTGAAGCCCTCGGTGCGTCGAGACCGCCATGCAACCCGAAATTCTGGAGCGCGACCGCGTTCACCCACACCTCGTGCAGCGTGGAAAGATAGCTCATCTGCAGCTGAAATAGCGTGCGTTGCGACACAAGAACCTGCGGATATGCTCCCGCCATGCCGTTGTACTTTGCCAGATACAGCGAGTAAGCTCGCTGCGCGCGCGGAATCAGTTGCGTCTTGTAGCGCTCGGCCGCGAACCGCGCCGCTAGGTAGGCCTGCGCCAGCGGTTCAGCGGTTTGCGCCGCTACCAGGCGCGCCCGCACGACTTCCTGCCGCGCTCGTTCGACGTCGGCACGGGCCGCTTCCGACGCGCCCTGGTTGTGGTTCCACAGCGGCAGGTCCACCCCGACGGTGGCGAAACTTTGCGGACCCGCCGCGTGCGCGGGTGTCGCGTTCAACTGCTCGCCGTTGTACTGCTCGCCGGCTTTCAGTTGCAGGTCCGGCACCGGATCGCGCTTGACGCTGCGCAGCCGCGCCTCGTTTACCAGCACTTCCTGCTCACTCCGCCTCACGGCAGGACTTGCGGCGGCAATGGCGGCCACCTGCTGTTCGGCATCGAGCACCGGCGTGTTTCCAAGCTCTCCCGCCAGCGGGCTGACCGTCAGCGCGGGCTGGCCGGCGACGGTCGCCAGCAGATGGAAATCCTGCAAGAACATGCGTTGCGCCATGGCGTAATCGATCTTCGCCTGTTCGGACTCGACCTCTGCCTGCAGGATGTCGGGAGCATCCGCCTGGCCAACGTTGGCAAGCTGATGCACGGTGTCGACCGCGTCCGCCGCCAGCCCCAGCAGCCGCTGCCGCAGCACGACCTTCGCCTGCGAGGTGAGCGCCGTGTAGAACGCCGCGGTGACGTCGTTGTGGACGCGCGCCGTCTGCTCTTCCACCCCGGCCATTTCGGCAAGCCGCTGCTGCTCGTACACATCGCGCCGCAGCCGGAGCTTGCCGCCGAGCACGATCGTCTGGGCCACAAACCCGCCCTGCTCGCCGCCGCCGTAGCTGCCGCCGCGAATCTGCTCGCCCTGGTAGCCCACCGTGGGGTTGGGATAGAGCGTCGCCTGCCGCGCCTCCGCAGCCGACCGCCGCACGAGCTCGCGGGCCTGCGCCAGCGTCGGATTGTGCGCGTCCGCCGCTTGCAGAAACTCCGCCAGCGACAACGCTTTGCGGGCCGCGACACCGGCGAGCAGGTCCGGCGCGGGAAGAGTTTCGCCGGTCTTCCGGGAGGGGTCCTCGGGCTCCTGCAGCCCCAGCGTGTTGTGGACAGCAGCCGGTACGGCCTGGCCCGGCGCCGGTATCGACATCTTTATGCCATCGGTAGGCATGTCCTGGCCGGAGCCGCCCTGCTGCACTCCGGTCATGCCGCCCATGTCCATCCCCGGCATGGAACCCGGCTGCGCGGCGGCAGGCGCCGGCGAGGCCTGAGGTGCCGGCTGCGCGTGCTGCGACGGCCTTTTCGCAGCAGGTGCGGGCATCGGTTTCGACATATCCATGCCCGGCATCGCCTGTCCCCGAGCCACCGCCCCGGCTAGCACCAGGGCCAGCAGCACCAGCACGTTCTTCACGCCCGCCAGCACCGAGGCATACGGATCGTTCGGCCGAGCCGCTTGCTTCATACGCCCGACCACCTGGTCGTACAGCTCCGGCGGCAGTACGCGGACAAACGTCATCATGCCCTGCATGTACTGGCTCCAACCGGGGCGCAGGCCGTAGTTTTCGGGCTTCGCGACGGTGGCGTCCATGCGCATCATCGGGCCTTCCATGTAGGCGTCCTGCGGGAAATTCGGCACATTGCCGGCGTTGGCCGCCACGTCGGGCTGCATGTCGGCCATCGGCATGCCGCTCATCGTCATGCCAGCCCTGGCGTCTCCGGCCTTTGGCCGAGAGAGCGGCCCATTCGTGGTCGCAAGGTCCGAGTCCGAACCGAACCCCATGCCGCGGCCGAGGCTGGTGCCGTAGTCCTCGCCCATTGGCGCGCCGGGGGTGCCCTGCAACATCCCCATGCCAGTGTTCATGTCGACCCCGCTCGGCATATCCCGCCCCGTGCGCGTCATCTTGCCCACGGTCGACGACATCTCGTTCATCATGTGATGCGGCAGATGGCAATGCACCATCCAGTCGCCGGGGTTGTTTGCCACAAACTCCACCGCGCGCGCCTGCGCCACGCCCACCAGAACGGTGTTTCCCGGCCACCAGCCGGCCTCCGGAATGCGTCCGCCCTCTGTCCCGGTAATGTGAAACGTGTGCCCGTGCATGTGCATCGGGTGGTGGTCCATGCCCAGGTTGATGAAGCGGATGCGGACGCGGTCGCCCTGCCGCACGATCAGCGGCGTACTGGCCGGGCCGGCCTTGCCGTTCAACAACAGCCAGTTGTATTCCATGTTCATCGTGTTGGGCACAATGTTGCTTGGCAGCACAGCGTACTCCTGCAGGTGGAGCACGAAATCCTTGTCGCAATGCGGCCGGTACGGCACGCGCGGATGCATGATAAAGGCGCCCAGCATCCCGGCCATTTCCTGCATGGCCATGTGCGAGTGGTAGAAGTACGTGCCTTCCTGGTGGATGGTGAACTCGTACACAAAGCGGCCGCCCGGCTTGACCGCGTCCTGGCTGATTCCCGGCTGCCCGTCGTATTGAATCTGGTCTTCGAAGCCGTGCCAGTGGATGGAGCTCGGCTCCGGCAGTTGATTATCGAAGATGACGCGCACACGATCGCCCTGCGTCACCTGAATGGTGGGGCCGGGCGCAGAGCCGTTGAAGCCCCACACGGCGATTGTTTTGTCCGGAGCGATGCGCTGCTCGATCACCTGCGCGATCAGGTGAAACACCTTCACGTCACCGTCCATCAAGAACGGGAGGTCGCCGACATCCGTGGTAACGACGGGTACGTTGAAGGCCGGGCCGGCCGCGGGTTTGGGGGTGCCCGAAGCTCCTGCGCGCGACTCCGCGAACACCTTCGACGATGTAAACAGCCCGGCTCCCAGGCCAAGGGCACTTTGTAAAAACGAACGGCGATTTGCCATGTAACAACTCCGCTTGCCGGTTGCGGCCCAGTTCGGATAGAGTCCGGGCCGACACTGCCAGGAAGGTCCGCGCCCTCTCAGCTTTCGAAGATGGCGAGCAGCACGCGCACCTCCAGCTTCCGGCGCGGTTTCACGCCGGGACTCGGAGTGATGAGCTAGACGCGAAGCAAGGTGTTGTCGGTCAGGCTGGATCGCCGAGGGGGATGTGGCCACAGTCTCGGCAGCCAATTGCCGCTACGTCCCTCGCGGTAGGCCGGCGTCGAAAGACCGGCGATCGCGACAGGAAGAACCAGCACCTGCACCCGCTTTTGCACAGAGGGGACTGCGTTCGGCGACGCTTGCAGAAGGCCGGCACAGGCAGCGTGGGCACAGCAGCCGCGATGGGCAAACGTTCTGCCCGGCAGCCCGCGGGCCTCCATCGGACAAGGCTCCATGGCTTCTGCCGACATGCCCGACATCGCCGTCACCGCTCGCATAGCCGTGCCGCACGACGCCGCACACGCCAACGGCGAAAACGTGCTCACCATCACCAGGAGTGCCAGCAGCAGCGCCGTCATGGAACGAAGCTTCATCTTCCTTATGCTATCGCCAATGCCACCCCCAGTGCACATACAGCAGCCAGCGGCTACCCTTTTGTAGCGGATGGGAAGCCGCTTTCATGGCTCCATCAACAGGACGCGCAGACACAGCGTCGGCAGAAGGCATGGTTCAGCCGATGCGACGAAATCAAGCCGCTTCTCACCATGGTCACGACGACCTCTATCCGATGCGCAGGCAGACGGTCGCCCAGAAACGCATCGAGCCAAAGACACAGCAGCCCACCGGCCATCCGTCCCACCACCAGCATCCGCCGGTGCCGCCGAAACCCGCAAACGAGAGCGATTGCCCCGATCAGCGCGATCAACACCGCGAGCGTCCGATGCATCCCCTCCACGGAAGGAAGAAAACGCACCAGCACCGCCGATGCCGAAAGCGCCACCGGCGTCAGCAGGCAGTGCACCAGGCAAAGCGCGGATGTCCACACGCCTACCCTGTCGGCCCATGGTACTGCTGTTTTTTCGGCGAAAGAAATGACGAGGGTCACACTAATGTATAACCATTCGCATTAGCGAAAGCGCAGCAGGAATGGTCGTACCCTGCCACGGGCCACTTGAGGCAATATTGCGCCTCCAGAGAACGCGGCCACGCGGCGCTTCGCGAATAAATGTGATTTCACCTGCGCGTCGTGCAGACGGACGGCGTCGAACCACACATGCTGGTGCCACAATCGATTCGCGAGTGGTTTCGCTGCCATGTGTTACATCCCTTGCTGCGTCTGCTACGCGGCGGGGTAACGCCGAAACGGCTTGCCTGGAGCCTGGCGTTTGGGATGGTCGTGGGCATCAACCCTTCGGTGGGACTGACCACTGTCTTCGTGATGGTACTGGCGTGGACCTTTGGCCTGAGTAAACTTGCGTCGCTGATCGGCACCCACGTCGTTGCACCGCTGCACTTGCTGCTATTGATTCCCTTTATCCAGCTCGGGGTGCACCTTTTCCACACGCGCAAACTGCCCATGGACCGCAAGCAGATGGAGCATCTTAGCCGCCATCCCTTGCGGCTGTTTCACGATATTTGGCAGTGGGAATGGCACGCGCTGGTGGTGTGGGCCGTGATCGCGGCGATCGCCATGCCGTTGCTGGCGAGATATCTTCGTCGTGCCCTCATCTTGCTGCGGCGGCGGCACCGGACAACTCTGCGCTCGCGCACGGCCGCTTCCTAATTATCGGCGGTCACCTTACGAGGTTTGCTCTTGCAGCCACACCGCATCGCCAGCCGCGACCACGCCTTCCCTTACCACAACCGCAAGCACGCCTGCCGTTCCTTCGTTTTCGCGAGCCACGTCGCGCAGCAGGTCCGGTTGCGCCGGGCCGCCGTCGGGATCAAGCGTCAACAGCACGCATCGGCCCTGACGTTCCAGCAGCAACAGTCGCAGCCGGTCGCCAAGCCGCAGTTGCCGTCCCGCCAAATCGTCGAGCCGCATGTCCGGCTCCAGCCGCAGGTACAGGTTCGCCCGAAAGGCTCGCACGTCCACCTCGCGGCCTAAACGCCGCGCCACGTCCTCCACGAAGTTCTGGTCGACCAGCGAAACCGGCCCGCAGTCGGTCAGCGCCCGCTCCGACCGGCGCAGCACCACCTCGGGCAGTTCCGGTAAGGTCTGCCGCAGACGGTCGACGGCATCTTCCGCATCGAGAAGAACCCACGTTCCTGCTGGTGTTTCCACCTCAACCACCAGGTCGTCGATGTCGCCGAAGATCGGCGTCATCCCGGGGCCCTGCGCCGCAGCCCAGTTCGGCGGCTCCACGGCGCGCTCCGGGTGCCGGAACACCGGGCGATGAAGCAACATCGCCGGCCGCTCGCGTGCCGTAAGCCACGGAAACGACGCGCGGCCGTCGGGCTCGAGCAGCGCGTAGATGCGGTCGCCATACACACCGCCGTGCCCAACGAACACCTGCGGCAATGCTTCGCCCGCCATACTTTTTACCGGATACCGCCAGATCGCTTCCACCTCGCCGATCGCCCGCTCACCCACATTTCACCTCTACCCCGACTCACCCTGTATATAGATGACGAAAGCAGCAAGCGTCGCAATGCTGTCAGGCAGTGTCTAACTTCATATGTCTCTAGCTCAGGATGCGGTTGAAGGCGGTTCCCGCAGGAACGGCCTTTCCATCTCGCAGTTGCTCAAACCGCACCGCCGCGCGCTCTGGCTCGGTCTTCTCGCCACATTTGGGGAGTCGGTCACCGATGCCCTGCAGCCGTGGCCCATCAAGGTGCTGCTCGATAACGTGATCGGCCATAAGCAGTCGAACAGCAAGATTTTTCGCTGGATCGGCACGCACTTTGGTACCGACCCGCACCATCTGCTCGGTTTTGTGTGCATCTCGATCCTGTTGATCGCCATCGTCGACGCTTTCTGCACCTACGGGGAAAAATACGTCACCACCTCCGTCGGCCAATGGGTGACGCACGATCTGCGCAGCCGCCTGTATGAGCGCGTGCAGCGCCTTTCGCTCGCCTACCATGACCAGAAGGAAACCGGCGACCTGATCAGCCGCGTCACCTCGGACATCGACTCCGTCCAGAGCTTCATCGTGTCCGGCCTTCTTTCGATCGTGGTCGACGTCATGACACTGCTGGTGATGATCGGCTTTATGTTTCACCTCAACTGGCGGCTCACCCTGGTCGCGCTCGCGGTGGTCCCGGCGCTTTTCGGCGTGGTGTACAGCTACACGCGCAAGTCGAAAAAAGCCTCGCGCGAGGTACGCAAGCGCGAAGGCCGCATGATTTCAGTCGTGCAGGAAGTTCTCGGCTCCATCCGCGTCGTGAAGGCGTTTTCCCGCGAAGGCTACGAGGTTAAAAGGCTTGAAGGCGAGTCGCTCAAGACGGTGGAAGCCGCACTCGCCGCGCGTGCGATGAAGTCGCGGCTGGTGCCGATCGTCACCGTTATCACCGGTCTCGGCACCTGCGGCGTGGTGTATTTCGGCGGCCTTTCCGCGCTGCACGCTGGCCTTACCGGTGGCGTGATTTTTATCTTTTTGAGCTACATCCGCAGCATGTACAAGCCCATGCAGGACCTTTCAAAAGTCATGGACTCCTACACGAAAGCCGACATCGGCTACGAGCGCATCATGGAAGTGATCGGCAACGAGAGCGAACTGCTCGACGAGCCCGAAGCCCGCTCTCTGCCGCGCGTTCAGGGTGCCATCCGCTTTGAGCACGTCGACTTCTGGTACAAGGACGATCAGCCCGTCCTCAAAGACATCAACATTTCTGTCGACCCCGGCCAAACTATCGCCCTCGTCGGCCCTACGGGCTCCGGCAAGACCACTATCGTCAACCTGCTCGCGCGCTTTTACGATCCCATCCACGGCCGCATCACCATTGACGGTGCCGACATCCGGCAGGTCAAGCAGGCTTCGCTGCGCAACCAGATCAGCTTCGTGCTGCAGGACACGGTACTGTTCAGCGGCACCATCTGGGACAACATCGCCTACGGCAAGCCCAAGGCAAAACGGGCCGAGGTCATTGCCGCCGCCGACGCGGCCAATGCGCTCGAGTTCATCAATAAGCTGCCGGACCGGTTCGACGCTGTGGTCGGCGAGCGCGGCGTGTCGCTTTCCGGGGGCCAGCGCCAGCGCATTGCCATCGCTCGCGCCATAATCCGCAACAGCCCCATCCTGGTGCTCGATGAGCCGACCGCCGCGCTTGACGCGGGTTCGGAGCAGCTTGTTTTCGACGCGCTCGATCGCCTCAAGGAGGGCCGCACATCCATCGTGATCGCGCATCGCCTGTCCACGATCCGCAGTGCATCGAATATCTTTGTCGTCCGCGACGGAAGCATCGTGGAGCACGGCAGCCATGAAGAACTGATCGGCCGCGAAGATGGCGTGTATCGCGAGTTGCACGACATTCAGTTCGGGCAAAAGGAAGAGGCAATGCTTCACATGTAAACATCGCACCGTTGTTGGGCTGCCATGTTCTACTTCAAAGCCTTGAGTTCAGCGATGCGCTCTTCCACGATCTTCACAAACTGCGCTGAAGTGTCCTCATCGAAACCAGATTGAAACGCATCCATCAGTTGCTTGTGCGAAAGCTGCCCGAGCAGGGCACCGATCCACTTTGCGTCCGCAATCGGAATATTTTTGCCGATGTACGACAGCCCGCTCCGTCGGAAGTAGTCCGCACCGAGGAATCCGCCGCTCTGCACGAGAGCGCTCATAGGCGGCGCTGGCGTGCCGAAGCTTACCGTCGCCTCGGTCGTGTTGACAATGAATTTCGATGACTCATAGCTTTCGAGATTGCCTTTATCCTTCGCGCGGCTGATGGTCCGGGCGTTGGTCGCGAAACTTGCTCCCACGTCGCTCACCAGGAAAATTGGCCGTCCATCGCCCTTGCCGTCGGTGTAGACAGCGTTATTCTCATCCTTTAAGTCCCAATTGTTCAGCACGGCCATCATTACGCGCAGGCCGTTGAACTCCCTAGTACCGACAAAAGGATTCTTCTTCCACTCCCAGGTGCCGATCTTGTTTTCGCCACCGGGCTTGCGCGCAAACCGCACGTTTTCTACATGCGTCGCTCCGTTCAACCCCCCGCGCGACAGCTTCAGCCCGGGAATGTCCGCGCTGGCTACCAGATAATCGTCGTTTGCATAGTACCCCATCGCCCACAGCAGCCGAGACGCCACCACTTCCGGCCGAGCTTCTTCGCCAAGCTTCACGCGCCATTTCTTATCGTCGGCGTCGCGTACGTCGAATTTCGGATTCGTGCCATTCTTGTCTTCTGCCAGAAACACGTACGGCGGCCGAGGCATGTGCTTTTCTCCGCCCTGACCCGAGGCAAGATCCAACGCGGCGATGTTGCCGGGATCACGCCAGATCACCGCATTTTTCAGGGCCTTTTCTTCTACCGGCTTATGGCTCTTCATGTTAGCCACTTTTTGTGCCGCTTTATCGTCCTGAGCCGAGCCCGGGAGCGCACAACTTGTCGCCAGAGACGCCATGGCGACCACCGAACAAAGTGCCTTCTTCAAATTCACGCAGATTCCTTTCGCGCAATCCCCAGCGCCTGCCTATTGGAAGCATCCAACCCGGAGAACGATGGTTCTGCATCAAAAATAGAACACCGCTCGTTTAGCCCGATCACGAACTGTAGCCAAAGGAACGACATTGAAGCTCTTCATCCAGCCTGAAGACGGCATCCAGCCGATCCTCGACGCTCTTCGTAAAGCCAAAAAAAGCATTCAAATTCTGATCTTTCGCATCGACCGCAGCGAAGTGGAACAGGCCTTGGTAGAAGCCGCTCAGCGCGGAGTTGCGGTGCAGGCGCTGATCGCTTACACCAATCGCGGCGGCGACAAAAACCTGCGACGCTTCGAAATGCGGCTTCTGGAACGCGGCGTCACGGTCACCCGAACCTCCGACGATCTGGTACGCTACCACGGCAAGATGTTCATCGTCGATCACGAAATCCTCTACTTGATGGCCTTCAACTTTACGCAGATGGACATCGTGTTGAGCCGCTCCTTCGCGCTCGCCGTCACCAAGCCGTCGATCGTCGCTGAAGCCTCGCGCCTGTTTGAATGCGACGTTAAGCGCGTACCCTACGAGGCCAAGCAGGATGAACTGGTCGTAAGCCCGTCGAATTCGCGGGAAGTTCTGATGAAATTCATCGGCGACGCCAAGAAACAGCTGCTTCTCTACGAGATGAAGGTCAGCGACCGCGACTTCATTGAGGCCTTGATGCACAAAGTCACCGAAGGTGTCGACGTGCGAATTATCACACGGACACAGTCAAAAAATGCCCAGGCTGCGGCGCTGTCCGCCCGCGCCCTGCCTCGGCGACTTCACGTTCGCGCTATTCTGCGTGACGGTCAGTCGGCCTTTCTAGGCAGCCAGAGCCTGCGCAAACTCGAAATGGAAGCGCGGCGTGAGATCGGCGTCATCGTGCACGAGGCGAAGGTGACCAAACAGATGATCGAGGTTTTCGAGAAGGACTGGCGCCACTCGGAACCCGCGCCCACCGCGGTATCTGACGGCGTGATGGAAGCGTTTGAAGTACCGGCGAAACGTGTGGCTAAAGAGGTCGCACGCCATATGAGCATGCGACCGCTTGTGGAACAGCTTTTAGAGCACGTCGTCGACGAGAAAGGCGACGCCAAATTTGAGCCGGACGCCTTGGCCCAAACGGTGCGCCAAGCCTTTCGCGATGAAATCCAAGAAGCGGTTGCTCACGCGCTGCACGATCTCATTAGACGCTAGGCCAGTCTCGTGAAGGTTCAAGTGCGGGAGCTCGCGATACCAAACAAGAACGGCCCCGATATTCGGGGCCGTTCTTTTTAGCGATGATGATGGTAATAATGACGGTGATACGGGCGGTGATGGTAGCGCCGGTGGTACTGCGCGGAGGCCGGGGTAGCCGATCCCACTACGACAACCAGGGCGAGCAGCCCCAGTAACATTTTCGTCCAAACAGTCTTCATGCGTTCTCCTCGCGTAGTACCAACTACACTGATTGCGATGCGGGCACCCGGACCACCGTTGTATCTCGCTTCGCTGCGGTTGCCTTTGGAGGTTCGCGGCCAGGTTACAAATCTTTCGCATCCTTTCGCTTTCGTCCCGTATCCATTGAAGCGGTCGCTTACGTAAAGTAACCGTACGCGCCATCTCTGTGAACGCACGACCTCCAAGGAGAACACCATGAATCGCCGCCTCTTTCTCGCCCTTGCCGCCAGCACCCTGCTGTCTGCCTGTGCCGCTTCCGCGCAGACCTCTGCCTGGACCATCGACAAGAACCACTCCGAGGCGAATTTCCAGATTCGTCACATGGGCGTTTCCAATGTTCGCGGCGCGATCACCGGCGTTTCCGGAACCATCAACTGGGATGACAAGAACCCGGCCCACTCGAGCGTCACCGCCACGCTCGACACGAACACCGTCACCACCAGCAACGACGGCCGCGACAAGCACTTGAAATCCGAAGATTTCTTCAATGTTGCCAAGTTTCCGACCATCACTTTCAAGTCGACGTCTGTTGCCGTAGTCGGCAACGGCAAGCTCAAGGTCGCCGGAGACCTCACGTTGGCAGGCGTCACCAAGCCGATCGTGCTCGATGTCGACGGCCCTATCGGTCCGCAAAAGAGCGCGCAAGGTAAGCTCGTCTTCGGCTTTTCGGCGACAACCGTCATCAAGCGGAGCGATTTCAGCTTCGGGTCAAAGTACAGCTCTCCGGTTCTGGGCGACGAAGTGACGCTAACGCTCGACCTGGAATCGTCAAAGAACTAGCTGGCACCATGCGCGACGCCTGGGTGACTTCGAGCCCGGGCGTCTGCCGCTTTACACTTGCGGCTCCTTTGCTCTAGTGTTCGGAGCAAGGCCATGCCGCTTACCCGCCGTCAATTCTGCGTCACTGCTACCGCCTCCGCGACAGCGCCGCTCTTTGCCCAAAACACAGGCCGCATCAACGTGGCTGCTGTCGACCGGCAGCGCATTCTGGCCGAAGCCGAGGCCGCGCTCAAGCTGCCACCGCGCCCGCTAACCGCGATAAAGGCGAGGACACCCGAGGCCCACCCTCAGGACTTTGCCTCCGACCCGGAACTTCTGCCGACTACCCCTGCGAAGCCTTTTCGCGCCCATGCCGAAGCTCTGTTCGACGCTTCGGCCACTATCGCGGCGCTCACTGCGGCCTTCATCGTAACCTCGGAGAGTCGCTTTGCGCTGCACGCCGGCAAACATCTCTACGCCTGGTTTGTCGACCCCGCTACTAGCGTCAGCGCCGCCATGCCGACGGTCACAGCTCCCGGCAGTGTCACCGACCTCGCACCGCTGGCCGAAATCGCGCGGGCACTTCCGTTCCTCATCGATACCGCCGCGCTGTATCCCCCGGACCTGGCCACTGCGCAAGCCTGGTTTCGCGACTTCCTCACCTGGCTTTCGACCGCTCGTCCAGCCTTGATCGCCCGCGAAGCCAGAGACCACGCCGCCTCGGCGCACCTGCTTCTGACGGCGGCCTGCGCGCGGCTGCTGCGGGACGAAGGCGAGCTGACCACGGCGCGCAACCGGCTAAAGCGGCCTACGCTGCGCAACCAGATCAGCGCGACAGGCGAGTTTCCCCACGAAGTCGCCACCCCCTACCCGCTGCGCAACACATTGTTGAACGCGGACCTGCTGACCTGCGCGTGCGAGCTGCTCTCGACGCCGTTCTTCAGTCTGTGGACCTTTGAGCTTGAAGATGGACCCGGCATCCGCGTCGCCGCCGCGTTTCTGTTCCCGATTCTGCAGGACCCCAGCCGCTGGATTTATCCTGCAGACGCCACGCACTACCGCGACGTTCCCCGACGTCGCATGGCGCTGCTGCTGGCGGGCCGCGCCTACAATCGGCCTGAATATGTGGACCTTTGGCGCACACTGCCGGCACCGCTGTACCCGGCCCCTTCCGGCACCGAACCTGAACCGTTCCGCACCAGCCAGCCGATCCGCCAGCCTTTACTGTGGACGACCCGTGCGCCTCACGGTGCCTGATCGATCGTATACACGACCCGCGGACGTCCTCCTGCCTCTTGCCACGTGCTTTCCACGTCTGAAAGCGGAAGCACCCGCGTTTCGAGCTCGAGCCGCGCCGGGACGACTGCCTCGAACACCTTACCGACACCGGCCAGCAGTTTTGCGAGCGGAACACTTTTTAGGCCGCTGCCCATCAAAACAAGGCTCGACGACCGCAACGCGGCGCTCGGCAACGGAAGCGTATCGATGCCTCCGGCGGAGCCTACCTGCACGAAGCGAACTTCACGGCCTTCCTGGCCGTGGCGCGCCGCAGCCTGCATGATCGCCAGAGCGCTGTCGCCCCACAGGTAGTCGATGACCACGTCGACCCCGTCGCGGAATTCGCGCGCCAGACCGTCGTCGAAACTTCCGGTGGTGTCATGCCCTTCCAGGTCGAACTCGAAGCGGAGGGTCACGTCGGCTCCGAGACCGCGCAACCGTTCAAGTTCCGCGCGGTTCCTTCCCGTGGCAATGACTTTCGCGGCTCCCAGGTACTTCGCCAACTGTACCGCCATGTTTCCGGAGCTTCCGGTGGCCCCGTTGACGAGCACTGTTTCGCCGCGGGTAAAGCGGGCGCGCTCCATCAGCGCTGCCCAAACGGACATGCCGGGGTTCGCGATCGCCGCCGCGGTCACGTCGTCAAGTTCCTCCGGAATAGGGAGGCACTGGTCCTGCTTGACCAGCGATTGCTCCGCCATCGCACCGAATGGTGCTTCCGGAAGAACAAAATAGACCCGCTGCCCCGTCTGCGTGCGGCCGACACCGTCGGTTCCGGCAACCGCAGGCAGCTTCTGGTCGGAACTGTAGTGAGCCCCGGCGGCCCGGGCCTTGGTCAGGTGGCTGAGTGCCGAAGCCGTCACCTGCACCACCTCGTACCCGTCCTTCGCCGCGGGCGCAGCAAACTCTGTGTAAATTGGCGTCGTGCCGAGCGAAGCGACTACGGCTGCTTTCATTCCACTTCCTTTGTACCGGCCGGGACCGTGCGACCGGAGCACGCAACGCGCCTGCGACGACTTTGCCATCAAACCGATGAAGGCTGCTGTGGCAGTACGTTTCAAAGCTCTGCAGCGTAGAAGGATACCTATGACTCTCAAAAAATATAACGTGACTGTTCGCCGCTTTGACCCCGCCGCGGGTCTTGACGACCCCTCCGCCGAGCAATTCGTCCTGCCGGTCGACAGCCCTGACGAAGAACACGCCGTTTCGGCCGCCATGTCGAACTGCGTGGCGTTTACACCGAAGATACACTTCGGCAGCCTGAAACAAATCGCTTTCTGCGCCGTGCAGATCGCGGACCGCCCATAAGCTTGTGACGGGAAGGCCGCTGCCTCGGCGATCGGCCTTCCTGTCGGATATCGTCTCGTCAGTCGATCGAAATCTTACGCAGCAGCTTGAAATCGCTGAGCATTTTGCCCGTGCCCAGGACGACGCTGGCCAGTGGATCGTCCGCGATCGACACCGGCAGACCAGTTTCTTCGCGGATGCGCTTATCGAGATTCTTTGATGATTGTGGCGATGCACTCGCTGAGCGACTCACGGATCTCCGAGTCGTCCACGGTGATCGTCTTGGGCACGCCTTCGATCAGGTTGCGGCCCGTAAACGTCTTGGTAAGAGGCTTGTCGAGCGGAAACGCGGAACCAAGTTCCATCTTGATCATCTCGGCCGTGCGCTCGCCGATCAGCAGGTTGTACTTGCGCTTGATATAGGTGATGATCGCCTCATCCATTTGATTGCCGGCCATCCGCACCGACCGCGAGTACACGATACCGGCCAGCGAAATCACGGCAATGTCAGTCGTTCCGCCGCCAATGTCGACCACCATGTTGCCACCGGGTTCCGTAATCGGCAGCCCCGCGCCGATAGCGGCCACCATGGCCTGCTCGACAAGGTGTACCTCGGATGCTTTTGCACGGTACGCTGAATCCATGACGGCACGCTTTTCCACCTGCGTAATCTCGCTGGGCACCCCAATAACGATGCGGGGGTGCACCATGCGCTTGCGGTTATGCGCCTTTTGAATGAAGTAGTTCAGCATCTTTTCCGTCTGCTTGAAGTCGGCGATGACACCATCCTTCATCGGCTTGATGGCGATGATGTTACCCGGCGTGCGGCCCAGCATCTCCTTGGCTTCCTTGCCGACGGCCTCGACCTCGTTCGTCACCCGATTCACCGCGATAATCGAAGGCTCATTGACGATGATCCCTTTGCCGTGCGCGAAAACAAGAGTATTGGCGGTGCCAAGATCGATAGCGAGATCGCTCGAAAACAGCGAAAAGATCGACCGCATGTTGCTGAACCGCGGCGACCGCATTTGAAAATTATTCGATGACATACGTCCTGTCGTTCCTAACGTCTTAGGGCCTACAAACACTCTAAGCTGAGGGGTGGGCCGAAGCCTTCCCCGCTATTGTACGTCCTCACAGGCGTTGCCGCCGTCGTACACTGTTGGCAGGAGACCGCCAGACATGCCGACGACTGTAGACCAACTCGCAAGGAAGCACTTGCTCTCGGACCTGAAGAACGTCAGCAACTCCTCGCAAGCATCCATCAAGGCCTGGAGCACTCATGGCAGAAGATGCACCTGGATGGGCCAGCAGACTATGGCACCGTTCATCGGAATACAAAGCAGGCCGGATGGGAGCAGTGCATCCCGATCGCGACGCGATCCTGTTGTACTTAGACCGAAGGCGCCACGCGCTTCGACGTTTCCGGGCTGAGTTGCGGATACTTTTGAGGCGCATTCTGAGCGCGCCACCATCGTTCGCGAGC
>CALMON010000068.1:61596-63532 GCA_937871785.1 uncultured Granulicella sp.
TCAGCCAGCATCAACGTCAGGCGCCGCTGACAGAGTTCCTTACGGAATCATCTTTGAAGAGCTCGAAAGCGAAATTCACATCCTCGCCATCGCTCACACCAGTCGCGATCCTGGAAACTGGCGCGGCTGAACCTTCGCCCCAGGACCGTCTTATGCAGTAAATAAAGGACACAACATGATTATCGGCGTACCCAAAGAAGTCAAAGACCACGAATCCCGCGTAGGCATTACACCTGCCGGCGTCCGCTCACTCGTCGACGCCGGGCACAAAGTCCTCGTCGAAACGCAGGCGGGCGCGCTTTCTTCCTTCCCTGACGACGAATACCAGGCGGTTGGCGCGGAAATGGTGGGCAGCACCGCCGATGTCTGGGCCCATGCCGACATGGTCGTCAAGGTCAAGGAGCCTACGGAGAAAGAATACAGCTACTTTCGCGAAGGTCTCGTCCTGTTTACCTATCTCCATTTAGCGCCGCTGCGTGCGCTCACTGACGCGCTCACCGCGAAAAAGGTGACCGGCATCGCGTATGAAACTGTCCGCGACCGGGCCAATACGCTACCGCTTCTTACCCCGATGTCGGAAGTAGCTGGCCGCTTGTCCGTGCAGGTCGGCGCGGCGTCGCTCACCAAGGAGCACGGCGGCCGCGGCGTGCTGCTCGGCGGCGTTCCGGGTGTCCTACCCGGCAACGTCTGCATCATTGGCGGCGGCATCGTCGGCACCAACGCCGCGAAAATCGCCCTCGGCATGGGCGCGCGCGTCACCCTCGTCGACCTCAACCTCAACCGCTTGCGCGAGCTCGACGACGTCTTCAACGGCCGGGTATTCACCCTTGCCTCGAATACCCATAACGTGGAACGCGCGGTCTGTGAGGCCGATCTCGTCATCGGCGGCGTCCTTATCCCGGGCGCGGCGGCCCCCAAGATCGTCACGAGCGGCATGGTTTCCAAGATGAAAAAAGGCGCGGTGATTGTCGACGTCGCGATCGACCAGGGCGGCTGCATTGAAACGGCGCACCCCACCACCCACTCCGACCCCACCTTCGAGGTCGACGGCGTGGTTCATTACTGCGTCACCAACATGCCCGCAGCCGTGCCCAACACAAGCACGCTCGCCCTCACCAACGCGACGTTCCCCTACGTGATGAAGCTCGCCAGCCTGGGCGCGAAAGCCGCGCTACAGGCGGACCCCGGATTTGCAGAAGGCGTCAACACCTTTGACGGCCACCTTACCTACAAAGCCGTGGCGGAAGCGCAGCAGCGAGACTACACGCCGCTCGACACTCTTCTGTAAGCCTCTTGTAAAAAAAAAGGCGCGGGGCTACCCGCCGGCAACAAGCCCGCGGGGAGCCCCCCCCTTACAAGTCCCCGCCCCCAGCGCCCGGGCGCGCGTACACAGAGACTTGATGGGAACCGCCGCCGCACGCTGGTCGTCACGCTCAGCGTGTCCCTGCTCATCCTCTTTCTGGTGCTGGCGACGCTCAACGCGTTCAATCTCAAATTCCTCAATCCAGCCAGCCCCACCCAGACTCTCGTTTTCATCGCGCTGTCGACCGTGGCGTTTCTGCTCTTCGTCGGCGTCCTCATCCTGCTCGTCCGCAATGTGCTCAAGCTCTACGCCGATCAGCGCTCCCGCGTTCTCGGCACGCGCCTGCGTACCAGAATGCTGTGGGGAGCCGTGCTGGTGTCGCTTGTTCCGCTTGTTTTCATGTTTGCCTTCAGCTACCTGCTGATGAATCGCGCGCTGGAGCGCTGGTTTTCGCAGCCCGTCACCGAAATGCGACAGGAAACGAATTCCATGGTGAAGGCGCTTTCGGATTACATCGCCGCAAATGCGCGATCCGAAGCCGATTCGATTGCCGCTGGCCTATCGCCTACTGCCGCGGCTCCTGCGGCTTCCGCGGTAAAGATCGAGCTTTCTCGCCATGAAGTGACGCTGCAG
>CALMON010000069.1:0-15202 GCA_937871785.1 uncultured Granulicella sp.
AAAGCGGAACGGCCCCTTCTGCTTGAGTTTCGGGTTCGGCTGGTTGTGTGTGTCGATCTCTGCTGAGGTCGCCGTGGAGTCCGGCAGCACGCGGACCTTGAACAGGATTTCACTCGGGGTCGGCGCGCCCCGTTGCATCACGGTGTTTACCCGCGCCTGCGCTGCCGCGGCCGGTGTTGCGGCAGGACCCCTGGAGGTTGCGAGCGACGTCGCTGCGCCGTTCTTAGGGTTAGCGGGGTCGTCCGCGTAATATCCATTGCGATACGCGAGCTTCAGGTTGCGAGCGGCAAGCTCGCCCTGCAGTTTGACGTGGATAGTGCGGTATTTGCCGTCGCGGTCGTGATCCTGCGGTGAATAGGTAAGCGTGTAAAAGTTTGCACCGGCATCGAGAGCCTTGCTCACAGCCTCTGCCAGGCCGTTGGTGTTGTAGAACGCGTGGCCGCCCGTCTCGTCGGCGATCTGCTGCATGGAAAAGTGCTCTTCCGCGTTGGTCTGGCTGAAATTCGACAAGTCGGACGCGAACCTACCGGGGTTGCGGGCGTACTGCCGGCCGGAGTTGGAAGCATCGAACACGGGCGCGGTTTGCAGACCGCGTGCGTCGATGGGGTAAACCGCGACACGAGCGCGGTCAAGCAGGCTGGTAGTCTGCCGCAGCTCGTCGCCGAACTGTGCCTGCGCCTCAAAGGGGTCCTGTAGGTTGGGGTCGCCAAAGATCGTCAGCGGGAACGAGCCGGAAAACCAGATCAGATTCTTGCGCCCGGGAAAGCCGGAAAGGTACCGCGCCAGGTCGTTGAACGCCGCAAGAGTGTACTGCTCCCGCAGCGTCGTCTGGAAGGTGGCGTTGTCGGCCTCGAACTGCTGCAGATTGGCCACCGCGCTGGCCGAGGCTCCGGCTTCGCTCAACTGGTCGGAAAGCAGATCGGTGGGACCGCCGCTCACCGGATCGTCGAGCAGACTCGACGCTCGCGGCAACAGCTTGTGCTCCACAACACTTTTGAGGACTTCCGGGTCGGAACTGAAACCCTGCAGGAACACAAGTCTCTGATTCAAACCGAAGATCGCGATGCGCGTTCCCGGTTGTGCGTTTTTCACATATTGCTGCAACTGGTACCGGACATAGCTCTGGTCCTTCATCGGCGTGTTCAGCGAGTCGAGCAGCAGGACGTTCAACGACGCCGTTTCCGGTACCGGGGTGAAATTTGTAAACACTCCGGCGGGCATGGCCGGCAGCTTGGGAACAGCCGCCGCCGCCGCTTTTGCTTCAGCGCTGGTGTGTTCTTCAAAGGATTTGAGAGTCTGCGGCGTTTTCCCTTCGAGGAGTTGAAAGTCCGCCGCCTTTAGCCCGTGCACGGGCTGCCCCCCACGATCTTCGACGACGACATCCACTACAACCAGCTCGGTGGCTGCCGTCAGTGTCACGCCGGAAAAGGGCGCATCTCCGGGGGAGTGATGTTGCAGCTGTGGCGAAGGCGCCTGGCCGCCAGGCGCGGAGCTTTGCGCGCAGGCAAGCGACGACAGGAGCCACAGAGGAGCCAGAAGCGATACCCGACGACGCATACACCCTCCACCAGAAGCATACGACGGCAAACGGCCGGCAAGAGCAGCGCCGGCAAAGTCGTTTCAGCCCTGTGCTGGGAGGGGGCAAGCCCACCCGGGGGGAGCTCCGATCCCAGGGCCTGAAGTCCCTAGTGCTGTGCCGCCATCGCGGCAATTGACTCCGTGAACGGCGCTCGCAGCACCCCGCGCTCGGTGATGATGGCCGCGATGTACTTTGCCGGGGTCACGTCGAAGGCGGGGTTTTCGATGCCGACGCCATCAGGCGTCATCTGCTTGCCATTCGAGTGCGTCACCTCGCGCCGGTCGCGCTGCTCGATCGGGATGCCCGCTCCCGTCGCGGTGTTCGGGTCGATCGTGTTGAACGGAGCGGCGACATAGAAGGGAATGCCGTGCTCCCTGGCCAGGATGCTGACGCTGTAGGTGCCGATCTTGTTGGCCGTGTCGCCATTGGCGGCGATGCGATCCGCGCCGACGATCACCGCCTGGATGCGGCCCTTGCTCATCAGGTGGCCGCTCATGTTGTCGCACAGCACCGTGGTGGGGATGTTGTCCTTCATCAGCTCCCAGGCGGTCAGGCGCGCGCCCTGCAGGTAGGGGCGCGTTTCGTCGGCGAACACGTCGATCTTGTGGCCGCGCTCAATGGCCGCGCGAATGACGCCAAGCGCCGAACCATATCCGCACGCCGCCAGCGCGCCGGCGTTGCAGTGCGTCAGCACAGTGCCTTCCTGCGGCAGCAGGTCCGCGCCGTTGGCGCCGAGCTGCTTGCAGTTCGCGATGTCCTCGTCATAAAGCCGCAACGCGAGCGCTACGACCGCCTGCTTGATCTTGGGGATCGGCGTGCTTTTCGCCGCAAGCTCGTTGTACAGATCGCGCACCTGCGCGATGCCCCAGAACAGGTTGACGGCCGTTGGCCGTGTGGCCGCAAGATGCTCGCAGATTTCGGCGACTTCGGCACTCAGAGTTGCAAGATCGGTAGCCGTACTGCGCTCAATGCCGAGCGCCACGCCCATGGCTCCGGAAACACCGATGGCCATGGCCCCGCGCACGATCATGTCGCGGATCACAGTCGCGACCTGCTTGTAGTCGGTGGCGAGGATGTAGGTTTCTTCGTGGGGAAGTTTGGTCTGATCGAGGAAGCTGACGCCTTCAGGCGTCCATTCGAGGGTAGGAATCATGTCGCTTCCAGTCTACCGCGCTATGTCGCGTCGCACAGTCGCGTTACGTAGCAATGGGAAGTCTTCGCTTTCGCGGCGTATCCTTCCGCTGTTAGCCTGGACCACCCGCCGCCCCTAATGTTCATGCATTGTGCGCCGGAGTCGTCGGAGGGATCGAACGGGTGACAGCAGCCGACGTGTCGCTCGAAATGTTGAACTCTGCCGTCTCGTGGAAGCCATTGGATGTCGAGATCCGTGTCGAGCATTTTGCCCAAGGTCTGTGGGGGAGCCACACCTGGATGTCTCATCTGGACGCAGTGCGGCACCCCTATGAAAGCGGCCTGGCCCGATCTCAGAGTTTTTCCAGGTGCCGGTATCCACCGGTCGCCACAAAAAACGCCGCAAACCCCGACAGGTTGTACACGGCATGCATAGCCGCTGAGCAGGCCACGGAGTGCGTCCTGGCGCGGGTGAAGGACAGCGCCAGGCTCAAACCGAACAAGATCCCCACCGCGCCCCACGCGCCGCGTAGTTGCTCCGCGTGGAAAAGCGCGAACGGGATGCTCGAGAATATGGCGCCAAACATCAGGCCGCTGGTCGTGTTGCCGGTCGTCGTTTCCCAACGCTGCACTCCGGCAGGGGTTCGGTCCAGCGAGAGCCAGTCGTACATGGTCGCGAGCGCGGGCATCAGAAAGCCGCGAAAGGCCGTTTCCTCCATCACCGGGGCGATCACCACGCCGAACAGCGTCACCAGCCAGGCTCCATGCGGCGTCGACATGAGCTTGCCGACGACGTCTTCATCCGGCACCTTGACAAAGTGCTCGGCCCCCTGCGCCGCGAGGCTCAACAGCACACCCGCGCCGACGACCCAGTACCAGCGCCGCCGCAGCATCGATGCGTTCCACTGGAGGCCATCCAGGAACGGCCGCCGCCATTGCCGCGGAAACAGCCACGACGACACCAGCAAGGCCAGCACCCAGGCAAACGCTTCGCCGGCAAGTCCGATACCCGGGTGCGATCCCATGGCTTCAACAGGGATGTGTGCCGCGTCGAACGCCAGCGTCAGCCCAAGCTGCAGGGCAAGGAACGCGACCGAAAAAAAGCTTAGCGCGTGGCCGAGATTGGGGATGCGCCAGCCCCCGCCGTGATCCTGCGCGGGGTCGGTATCGTGCTGGATGTCGAGGGGCTCGTCGCTGGAAAGATCGGCGGGAACGTCGGCGGCTGGTTCGGGAACGGGGAAGTCACTCATAGGGTCTATGCGGTCGCGGCGAGCGCCGATTTGCGGGCGGCCTTCTTCGCCGGCGTCTTCTTTGCGGCCGTCTTTCTAGCAGTCGGTTCAGGCTTCACCTTGGACGCGGTCGGCACGCCGGTTTTCTTTTCAGGCGCGATAAACTTCGGCTTCGGCGCCTTCTTTTCGAGGTCGGGCAGCTCTATGGGCGGCAGATGCGTGGCGTCGGTCAAGGTACCGGACTGCTCGTAGTAGCGCGCCAGAAACGTGCCAGTGTGTGACTCCGCCACGCGCGCGACGGCTTCAGGCGCGCCCTGCGCGACGATGCGTCCGCCGCCCTCGCCACCCTCGGGACCCATGTCGATCAGGTAGTCGGCGTTGCGGATGATGTCGAGATTGTGCTCGATGATGACGCCCGTGTTGCCGAGATCGGTAAGCCGGTGCAGCACCTCGAGCAGCTTGCGGACGTCGTCAAAATGCAGGCCCGTCGTCGGCTCGTCGAGCAGGTACAGCGTGCGTCCGGTCTGGCGTTTCGAGAGCTCCCGCGCCAGCTTCATGCGCTGGGCTTCGCCGCCGGAAAGCGTCGTCGCGGACTGCCCGAGATGGATGTACCCGAGCCCCACATCGTTCAGCGTCGCGAGCTTCTGGTGGATGGACGGCATGTCCTTAAGCACCGGCACGGCGTCTTCTATCGGCAGGTCGAGCAGGTCGGCGATGGAGTAGCCATTGAACTTGACGGCCAGCGTTTCCTGGTTGTAGCGGCGTCCGTTGCAGATTTCGCAGAGCACGTAGACGTCGGGCAGGAAATTCATTTCGATGCGCCGCTGGCCTTCGCCCTGGCAGGCTTCGCAGCGGCCGCCCTGCACGTTGAAGCTGAAGCGCCCGGGCTTGTAGCCGCGCTCGCGAGACTCCGGCAGCATCGCGAACAGGTCGCGGATTGCGGTGAACACGCCCGTATAGGTGGCGGGGTTCGAGCGCGGCGTCCGTCCGATGGGCGACTGATCGATCTGGATCACTTTGTCGAGCTGCCCGATGCCATGGATCGCTTTGTGGCGTCCAGGTTCTTCGCGCGAGCCGTAGAGTTCCTTGGCCAGTGCACGGTACAGGATGTCGTTGATGAGCGACGACTTGCCCGACCCGCTCACCCCGGTGACGACTGTCATCACGCTCAACGGGATGTGCGCGGTGACATGCTGCAGGTTGTGCGAGGTCGCATCTTCGATCGAGATCCAGTTGCCGCTGACGGGGCGAGGACCCTTGTCGAAGCTTCCGTCCGCTTGCGCACGTGCTGGACGGGTCACAACCTCGATTTTGCCCGCGAGGTATTGCCCGGTCACTGACGCCGGGTTCGCCATGATCTCGGCGGGCGTTCCCGACGCCATGATCTGGCCGCCGTTCTTACCAGCTCCGGGGCCGATATCGAGGATGTAGTCGGCCTTGCGCATGGTGTCTTCGTCGTGCTCGACGACCAGCACCGTGTTGCCAAGATCGCGCAGGTCTTCAAGCGCCGCGATCAAGCGCATGTTGTCGCGCTGATGCAGGCCGATACTCGGCTCATCGAGCACGTACAGAACGCCGCGCAGTTTGGAGCCGATCTGCGTCGCCAGCCGGATGCGCTGGCCTTCGCCACCCGAAAGCGTCGCCGCTGAGCGCTCCAGTGACAGGTAGCCGAGACCGACGGCGTTCAGAAATTCGAGCCGCTCGATAATTTCACGCTGCAGCCGATCGGCGATCAGGCGCTCGCGTCCGGTGAAGTGCATCGACTGCGCGCCCAGCAGAGCGCGCTCGAGAGATAGCGCCGTGAAGTCGGCGATGGAGGCGTTGCGCCGGGCATTCGGGGCCGTCGTCGCTTCGGTGTCGGAGTCTTCCTTGTTCACCGGCGGATGCAGCACCGCGTCCGCCAACGGGATGGTCACCGCCAGCGACTCCGGTCGCAGCCGTTTGCCGTGGCACCGCGGGCACTCACTGGCCGACATGAACTGCATCATGTAGTCGCGGTAGCCTTCGGACTTCGTTTCGTCCAGGTTGTCGCGCAGGTAGCGGAAGATGCCGTAAAAGCCCGTGCGTCCGCCGTCGCCGCGTGGAGGGCCGTAGAGCAGCAAGTCCTGGTGCTCCTTGCCGAGCGCGGAAAACGGCTGCTTCAGGTTGATCTTATATTTTTCCGCCGCCAGCTTGATCAACCGCAGCAGGTATTGCGACGTGCCGCCCGGTCCCATGGCGCCGTCGAGCAGCGGCTTCGACCAGTCGGTAATGGTCTTCGCCGGGTCGAAATCGTAGATGCTGCCGAGCCCGTTGCATTCCGGGCAGGCGCCGTAGTTCGAGTTGAACGAAAAGCTGCGCGGCTCCAGCTTGGGCACGTTGATGCCGCAGTCCGGGCAGGCCATCGACGAGCTGTAGAGGGTTTCCTCGTATACGCCGCCCGGGCTTTGCAGGCCGATTAGAATCAACCCGTTCGCCAGTTGCAGCGCCGTGGTGACGGCGTTCATCAGGCGTTTTGTGTCGTACAGCGGCGAGGCAGCGGGTATCTCGGCAGAGGTGAGCGAGCCCTCTTCCGGTGAAGCGGCCGAGTCCGTCCCCCGATCCGCCGCTGCCGGTTCTAGCGGCTTTAAAATGACACGGTCGACGATCGCTTCGAGCGTGTGATTACGCTTCTTATCGAGCCGCATTCCTTCCTCGACCTCGGTCATTTCACCGTCGATCCGAACGCGGTAGCCCTTCTTGTCGAGCGCTTCGAGCTCTTCGCGGAACTCGCCTTTGCGGCCGCGCACGATGGGTGCGAGCACGGTAATGCGCTCGCCGGGAGAATGGGCGTTGCGGTCGACGATCTGGGCCACGATCTGCTCCGCAGATTGTCTGGAAATTGGACGGTGGCAGTTCGGGCAATGCGGCTGGCCGACGCTGGCGTAGAGCAGGCGCAGGTAATCGTAAATTTCAGTGATCGTGCCGACCGTCGAGCGTGGGCTCCGCGAGGTCGTCTTCTGCTCGATGGAAATTGCCGGGGAAAGGCCGTCGATGGCGTCCACGTCGGGCCGCTCCATCTGGTCCAGAAACTGCCGCGCGTAGGCCGAAAGCGTCTCGACGTAGCGGCGCTGACCTTCGGCATAGATCGTGTCGAACGCCAGAGAGCTTTTACCGGAACCCGAAAGCCCCGTCACGACGGTGAGCGTGTTGCGGGGGATGGCGACCGACACATTGCGCAGGTTGTGTTGGCGCGCGCCGCGGACTGTGATGTGCGTAATGCTCATGCGTCGAACGGGCCCTCGTGGCCGAATCTCTAGGATACAGGGAACAAGAGGCGGGGAACAGGATTGCAAACGACAGGGGCCGACGGAGACGAAGGGTCAGTTTGGGACAGCTTCCGGCAGGTGCCACATTCGGCAACAGCTTTTCACGGATTTCCACTTCCGCCGGAACGGCTTTCGGTCAGAATCGTAAGGGCGCGGGAACCAAGCGAGGTTCTGCCCTGGAGTGATTTTCGATGGCAACCATTTTGTTGATCTGCTCGGTTCTGGCGTCGCTCGCCTTCGGCGTCCTGGTGGCGTATGGGTTATGCCACACCATGTTCCGGGTGTTTCGCGTGCAGTCGCAGCACGTCGCCCGCCGCAGGCAAGAAGCGGCCGCGCGCATCGCTCCGCAGACCTCCGTGGCGCTGCCCGCCGCATAAAAGGCTACTGCGGCGTGGTGGAGCCGGGTTGCTGCTGCTGCTGTCGCATTTTTTGTAACTGCTCGAAAATCTCCTGCGGGGTTTTCGCTCCCGCGGGCAGGCTGGAATCCGGTGCCGGCGCCGCCGTGGGCTGGCCGGCATTCGAGGCCGCACCGATCGCCGCTGCGTTTTGCTGGATGGGGTTCACCACGCCATTGTTCGCGGGGTTGGGCGTATCCACGATCCCCGTGCTCGGCGGGGTCGTGCTGGGCGTTGCCAGGGTATCCAATGGCACCGAATCCGTCGTAGGGATCTGCGAGGCGGTCGGCGTCACGTTGGCGGAGCTCCCATTGATGTTGTTGGCCGGCAGTGGAATGCTCGGCACGGCGGAAGTGCTGGACTGCGGCGGTCCGCTCTGTACGGGAGGCACAGTGTTTTGCAGCCCGGTCGTTGCGGTTGCCGACCGGGCAGCCTGGGCCGCAGCTTGGTCCTGTGCGGCGCGGGCCTGAGCGGCTGCCTGCTCGGCGGCCAGTACGCGTTGCGTAATGACATCCGGCGTCGAAATCTGTGGCGGTGGCGCTTCGGCGGGCTCCGGTTCTGCATCATCCAAACCTGCAGCGCTGGGGTTCGGCGGGGTAGCGCCGCCGTTACGCGGCGTCAGGACAAGCTCCAGGGGAGCGTCGGCTTCGGTCTGCCGCAGCAGCACATTTGTGCCGGTGCCGTCGAGCAGCGTGATCAGGATTTCCGCAGGCTCGGCCGGACCGTAGTGGCCGAACACCCGCTCTTCCTGAACCCCTCCCGTAATTTTCATGCCGGTTTGCTTGCTCACTTCGCGCAGAATCGAATTCAGCGAAGAATCGTTTGCGTTGATTGACAGCAACCCGGAAGCGTAGCGGACATCGGCGCGATGGGGATGCTTGGGTGTGACGGGGGCGGCCGCGGCGGTCCCGTTGAGCGGAGCTACGGGGTTTTCCTGAGTAGGAGCTGTTGGTGGCAGGGTCGTTTGCGCATGGCCGGCGCCCACGCAGGCGGCCCCCCACATCGCGGCGCACACCGCGGCACAGCGAAACCGACCGACTTCCGCACGTCCGCACGTCATGCACATGGGACGGCGATTGCCGCCAGAAGGTAGCGTCCGCGGGCCAACTTTTCGGGCAAGTCGTCTCGCCAGCGCGTCCGACTAGACGCCGGGCCAGCCCGTCCGTATTCTGGCGAAGAGCTCCAATCTGTCGGTTCGGCTCATTGCAGCAGGAGAAACGCGGTCCCCATGCGCCTTTTCGGCCCCCTTTCGTTTCGGAATGTCTTTGCGGCCGGTCTTCTTCTGACCGCTGCCGCTCCCCGGTTTCTTGCGCAAACCTGCACCACGCAGGCGCGCCTCACTCCCGCTCTGCGCGACACGATTGTGAGCGCGGGCCTGTCGCTGGCCACCGCTGTTCAGGCTGGCGACGCCGCTCGCGTCCGCTCGAGCACGGTCGCCGAATACGCGTCCGACTTCAGCGGGAGCGAGTTCCTCATCCATTCGACAGCCACGCGCGTCGGCGGCGAAGCTCTCGCCGTCACGTCGGTCTACGCGCTTGACGCGAGCTCCGTAAAGCCCGGCACTCCCGGCAACGTCGAGTTCAGTTGTCCGCTCGCGGGTTTACCGTCCGAAACGGACTTCTCCGTGCCCGGCCTACCCCCCGGAAGCTACGCCTTCGTTACTGTAGAGGCGACCGGCGGCGCACGACCCTGGCTGCTGTCGTTTTTACTGCGCGACACCGCAGGCAAGTGGCAGATGGCGGGTTTCTACCCCCACCCACGAACGGCGGTCTCCCATGACGGCCTGTGGTATTGGAACGCCGCCCGCGCCGCCAACACGGCGAAGCACCCCTGGGCGTCGTGGTTGGAATACAGCGAAGCGGACGCCCTGCTACGCCCCGCCAACTTCGTTACCAGCAGCAATCTCGATAAGCTGCGTACCGAGCAGCACAGCGCCGCGCCGCCCGAGCTTTCTTCTGGAGTCAGCGCGGAAACTCCTCTTGTCCTGACCGGCCCGGCGGGCGAGTTCCACTTTACGAGCCTCACCGCCGACCCTTCCGACGACGGCTCGCGCCTCAACATCATCCTCCATCTCCGCGTCGACTCTATCGGCGAGCCGAAATCGGCCACGCCGCGCAACCTTGCCGCTGCCACGGCGTTCGTCGACGCGCATCCAGAGGTGCGTTCCGCGTTCACCGGTGTCTGGGTGTATGCCGAAGCCGCCGGGGCGCCGCCGTTCGCCACCGAATACCGTATGTCTGACCTTCACTGACGTACGTTGCCCTGCCCTGACGCACCTTGAACCACTTGCCGTACCGTTTTCGAGGGACCGCCGCCATGCCGATTTCCACGCCGAAACCGCTTTCGCAGGCCATCCGCGAGCGCCGCTCCACGCCGAGTTTCGACGGCGAACCTATGCCGTCAAGCGACCTGCGCCAGATTCTCGACGCCGGCCTGCAGGCCCCCAGCGGCTACAATATGCAGCCGTGGCGCTTCATCGTGGTGCAGCAGCCGGACAACCTGCGCAAGCTGCGCTCTGCCAGCTACAACCAGGCGAAGGTCGGCGAGGCTTCCTGCGTCATTGTCGCCTGCGGCGACCGCGACGGCTGGCGCACGGACCTCGATGAGATGCTGCGGCTCGGCCGCGAAGGCGGCATGGCGGAGTCCTACGCCGCGGCCGCTGAAAAAAGCGTTCCTGCCTACCTTTCCGGCTTCGACGAGGAGAAGATGGCGTGCTGGCTAAACAAGCAGGTGATGATTGCGTTCACATCCATGATGCTGATGGCGGAGTGCCTTCATTACGATACGGCCGTGCTGGAAGGCTTTGAGCAAGCAAAGGTGACGGAAACGCTGCGCCTGCCCTTGAGCTACACCCCGGTAGCCCTGCTCGCCATCGGCCATCTGCAGGGAGCGGACAAGTTTTATGGCGGCCGTTTTGCTATGTCGAGAACGGTGTACGGCGAAGAATACGGTAAGCCACTGAGGTAAAGGCGCTACTGCCACTCACAACGGAGGCCGGCAAACTGATCTGTACCCGTTCTGCGCCGCTTTCGGTCACTCCTTCGAACTCACGCCCCACTCATACGCTCCCGCCTGCGGCAGGCCCAGGTGCAGCAGCACGCGCTGGACGAAGTTCCTCGCCATGGCGTGGGTATCTTCGGGGGCGTTGTAGAGCGTCGGAATGCACGGAAACACCACCGCTCCGGCTTCAGTGACCGCCGTCATGTTGCGCAGGTGGATGAGGTTCAGCGGCGTTTCGCGCACGCACAATACCAGCTTGCGCCGTTCTTTGAGGCACACATCGGCGGCCCGCTCAATCAGGTTGCCGGCCATACCATGCGCCACCCCCGCCAGCGTGCCCATAGAGCAGGGAAGCACCACCATCGCGTCCGAAGGGTACGACCCGCTGGCGATCGCCGCGCCGATGTCGTGATGCTCCAGCAGCCGGATCTTCCCCGAGGGTGCGCCCGTTGGCCCGACTTCTCCCGTAGCCGCGCCAAGCAGGCGTTCCAATACTTCGGTTCGTCCGCGAAGCTCGCCTTCTTCGGCCAGCACGCGCATTGCGCTCGGCGAAACGACCAAATCTACATGGCCCACACGCTCGTCTGTATTAAGCGCGCGCAGCATTTCGGTCGCGTATACGGAGCCGCTGGCTCCGGTGACGGCGAGCGTGATCGTCCACGGCTTTCGGTTCGCTTCCATTCCTTTGATTATCGCTCCGCGATCCGGCGGGAAGGGCTGGGGAAACGCATCGCCGTGAATTGCCTTGCTTCCACAACAAATCTGTAGTTTGATTGTCTAAACAACCAACAGGGTCTGCGTCTGCGTAAGCATCGTTCACGATGGTGCGGTTCCCGATGGCGCGATTCCCGATGGTACGCTTTACGACGCACGGTTCACAATGGCGATTGGAGAGCTCATGATGTTGAAGCGGCCTAGCCAGCGGTGTTCGCACCGCGCCTTCACAGTGTGTCTGCTATGGAGCGTGCTTGCCCTGTGTTGTCCCGCGCCCGTTTCCGCCTCGGTCGCCGTGCTTCTGGAGCAGCCGTACGGCAGTGGGGCCGGCATGAACCCCGCCGGGCATTCCGCCATTTACCTCGACCACGTGTGTGCCGCCAGCCTGACGCAGCTTCGCCCCTGCGGCCCGGGGGAACTCGGCGTTGTGGTCAGCCGGTACAAGGCGGTGGGCGGCTACGACTGGCTCGCCATGCCCCTGGTGGCCTACCTGTATGCAGTCGATTCTCCGAGCCAACTTCCGGATTCGATAGACAAGGACACGGAAGCCCGGCTGCGTGACGCGTATCGCCGCGCGCACCTCGAAGCCATCGCTCCCGACCGTGCCGACGGCTCTGCGCCCGACGGTAACTGGTATCAGCTTGCGGGCTCTGCCTACGATCGCGAGCTGTATGGCTTTGAGGTCAAAACGAACTCGCTGCAGGATGCCAGCCTGATCGAAACCTTCAACGACCGGCGCAATGTCGACCGTTTTAACGGCATGTTTCACAACTGCGCGGACTTTTCCCGCGTCACTGTAAACCGCTTCTACCCGCACGCGGTCCGCCGCAACTACATCGCCGATCTTGGCATGACGTCTCCAAAGCAGGTGGCGCGCAGTCTGACCCGGTACGGCGCCAAGCATCCCGAGGCCGACCTGACCTTTTTCGTCGTTCCCCAGGTAGCGGGCTCGCTGCCGCGTAGCCATGTGAACAAGAGCCTGTTGGAGTCGGTGCTCAAAAGCAAGCGGTACATCCTGCCGATCACGGTCGTCGAGCCCTACGCCGCCGCAGGCGTGCTTGCCGGTTATATGAGCACGGGCAGGTTTGCGCTGCCCAAGGATGCTCCTGTGCTTTCTGTGAGAGCGCTGGAGCTTGCCGCTGCTACACCGCCGCCGGACGCCTTGCCTGCGGCAGTCGACCCCGTGAAGACGGCAAAGGTTGTGCCTGCAACATTTGTTACAACAGCGATGGCTACCCAAAGCACCGGGCCGGACGATCCGCAGTATTAGACCCACTTACCTCCCGATGTGGGTTGCTCCCTTCTGTGTCGCGCCTTCAGCCCTGAATGCAAGAGCTACACCTGTACGCAAATCGGTCTAGCTCTCCTCGGCCAGCGCAAACGCAATCAGCGTAGGCCCGTGAACAGCGTCACCCGCCTCGAAGTCTGCCACTGCCGCCTCCTCTGCTTCCAGAAACGTCGCATCCACGGCGCAGCGCGCCACTTCCTCTTCGGACGCGCCCACAAAGCAGAGCTCGCACACGCCCAACCCGCCTTCGTCGTTGGGCATGGGCGGCCCAAAGGTGCGGCAGGGTATCGGCCGCGCCGCGTACAGGCTGCAAGTCCCGGTTGTCGGGTCGAGCACCGGGCAAGGCTCATTGTTGGCGAATTCCTCAAACGCCTCGGCGTGGCCTTCCTCGGTAAACAGCTTTCCGGTCGCCGCATCGCCGGGAAAATTCGGCCGCAGCCGGCCCCAGGCCTCGGCAGCCCTCGCCCGCACCGCTGCCCTCACGCTCGGTGCCGCGGCGGCCAAGCCACGCCGCAGTCGATCGGCATCAAGCGTCGAGATGGGAAAAACCCCGATACAGCACTGGTGGCACCCGGGGCGGCACGCCATCCAGGTGCCGGCGCGGGTGTAGGCGTCGCCTAGCGCGGCGTCAGCCAGTTGCACCAGCTCGGCGTCGGTCCGAGCCATGGCGCTTAGGCCTCCGCCCCCAGAACACGGGCGAACACCGCGTCCACATTGCGTAGCTGGCGCTTGTACTCGAACACATCGTCCAGGGTGGCCGGGGAAAGCAGCTTCGCGATCGCCGGGTCGGCGCGCACGAGGTCGCGAAAGCTCAGGCCGCCGGACTCGCCATTCCAGGCGCGCATGGCGTGCGTTTGCACCAGGCGATACGCGTCTTCGCGGCTCATGCCGGCGGCGGCGAGCTCCAGCAGCAACTGCCCGCTGAACACCAGGCCGCCCGTCAGCTCCAGGTTGCGTAGCATCCGGTCCGGGTAGACCATCAGCTTCTCGATCAGGGTCGCCGTTTTCTGCAGCAGGTAATCGGCCAGAATGCAGGTGTCGGGCAGGATCACGCGCTCCGCCGACGAGTGCGAAATGTCGCGTTCATGCCACAGCGCCACGTCCTCGAGCGCCACCTGCGAGTTGCCCCGCACCACCCGCGCGAGCCCGCAGATTTGCTCGCTCGTAATCGGGTTGCGCTTGTGCGGCATCGCGCTCGACCCCTTTTGCCTGGCCGAAAAAAACTCCTCGGCCTCACGCACCTCGGTGCGCTGCAGGTGCCGAACTTCCGTCGCGATCTTGTCGAGCGTGGAGCACATCACCGCCAGCGTGCCGATATAGGCGGCATGCCGGTCGCGTTGCAGCACCTGCGTCGACACCTCTGCCACGCGCAGCCCAAGGTCAGCGCAGATGGCTTCCTCGTGCTCCGGCAGCAGGTGCCCGAAGCTTCCAACGGCCCCCGAAATCTTACCCACGCGCAGGTCTTCGGCGGCAGCGTCGAAGCGCTGCAGGTTGCGTCGCATCTCGGCAAACCACAGCAGCAGCTTTAGCCCAAACGTGGTTGGCTCCGCGTGAACGCCGTGGGTGCGGCCGACGGCGGGGGTATGGCGGAACTCCATGGCGCGCCGGCGCAGCACGTCCATCAGGCGCACGATGCCGTCGCGGATAATTGCCGAAGCCTGCACAAAGGCCAGCGCCTGCGCGGTGTCCACTACATCGGTGGAGGTCAAACCATAGTGCAACCACCGGGCCTCCGGGCCCACCTGTTCCGCGACGGCTTGCGTAAAGGCCAGCACGTCGTGCCGTGTTTCTTCTTCGATGGCGTGGATGCGCTCGACCGTAAACGAGGCCCGGGCGCGCATGGCCGTCGCGGCTTCGGCGGGAACCACCCCTGCTCGCGCCAGCACGTCGGTCGCGGCCAGCTCTACACGCAGCCAGTTGCTGTATTTCGTATCTTCAGACCAGATGCGGCCCATGTCCGGCCGGGTGTAGCGAGCGATCAAGCGAAAGACCTCCGTTGCGGCGGAAGCTTTCGCCGTCCGCTTCTACCCAGTGTATGGGGCGGGCGGAAATGTTTATAGCCCCATCATCGGTGTGTTTCCGATGTATTTCGTGCATCGGTTCTATCGGAAAGCGATAGACTGAGTGTATGGCTCCCGACAGTTCAGATCGTTCCGCCTCAACTATGGTTCGCCTTGAAGAGCTTGCGGAGTTTCGCTATCAGCTTCGCCGGTTCCTCAGTTTCAGCGAAGCCGTTAGTGAGTCCGCGGGTGTGGCGACGCAGCAGTACCAGTTGATGCAGGTTATCGAAGCCCTTCCCGCAGGCCAGAAAGCGTCCATCACCTATCTTGCCGAGCGTATGATTTTGCGACATAACAGCACTGTCGAGCTGGTTGACCGCGCCGAGCGCGCGGGTCTGGTGCGCCGCGCTACCGACGCGACGGACCTTCGCCGATCGCTGATCGAATTGACCGCTAAAGGCTGCGCCGTGCTCCATTCGCTGGTCGCGCAGCACCTTGCCGAACTCGACGAGCGTGGCCATCATCTGGCCGCCGCGCTCCAGTCTCTGCTGGCGTCGGCCCAGACGCGTGTCCAGACGC
>CALMON010000069.1:15302-20494 GCA_937871785.1 uncultured Granulicella sp.
CCGAGTGAGTCGAACCGCGCCGGCAACGCTTCGCGATTATTCCGTCAGCAGCCGCATCCTGTACGTCAGCCTGCTGGCTTCCGCGCTCGGGTTTGCGGCGGCGATTGCCGCCTGGCTGCTGCTGGAGCTGATCGCGCTCGCCACCAACCTGTTTTACCTGCACCGCTGGAGCTTCCACGAAGTCGACCCCTGGCAGGGCGGCCTGCACTGGTGGACGCCGCTGATGCCGGTGCTTGGCGGTCTGCTGGTCGGCCTGATCGCACGCTATCTGTCGCCCAAGGTGCGTGGCCACGGTATGCCGGAGGCTGTGGAAACCATCGTCTTCAACGGTGGCAAAGTCCAGCCGCGCGTCGCCATTCTGAAGCCCATCGCCACCGCCGTGTCCATCGGCTCCGGAGGCCCTTTCGGCGCGGAAGGCCCGGTCATCATTACCGGCGGCGCTATCGGTTCGGTGCTCGGCCAACTGCTGCCGATGACAGACTCCGAACGCACCGTGCTGATGGTGTCGGGTGCCGTCGCCGGTATGACCGCGACGTTCAATTGCCCGATGAGCGCCGTCCTGCTGGCTGTGGAAATCCTGCTTTTTGAGTGGCGCCCCCGCAGCCTGGTTCCGGTTGCGGTCGCCTGCATCACTGCGGGCGTCGCCCGACGGCTGCTGCCGGGCATGGGCTCAGGGCCGCTTTTCGCCATGGACCCTACGGGAGTTCCGCTGCACCACGCGGTGATGCTCGGCGCGCTTTTGATCGGTATCGTGGCGGCGTTCGTGGCCGTTTTCCTCAGTCGCGCCATCCACGTGACGGAGTCGCTCTTTGAAAGAATTCCCATTCACTGGATGTGGTACCCGCCCCTGGGAGGCGTGGTGGTCGGCCTTGGCGGTCTCCTGTTCCCGCAGGCCCTGGGCGTCGGCTACAGCGTCATCACGCAGCTACTTTCGGGCGATGGCGCGTGGCACCTGCTGCTCGGGGTATTGCTGGTCAAAGCGGTCATCTGGGTCATTTCGCTCGGGTCAAACACCGCTGGCGGCGTGCTCGCACCGCTGCTGATGATCGGCGCCGCGCTGGGAGCGGCAATCGGCCACTCCATGCCCATCATGAACACGGGTGCGTGGGCGCTGGTCGGCATGACGGCGCTGCTTTCGGCAGCGCTCGGTGCGCCGTTGACATCCGCAATGTTGTCGCTGGAGCTTACCCACAACGCCGGTATGCTGCTGCCCGTGCTGCTGGCGACCATGGGTTCCTACGGCGTCAGCGTGTTGCTGCAGCCGCGCTCGTTGCTGACCGAAGGGCTAAGCCGCCGCGGGCTGCACCTGACACGGGAATATGGGGTCGATCCGCTGGAAACCGTGCTGGTCCAGCAGGCCATGCACACCAGCGTGTTCGCCCTGCCCACCTCGGCCACCCGTGCGGACGCGGCGCAATGGCTGGCCAAGATGAACGACCGCGATGGCGAAGCGTGGTCGCACTGGCAGCGTATCTTCCCGATCCTCGATGGCGACGGTACACTCGCGGCGCTGCTGACGCGCACGCAGATGATGAAGTCCGCCGTCGCCGCGGACCAGACTATTTGCCTTGTTGACGACGGCAACCGGAATCCCGAAACGGTTTCCCCGGGAGAGCCTTTGCGCCTTGTCGCCGATGTCATGGCCGAATCCAAGCTGACGCATTACCCGGTTGTCGACAGCGAGGGAAAATTTACGGGAATCATCACGATCGAAGACCTGCTGGTCGCCCGCAGCCGCGAAACGCTGCGCGACACGGCACGCAATCGCGTTCTGCGGATGCACTGGCCATTCAGCGCAGCCGAACCAGCGGTGATCGCCGCGGAGCCGGAGCACCAATCGGCAAAGCCTGTTGAGAATGGCTGAGTGCTCCCTGCTTCTTGCTCGGGGGGAACAGTCCGGGCGTAAGCCCGGAGAAATCGATATAGCGATCGCATCGAGCTTCAGCCTCGGAACTCTGTCGTAACAGGCCTAAAGTCCTGCAGCAGCCGTTCTCTGTCCGTCACACAGTATGACTCGGAACGCTTCCGCCACGAGGCGCGGTCTAGTCGGACACTCCGAACAGCTCTGCCATTTCCGTAAATAGAAACCCGCGTCCGGGACGATACGGCTGCACCCACTTTCCGTCGATCACGAACTGCGGAATCGCCCGCTTGCCCGTCGCCTTGACCAGCGTGTCGGCGGCACCTGGGGTCGTTTCGATATTGACTTCCGTGTAGGGTATGGCGTGTTTGGCGAGCCAGTGTTTTGCCACTTTGCAGTCGCGGCACCAATCGGCGGAGTAAACCTGAAGTTCCATGCTTCCATTGTCGCCGATGCGCTACAAAATTTCGACTTACCGCTTCTAGACCGTTGCCGAAGGCGGAAGCTTGACGCATCCTGCACGGCCTAAGCCGCTTCCAGGAAGCTTTCCATGCCCAAACCAGTGGGTGGTTCGTCGTTCCGCATTTGTGACAAGCTGCCGTTAGCTGGAGCGCTTCATGCGTTCGATGGAGCCTCACTGCTCCTTGTAGTTGCGCATCAGCCCGCCATCGATGACATACGTTGATCCAGTGACATAGGACGCCTCATCGGACGCCAGGTAGGCCACCAGACCCGCTACTTCTTCGGGAGTGCCCATGCGGCCGAGCGGGATGTTCCGTAGCAGCGGGTCGAGCAGCGCAGGCGTTTCCAGCAGGTGCTTGTTGATGGGCGTGGCAACAGCCCCCGGGGCGACGTTGTTCACCGTAATTCCCAGCGGACCAAGCTCCATGGCAAGGTCGCGCATCAGCATCCTCATGCCGCCCTTCGATGCGCAATAGCTCTGGAAATGCGGGAACACCATGTCTTCATGCACGCTCGAAATATTGATCACACGGCCAGGCTTTTTGGCATCGCGCAGCTTGCGCACAAAACTTTGCGTCAGAAAAAATGCGCCCTTCAGGTTGACGTTCATCACCAGGTCGTAGTCGGCCTCGGTCACGTCGCAAAAGTCCGCACCCTTTTCGACACCCGCATTGTTCACCAGGATGTCGCACGAGCCCAACTCGCTCCAGGCCACATCGATGAGCCGCGTGGTGTCGGGAATACTGGTCACATCCGCCTGGCACACAATGGCTTTGCCGCCGGCGTTGACGATCTTCACGCGTGCGGCCTCGGCCTGCTCGGGATGACCGTTGTAGTCGATGACGCAGTTCGCGCCTTCCTGCGCCAGCCGCTCTGCGACAGACTGCCCGATCCCTGAAGCCGATCCTGTAATCACCGCTACCTTACCGTCAAAACGACCTGCCATGCTGATTCCCTCACGATCCTGCTGCGGTATCGCTCCCGATCGACCGGCGCAACACAGCCCTGCGTTGCGCCGGCACCCCAGCTACACTTTTTCAGCGTCTGCGACATTCAGATGCACGACTCGCTGCTGACTCAGCCGCCGCCTGCGAAAAAAGTTCGTCAACATGGCACTGCACTCTTCTTCAAGCACCCCGGCGGTCAGCTCGGCGCGGTGGTTCAACGCCGGGTGGTTCATCACGTCGAGCGCCGACCCGCAGGCTCCGGCCTTGGGGTCACGAGCCGCAAAGACCACGCGCCGCAGCCTCGCGTGCAGGATCGCTCCCGCGCACATCGCGCAGGGTTCCAGCGTGCAGTACAGCGTCGCCCCGTTCAGGCGGTAGTTGCCGAGCCGCAGCCCCGCCTCGCGCAACGCCACGATTTCCGCATGGGCCGTAGGGTCATGCGTGCGCAGTACCGCATTGTGGGCGCGGCCCAGCACCTCGCCTGCCGCGCTCACGACGACTGCCCCTACCGGCACTTCGCCGGCGGACTCGGCAGCGCGCGCTTCCGCCATGGCGAGCCGCATATAGAGTTCGTCGGCGTCGAGCGGGTCGGCGGGGAAGCAGGCCAAAGGTTCGGTCATGGGCACGAGTGTAAAGCACGGCACCGCCGTCGCGCGGCTGACACGTTCACCCAAGGTCGTCCCCGGCTTCCGCTTCCAGCGCCCAAAGGAACTCGCGCAGTGCTTCGACCCGCGCCAGCGCCAGCCCCCGGGTGGCGTCCAGGCGAATCCTGTCCGGAAGCGTATCGAGCGCGCGCCGCAGCGCGTCGCGAGCGTCGGCCATGTGTACAAAACGCGTGTCGCTGCCCAGCTTGGCCGCCGTACGCATCACGGCGACGGCGCCAAGCTGCTCCAGGATGTCGGCGTCGCGAATCAGCGTGGCTTCGAAGTGTTGCGGGTCGTCCTTCGGCTGGTGGTCGCGGATGCACTCGACCACCGCCGCAACTTTCGCTTCAGGAAAACCGAATCGCCGCAGCAACTCCGGCGCCTGCTCGCATGCGTAGCGCGCCGAATCCCAGGCTTCGAGCGCGGCCTGTTCACCCGGGCGATGCGCTAAAAATACGCCGAGATCGTGGAGGTACACCGCCGCATACACGACATCGTCGTCATAGAAAGGAGCAGGCTCGAGGGCTGCCGCGATCTCGCGAGTCAACCGGTACACGCGCGGCTGATGACCGAATTTGTAGGGCGGCGTGGCTTCCTGACGAATGTAGTCCGCGAGCTGCTCGCGGAAGCCGCGACCGTCCGCGTCGCCGCTCATAGCCCACGCACCTGCGGCTGCGCTTCCGGGCCGAAAAACCGGGCAATCTGGCCAGCCAGCTCTCGCAACTTCGGCCTTCTTGTCGCCAGGGTGGAGTCCTCAAGCGCGAACGCGGCGGTCCAGATTTCTTCAAGCACGGGCAGCAAACGCGCCTCGGTGATCTCGGCCGTTGTCCAGGTTTCAAGCGCGATCAGCACCTGCTCGGCCTCGGTCTCGTACTCGTCCGCGGGCGCGCCGTCCGCGATAAAGCCTTCCACATCGGCGGTCGCGACGAGCTCCTGAATCGAGTCCGCATCGGGTGGTGGCGGCCATGGCTTGGTCGCCTTGTCTGTGTTGGTCATGCGGGCTCCTGTTGTGTCATGCAGTGCAGCGCGCCCAGGCCCCAGATGAAGTCGGTGCAATGGATGCCCGTCACGGTGCGGTCCGGGAAGCATTCCGCCAGCGTATTCAGCGCAATGCGGTCGTTGGGATCGTTGAACGTCGGCACCAGCACCAGCCCGTTCGCAATGTAAAAATTCGCATAGCTCGCGGGCAGCCGCTGCCCTTCGAAGATCACAGGGGAAGGCATTGGCAAGGTTTTTACTTCGAACGGCTCCCCGGCCAGGTTGCGGGCCTGGCGCAGC
>CALMON010000070.1 GCA_937871785.1 uncultured Granulicella sp.
CAGCGAGCCTCAGCCAGGCCACCTATATAAAGCCGCCCCTGGGCATCGCCGTCGATCCTTCCGGCAGGATCTGGTTCAACGACAACGGGTCGAAGGACGAGCTCGTCTACGCGCCCGGAACGGGGCAACTCAGCTACATCGACTGGTCTGCCTATAGCGCAGCGTTTGAGCCGTTCTTCGCGATCGATGGCAGCGGAAATACATTCACGCTCGGCACCGACAACGAGGGCTCCGGTGTCCGGCCGGTCGATTTCCTCTACTATCCCGGGGGCGGCGAATTCACCGAGACAGTGTACGCAAACAAGCCCGTCTACGCAGCAGCCGTCGACACGAACGGGTACTTCTGGATGACCTCGAACGACACGACAGTGACCAGCGGAGCTCGCCTGCAAAATCAAAAGCTCACCAATGTCAGCGGAGGCGGTGCCACCAGTGCGGGCACCTCCTGGGTCGGCACAAATTACGCGCAGGGCACCGGCATCGTGATCGACAGCGGCAACAACGTATGGATTTCAGACCATGACACAAGCAAACTCGTGGAGTTCGCCAACTCCTGCACCTACACCACGAGCCTGAGCACGATCAGCGCGCCGACGGGCCTGGCGATCGACGGCAACAACACGCTTTGGACGGTGAACGCCGCAAACCAGGTGGGCGCAACCACGACCAGCGGCACGGCCATCTCGCCCGCAGCGGGCTACGCCCCTGTCATCAGCGGCACGCTGGTTGGTCCGGTCGTAGATGGCTCGGGCAATCTGTGGTTTGCGAATGCCACCAGCAACACACTGCAGGAGGTCCTTGGTATAGCCACGCCAGTGCTTGCTCCGCTTTCCGTCGGCGCGGCGAACAGCAAGCTTGGCTCTCGGCCATGACTCCATCGGAACGTGGAGCACTAGTTTTCCAAAAGAAGTAGCGGCTTGACCCGGCAGCTACGAGCCCTTTCGAAGATGCCTTTACGGTCAGACGCAAGTGAGAAGCTGCCGATGCAGAGACGCCTCACTGTACTCAAATGGTGTGAACGGCGTTTCTCATTACCGACCCAACTTACTGCAAATATGGCTTGCGTTCGGTAGGGTTGCGGTCCTTAGTAGAGAGCTAATCCCATAAAGTCGCCGGTGCTCGGAGCATATGCTAAGAGCACCGGCGTCGTATTACGCGCCAGCTTGGAGTTCTTGCGAGATCCGCTGCGTGATTGCTACGTGCTCCTTGAATGTGGCGAGCGACAGCGTTCCGAGATGCCGTCCCTGGCTTTCTGCCATGTTGCTTTTCGGCGGAGCCGGGTGTCCGAGATAGGCCTCGGTCAAATCCCGAAGTTCTACATGGTTTTCCAGCTGAGCCGCGATGTATGCCTTGTCAAACTCAGGACCGGCAGGAGCGTTCTTGATCTTTTCCAGCGTTGCTTTGGCTTTCGCCGTCATGGTTGGGATCGGCGTGCCAAGGTCCTTAAGCACGGTTGTCACGGCGATCGCTTCGGTCAGTTCAAAGCCGGCGAATTCCTTGGCGTCGGCCTTGGATGCGCGGTCGACCGCGATCTTGCTGGTCACCAGCGAAAGCTCTGCGCGGCCAATGACGGCCATCCCAAACTCTTTCACATTACTGGGGTTCATCATGTGAGCCCCGGGATCCGTACTGATCGTTGGGGTATCCTGCGCGAAGCTGGTGGCAGTGGACGACAGCGCCAGGCCCGTAAGGCCCAAGCCGGCAGCGGTTGCACCTTTGAGGAAACTCCGACGGTTAGCGTGCGTATCATTTGGTTGGTTCTTACCTGCGGTTACAAACGTATTCATGAAGCTCCTGGGTGGAAAAGTGCAGTTGCGTGCATGGAGAGTGACGTGCCTGCGAGGCTTCAGCAGAATGCGTGCGTACCCTTGAGACTAGGAGTAATCTGAAGATATGGCAAGAACGCACGAAAAGGTAGGGTACCCACCAGAAAGTAAGGTAGAGGAACCGCGTGGGCACACGAAAGAGGACTGGTCGGGTGACGCAGCTGAAGAAGCTTTCAAACTCATAGAGGGGCGGTGGAAGATGATGATCCTCTTCCATCTTTTTGATAAGGCAATGCTGCGCTTTTCAGAGCTCGAGCGTGCGATCCCTTTGGCTTCACAGAAGATGCTTATCCAGCAACTGCGCGATCTCGAACGAAATGGGATTGTAAAGCGCACCATCTATCCGCAGGTGCCTCCAAGAGTGGAGTACAGTCTGACGGACCTGGGGCAGGCACTCCGCCCAGCACTCCATGAGCTGGTGCAATGGGCGAATCTAAGGAGGAAGAGGGTGTCGGATGAAGCATTGATTCGCTGAGGGGCCCGAGCCGCTTTTGCTGTTGAGTGCTTGCGGATTGCTTCTCTGCCTAGCCTCTGTCGAGGGGCTGGGAGGCACACTAGGTCCTCATAACTCGCATTCAAGGTCGAAGTCGCCACTCGACTCGTTGAGGGGCTTGACATCGACACCATACCTTCAGACGGGTCCGCAAACATCTCCGCTATATTCGCTGCACGTGTCCCCCTGCGAACATTCTCGATTGATCGGCGTCGGCTGTGCCGCTGCGTTTACTTGTCCTTTGCGAAATCGAAGACGGTCTTCCAATCCGTCTCAAGGGTGCATATCAGGACAGCTTCGAACGGCTTGCCAGCCTTGGAAGTAAAGCCCTTTAGGGGGCCGACTCTGCCCTTGGTGATGAGGATCGCGGCCTGGTTGTCGGTTATGAGTTTGCCGGCTATCCGGGTGCCGACCCTGTACGTGCAGCCATCCTTGTAGCGACTGCAGCCGTAGAACTCCTGGCCATGCGGTTTGCGTACGGTGCCCTCCTTGCATTTTGGGCACGGGTAGCCGGGCTGTTCGGCTTTCGGCGCCTGAGCTGCATGTGCACCGGCGCCCTCCGGTTGCGGCGTCAGGTGCAGAGCTTCGATCTCGCTGTTGAGCTTCGAGTCAAGGTTTGAGAGCACCTGAGCGTAGGAGGCCTTGCCGGTGGCAATGTTGTCCAGATGTTCTTCGAGGTCGCGCGTGTAGGCGTAGTCGGCGAAAGAGAAGTTCCCAATGAGAGAAGCCGCAAGCAGTTTGCCGAGTTCCGTCGGCGCAAGTTGGCGTTTCGCTTCGTCGACATACTTCCGTGTGACGATGATTTTCTTGAGCGTCTCCGGGTATGTGGAGGGTCTGCCTATGCCTTCGGTTTCGAGCTTCTTGATGAGGCTTGCCTGGGTGTAGGAGTTGGGAGATTTCGTCTGTTTGTCTGTGACGCGAGCACTGGAGGCCGTGACAGTCGAGTCGATCGGCAGGGCCGGCACGGCACCGCCCGCGACACTGCTGTCGCTGTCGTCTGGTTCCTCGGCGTCTTCTGCCGCGTCTCTCGGGGTAAGCATGCGCCATCCCTGGCTGGTGAGAACCCGGCCTGTGGCGTTGAAGTTGAAGCTGTCCGAACCGCTCTTCGAGGTCAGTCGCAACTTGGTGACGCTGTACTCGGCGTCCGCGAGTTGCGAGGCGACCGCACGTTTCCAGATCATGTCGTAGAGCTGACGCTGG
>CALMON010000071.1:0-34058 GCA_937871785.1 uncultured Granulicella sp.
CTACCGACCGGCTGCTGAATACGGGTGCCCTGGTAATCTCCAAAAATGAAGAGCTTGTCCTTGATGATGGGCAGCCCGGCGGAACCGCCAAACTGACTCTGGTTGTAGGTCGACTTGGGCCCGGCCGGCAGATCGTTATAGGGAAACTCGTAGTTCGGGTTAGCCGCAAACTTGTTGCTGCGGTAGAACTCAAACGCGGACCCATGCAGATTGTTGGTACCGGATTTGATGGTGCTGATCACCAGAGCGCCACCCGCACGGCCATATTGCGCCGGGGCTACGCTGGTGTCGACCTTGAATTCCTGCGTCGCGTCGACAGGAGGAAAGAAGAGGATGACGTTCTGGAGGCTGTCGTTGTTGTCGACGCCGTCGAGAAGGAAGTTATTCGCTTGCGGTCGCGTTCCGTTGACGGAAAGGACGGCTCCGCCAACATTGCCGAAGCGGCCGGCCGGGTCCTGACCCTGTTCGCCGGTGGCTCCGGTGGTGACGCCGGGCGTCAGCAGGGCAAGGCTGATCGCGTTACGGCTGTTGAGAGGCAATTCGGTGATCTGCTTTTCTTCGATCGTTTCACCCAGGGTGGGGTCCGTGGTGTTGACCAGGGCGGCGGCATCGGTCACTTCGACCGTGGTTGTTTGTTCGCCAGCCTTGAGGGAAAAGAGCAGCGTCTGGGTGGTCGTGACCCGGATCGTAAGCGCCTGCGTTTGCGATTGGAAGCCGGGTGCGGTTACGGTTGCGACGTAGTCACCGGCCGGCACCGCGGGAATGTTCAGCTCGCCACTGCCGCTTGAGCTGCCGGTCAGCTTCAGGCCGGTGGTTCGATTGAGAAGCGTAACGCTTGCCTGCGGAATGGCCGCGCCGGTAGCATCTGTAACCGTGCCGACGACGCGACCGGATTCGGCCTGTCCGTAAGCCGCCAGCGATGCGCCGAAGGCAACGGCGCCGACGATAGCGGTCGCGCAGCCTATCCGGAATGCCCCAGCACGGAGGATACGTGATTTTAGGTGAAATTTCATGGTGTGGTTCTCCTTGATACGATCAAGACCCGCAGTTTTCAGCACTGCTGCAAAGTCTTTTCTCGAGCGGAAACGACCATCCTCTTCTTGCTCTACTCTCTGCAATGGAATTTGGATTCCTTTTGGCTTTATTCGATGTTGATGTGCAAGTTGCTTGGAATGTGTGCTTTGGACCCTTTTCTTGAGCGTCGCTGAAAGGGTGAAACGGGGTTCTGCGGTTTGCAGTACCATTTGCGTGGAAGAGGCAATCGGTGGCAGTGATTCATAAAACAGATTGGGTGTCGTTCGGCTTGTTTGAGGTCGACCTCCAGGCGGGGGAGCTGTGGAAGGCCGGCTTCAAGATCCGGCTTGCCGGCCAGCCTTTCACCGTGCTGACCATCCTGCTGGCGCGTCCGGGAGAGGTTGTCACCCGCGAAGAGCTGCAGCGGCAGGTGTGGGGAACTAACACTACCGTCGATTTTGAGCGCGCGCTGGCCGGCGCTATCAACAAGGTGCGGGAGGCTCTTGGCGATTCGGCCGATAATCCCCGATTCATCCAGACCCTGCCCAAGCGGGGTTACCGCTTTATCGCACCGGTGGAAGCGGCGGCTTCGGCCCCGGTTGCCATCCCGCCGGAGGCCCCGGTTCACGGAGAGGTACTTCTTCCGAAAACGGCGTTTCTGCAAGGCGATGGGCTACGTGGCGATGAGCGCGCGGCGGGGCCGGCACAGGCCGCTTCGACACCGGCAGAAGCGATTCCGCACCCGCAGGTGGACCTTTCCACCAACCATACGGTTTCGGTTCAGCCTGCGGAGGTTTCCCTGAGGCGAGGCTGGCTTGTGCCCGTCCCCGTGCTTTCCGCATTTGCGTTTCTGTTTGTGCTGACGGCCGCGCTCGCCCTGTGGCTTTGGCTGACGCCTTCCGACAATGGCCCTTTGCGTATGGAACAGCTTACCCGTACGGGGGCCATCTCTTCCGGGCCGCCGAACCAGGAAAGCCTGCTGACGCTGGCAACCGATGGAAACCGCATCCTGACCTCGGTCATGCGCGAAGGCAGGCCGCAGCTTTCCTCCATTTCCCTGAGCACGGGCGAGGTGCAACCGCTTTCGCTGCCGGGGGAGCTGGTGGCCAGCTCGCTTGCCGATATTTCCCGCGATGGCTCCCGGCTCCTGCTCAAGAGCCAGCTTTCGACCGCCTCCGAGCAGCCGCTCTGGATTGTGCCGTCTTCTGGCGGCAGCGCCCAGCGGGTGGGCAGTGTGCTGGCTCACGACGCTGCCTGGATGCCCGACGGCCAAAGCGTTCTGTACGCCAACGGGGACACTCTTTCGATCATCCGGCTGGACAACGGCGTGTCTACGCAGTTCGCGCATCTGGGCGGGCGGGCGTTCTGGATGCGCTGGTCGCCGGACGGCAAGCTGCTTCGCTTTACGCTGATTGACCCTGTAAGCCACGCTACGGGCATCTGGGAAGTGCCGGCGCAGGGCGGCACCGCGCACCGCACCCGCACCCCGCAGGTCACCGGCGGCACGGCGTGCTGTGGAACCTGGACGGCGGATGGCAGCTCCTTTGTGCTGCAGGCGAGCGACAACCTGTGGCAGATGAAAGAGGGCTTTCGCGGCGTCACGTTTACGCGGCTCACCAACGGCCCTCTGCGGTTCCTGTCACCGGTGACGGCCCGGTCCGGGTCGCGTCTGTTCTTTCTTGGCCTCGACCGGCCGCAGGGCATGCAGGTCTTCAAAATTGGCGATGGGTTCCAGCCTGCTCCGGCGTTTCTGGCGGAAGCCTCGCGGGTCGATTTTTCTCAGGATGGCGCGTGGGTGGCGTGGACCGACAACGACGAAAAGCTCTGGCGCGCCCGCGCCGTCGACGGCAGCGACAAGGTGCAACTGACTCCGAGCTACCTGGAAGTCTTCATGGCGCACTGGTCGCCGGACGCAAAAAGGCTTGCCGTCATGGCTCGGGAACACGGCAAAGCCTGGAAGATCTACCTTACCGACGCGGATGGGGGCAAGCCCGAACCGCTGCTGAATGAAGACCGCAATGAGGCCGACCCAGGCTGGTCGCCGGACGGAACGCACCTGGTTTTTGGCCGCGAGCCCGACCTGATGGGCAAGGAAAGCGGACCCCACGCTATCCAGATCATCAATCTGCGGACCCTGGAAAGCGAAACCATCCCGGGATCGGAAGGCATGTTCAGCCCGCGCTGGTCGCCGGACGGCCGCTGGATCGCCGCGCTCTCGCTAAATCAGAAGAGCCTGATGCTCTACGATGTGGCGCAGCACCGATGGAAGGACCTGGCCCAGACGAGCGCCGCGGACCCCTGCTGGAGCACGGATAGCAAGTCGCTTTACGTCCATGCGTTTCTGGCCGAGCACCAGCCCATCCTGAAGATCGGCGTACCGGGGGGCGAAATGCACGTCGTCGCGGACCTAGGCAATTTCCACGATCGGACGACGGTGAACTACTTCTTCGGCGGGCTCACGCCGGCGTCGGAGCCGCTGGTGCAGCCGCGTATCGGCGCCGGGAATCTGTACGCGCTGGATCTGAAGGTGCCGTAGAGCACGTCACGTTCCGGCGACCGCAACATGGGTGAGGAGCCAGCCTTCAATCACTTGCCGCAGGCGGCGAGATCGACCGTCCGGTCCAGCTTATGGGCGACCGCGGCCTGCGAGCACGGCAGGTAAATGTAGTGCGGCTGGTAGTCGATCAGGCCGGCGCTTTCGGCGGCGGGCACCATCAGCGGATAGCGGCTCAGGAAGTCGCTCGGCATCCAGACGCGGGGGATCGCGAGAAAAAAGCTCGCCGGGCGGTCGGTGACGACGGCGCTCAAGCGGCCGGAGTCGATCAGCTCGGCGTATTGCGCCAGCAGCGGCGCACCGTAGGTTTGGTTGTTGGCTTCGATCACCGCGCCGGTTGCGTCCATATCGGCGTAGCTGCTCTTGCCGGCCTGCACGGCAAGTTCCGGGAAGGCCGCGACCATCACGTCGCCGGGAATGGCGCGGAGCTGGTTTTCAAAAGCGTCGCGCTGCGCGACTTCCGCGGGCGCGGGGACAAATTTATCCGGTACATACACCCGCATCGCGAGTTGTATAAGTGCGGCGCTGTAGAGCAGCGCCAGGGCGGCCTGGCTATAGGAAGACCGATGTTGCAGCCTTGCGCCAAGCCGTGCCAACGACACTCCGAACAGCACGGCGATCCACAGGTAGGCCGGCAGCAGGGCGTTGGGGCCGGCGCCGCGATGACCTCGGATGTAGCCCGTAAACAGGATCATGCTGACGCAACCGAACGCATAAAACAGCGTTCGCGGGCTGCGCCAGCGCGGCGGCGCGAGCAGCGCCGCGGCCAGCGCCACCAGCAGCGCAACACCGTAGGCGCCCAGCACATCGGTAGGCAAAAAACGCAGGCCTTCGCGCACGTTGTAACCAAACCCCCCCGCCAGGCCGAATACGTAGACGCGATACCAGCCGTGGCTCGTGTGTTGCAGGTACGCAAACGACGCAGCCAGCCCGGCAAAAAACGCGACGAGCCCGGCGGCGATGCGGCGCGGCTGCCGGTAGTCGTACGCGAGCGCCAGCAACGCGATGGGAAGCACACCCTGCTTGGTCTGGAAGGCGCACACCCAGAGCAGGCCGGCGAACACCGCGGCGAGCGGGCCTCGCGCGCCGGGTCTCGACAGGCCGGGTCGCGAAACGTACATCGCCGCCATCAGGAAGAAGAGGTACAGCATGTCGACGCGGCCGACGTCGAACCACTCAAGCACCAGCGGGTAGCTCGAAGCAAAGCAGCCTACGGCGGCCAGCGCGGCGACGGCGGCGGTCGGCTTTGCAGAGCCCTCAGCCGCTCCAGCCCGGCGGCTTTCGCGGTAGACCAGGGCGTACAGCAGCGCGAACACGCCGCAGGTCGAGGCGATCGACACGAGCCGCAGCGTGACGAAGCTTGCCCCTGTGAAGCGCGCGGCGAACGCCGCCGCGTAGAAATAGATGGGGGTGTACAGAAATGGCGTGAAGTGGACGTCGGGGGCCGTGTACAGCGGCAACCCGGCGCGGATGTGGCGCACCGAGTCAAGCATCCCGTTTTCGTTGTACGAGTACGCGTAGTGCAGCCGCAGCTTCGCGGAAAGGAGAAACAACAGCACCATCAGCACGGAAAGCGCGATCACGCCCCAGCGCAGAAAAGCGACAGCGGCAGGCCGCGGCTGGGCTTGGGGGCCCTCGACAGGTGATTCAGCGGGGTGCATCGAGGGCCTCGCTTCCTACAGCACGCTGCGGCCGCCATCGACGATCAGGTTCTGGCCGGTCATGTAGCTGCTCGCGTCCGAGCACAGGAACAACACCGCGCCCTGGTACTCGTCTTTGTGCGCCATGCGCGCCATCGGGATCAGTTGATGCAGCTTGGCGGTGAACTCGTCGGGCTGCCCGTTGAAGACGCCTCCGGGCGAAATCGCGTTGACGCGAATGCCCTGCGCCACCCAGTAGGTGGACAGGTAGCGCGTCAGGCCGAGCAGCGCGGTCTTGACCACCGAGTAGGTTACCGGCTTCACCGGCTGGTGCTCGTCGGGCAGGCCTTCCTGCCGGTACAGCCGCTGGTCGGGCGCGATCACCGCCAGGTCCGAGGCCACGTTGAGGATCACGCCTGCGCCACGCTTCACCATCTCCTGCCCGAAAATGCGCGAGCACAAAAAGGCTCCGGTAAGGCCCACGGCGATATCGTCGTTCCAGGTGCTGAGTGGGAAGTTTTCGAGCCGCGACCACGGCTGGCCGGGCTTCTGGTCTTCCACCTTGGGGTTGTTCGCTGCGTTGTTGATAAGGATGTCGATACGGCCGAACTTCGCCATGATCGCATCGCGCGCCGCGGCAATGGAAGCCTCTGACGTGATGTCGACGGCAAGGCCAAGACACTCCGGGCCGTGGGCGAGCTGCAACTGCTCGGCGCGCATGGCGGGGTTGGCGACGGCAAGGTCGAGCACGACGATGCTCGCGCCCGCCGCGGCGAGAATCGCTCCATGATGGTAGCCGAGCAGACCCGCGCCGCCGGTGACGATGGCCACGCGGCCGGTAAGGTCGAAGAGCTCGGAAGGGCGAGTGTTGACGGTAGCCATGGTCGTTTCAGTATCGCAGAGACCGGTGCAAGCTGGACTACGTACTTTGAAGGACGCAACCCCAACCGTCATACTCGACCTGGAACAAGCGGCTGACGCAAAGCATAAATCCTGACACGCAGCACAGGACGCTCTGATTCGTCGGCATGTGAATGACTGCTACGACCCAAATTTGTTCATCGCCTTGTTTCTGTCGCACAGAAGCTTCGCCGAAGTTCTTGCCATTGAGGAACTCCGCCAGATCGTTCGCCTTCTGCCGGTCGTCAGTCTTGAACGCAAAATCGACCTTGCGAGGCGTGTCGAAGGTGTCTCCCCGACCGTTATTCTTTTGCAGAAGATCGTTATCCTGAACAGCATTTTCATGAAGCAGGTCGAAGATCGTCATGTCTCAAGCCTCCCACCCGATGATGTTACATCGAGCCGCAGCACCCTTCCTTAGGTTTCGTTGCAGCGTATGGCCGCATACGCGCCACCCCTGAAGGGCAGCGGTACGGAACGACCGTAGAGTCACCACTGTACCTTCTTCAGCGACCCTGCGCGGTACACGCATCCAGATACGCGTGGGCGAAAAACAACAACTCCTCGCGAAAGGGTTCGAGCTGCCGCTCCGGGTGCGGCAACTCCAGCAGGCGGCGGCTCACCCCCGTCATCGCCGCCAGCAGCATCGACGCCACGATCTGTGGCGACTTCGTCAGGGCGGTCGACGACGTCGCAAGCAACGCGATCACCGCCTTGTGCAGGCGCGCCGAAACGCTCTGCGCAATTTTCGCTCCGTCCACGTCCGAGCTCACCGCATACAGCGCGACACTGATGCCGGAGTCGGCCATCTTCGCGTCGAGATAGGCGTTGATCAGCGCCGTTGCCATCCCTTGCACCGGCCGGCCTTTCTGCTCGTGGCACACGCCGATCATGGAAGCGGAAATCGCTTCCATATGGCACCGCAGCGCGGCCTGCAGCAGCGAGCTCTTGTTCGGGAAATACTGGTACAGTGTGCCGACCGACACACCGGCGCGTGCGGCGACGCGCGTGGTCGTCAGGCGCTCTTTGCCGATGTCGCGCAAAACCTGAGTGGTGGCCTGCAAAATGGCTTCGACGCTGGCCGCCGAACGCGCCTGAACCGGCGATTTTCGCGGCTGAAACGGGGCTGGGGCGGCTTGTGGCAAATGCGAACTCCGAACCTGAGGCTTTCTTCATCTAACCACAGGTAGGCACAAGCTGGCTGCGAAGCGGCCAAGGGAGAACAGCATGGTAACGACAAATACACTGGGCGGCACCTTTACATTTCCGGACACGGACCTCACCGTGAAGCGCATGGGCTATGGCGCGATGCAACTGGCAGGACCGCACGTGACCGGGCCGCCCAAGGATAAGGACGCGGCGATCTCGGTGTTGCGCACGGCTCTCGAAAGGGGTGTGGACCACATCGACACGAGCGACTTTTACGGGCCGCACGTGACCAACCAGATCATCAAGGACGCGCTACACCCGTATGCCGACGACCTGACCATCGTCACCAAGCTGGGCGCGCGGCGGGAAGATAGTAAGTGGCTTGTGGCGCTGTCGCGGCAGGAGTTGATCGATGGCCTGCATGACAACCTGCGCAACCTCGGGCTCGAACGCATGAACGTGGTGAACCTGCGCGTGGGGCCGCCGCTTTCGCCGGCGGACGCCTCCATCGAAGAGCCGATGACGGTGCTTGCGGAACTGCAGCAGCAGGGCTTGATCGAGCACATCGGCCTGAGCACGGTGACGGCCAGGCAGATTGAAGAAGGGCAGAAGATCGCGCCGGTGGTTTGTGTGCAGAACGAGTACAACATCGCCAAGCGCGCCGACGATGCCCTGATCGCGAGCCTCGCCAAACAGGGCATTGCGTATGTGCCCTACTTCCCGCTGGGCGGGTTTACGCCGCTGCAGGCTTCGGCTCTCGACGAGGTGGCCAAGGAGCTCGGCAGCACGCCGATGATCGTGGCGCTGGCCTGGCTGCTGGGGCATTCGCCGAACCTCCTGCTGATTCCGGGGACGTCGTCGGTCAAGCATCTGGAGGAGAATCTGTCGGCGGCGGAGCTGGTGTTGCCGAAGGAGATGGTGGAGAAGCTCGATGCGATCGGCGCGGCGGCATAATTCTGTTCACCCTTGTCGTCTCAACGAAGTGGAGGAGTCTGCTTTCTTGAACGAACGCAGACTCCTCCCTTTACTTCGGAAGGACGAGTCCACAAGGAAGACAGGCAGACCCTCTGAAGGCATCTATTCCGTCCGCCCCTGCCACTTCTTCGCGAGCGCCGGGTCGCTCAGCGCCTTGATGTACACGCCGCCCACCACCGAGCGCGCCTGAAATTGCTCCTGCCTGCCGGTCACGGTGTCGTACCAGTCGTTGAGCGGCACGCGCGAGGGTGCGGCGTCGAGCCACTTGCCAATCAACGCGGCAAAGTTTGTAAACTCTTCCCGCGAGTCCGATAGCGTAAACGTCCAGAACTCCCAATCGAGCTTGGTGTACATTTTGCGGCTGTCGAGCGGCAGACCGTATGGCTGCAGTTTGGTTTCGTAAAAGCGCAGTTCGCTTTCGCGCACGCTCGCGGGGAACAGGTTGTAGCCGAGCAGCTTGTCCCACACCAGGTTGTACTTCTGGCTCCAGCTATCGGCGTCCTCGTAGCCGAGCTTGTAGTGGTCGCCTTCGCGGGCCATCGTTTGCCACTGCCCGGCGTACCCTTTGGCAAGCGCGGCATACTTCGCCGACTCGGCGGTATGGCCCAGCCCGCGCGCCATTTCGGCGTACGCGGCTATCGCGACGATCGCCTTCAGCGACAGGTTCGCGTTGTGTGCGACGTGCCCGGCGAAGTCGTCGGTGGTGAGCTGCTTTTCGGGGTCCAGGCCGTGCATCCGCAGGAAGTCGACCCACTTGGTCAGCAGCGGCCAGTAGTGCTCGGCAAAGTGGAGGTTGCCCTGCGCCCGACCCATGGCCGCGATCATCACCAGCATGTTGCCGCTTTCTTCCACCGGCATCTGGTCGTCTTCAGTCTTTTCGCCGCCGCCGTACACCTGCCCGTCGGCCAGCGGATACTGGCCCAGGTCGTGCGGCGCAAACGGAAATTTCCAGCGGCCGGTGGCGGCGTATTCCATGACCGGCTTCAACTGCGCTTCAAGCAGCGCGGGGCTGAAGAACACGAAGAAGGGCGACGACGGGTAGAGCACGTCGACGGTCGAAATGCAGCCGTTCGAGAAGTTTTCCTTGGGAAACTGCAGCGGGCTGCCGTCAAGGTCCGTCGCCAGACCGTTGGCCGCCAGCGTTTGCCGGTAGGCCAGCGTGGCGACGCGTGCGTAGTCCGGCCCGCCCACGCGTTCGAGGTCGGCATGGAGGTCGGCGTCGAACTTCGTCGATCGCATTTCGATGGTCGCAAACTGCGCTTCGGCGGCGGCCAGCATCCCGCCTTCGGTCGTGCCGCCTTTGGTCCAGTAGGCCTTCAGCTTGCGGTCAAGGTACGCGATCACATAGGTCTGGGTGAAGCTGACGAGGACGTGGCGGTCGGCCGTTCCGTTTGCGTCGACGGACAGCGGAAAGTCGACCGCCAGAAACGGCGCGCCCCTGTTGGGTGCCTGCGGCATGGCTGTGTCGTCTTCGGCGGGAAGCGTGCCGCTGGCGGCAAAGGCGTCGGGCGCGCGGCGCGAAAACGACGTGCTCGCTTCCTCGCCTGACGGCACGGCCAAGTGGAAATAGCCCCAATCCGCGCGCAAATTGTCGCCACTGCGGTTGAGCACGCGCTGGTCCTGCGAGCCGACGTTGAGCACCGCAAGCGGCCCGGCAGCCGAGCGCCCCCAGGTCACGGGCTGGTCGGGTGTGTTGACGGCAAGGCGCGGGTCGACCGCGAAGTACACCTGCACGTCGTGGTGCGCGCCGTCGGTAGCCGCGATGTGCCAGCTCAGGTAGGTTACCGGCCGCGCGAGCACGGTGAGGTCGTTCGGCAGGAGCGGCGAAAGAAAGCTCAGCGTGCAGCGAACGCCCGCGCCTTCAAACGTGTAGCGTGTGTGCGTGGCCGTAATCTCAAGCCCCGTTTGCGGCAGGGCGGGCATGTCGCGGTCGCGGTCGCCCATCAGGCGGAACGGCTTGCCGTCGATGCGCAGCAGGCTGTCCATGGGCTGTTCGGTGCCGGTCCAGTGGCGGGTGGGGCTCGCGGTCAGCGTGTCGGTAAGGGACCATACGCTGAAGTACGGGTCGTGCGTGATGAGCGGCACGGCGGGCGCGCGGTCCTGCCGCGGCTGCTGGGCGCAAGTCGCCACTGCCAACGCCGCAAGCGCGGCGGCAGCGATCAGTTTCCGGGCGAGATGCGGACGCATGTTGCTTCTCCGGTAACACGGCGCGGCCAAGGCTGCCTCGCCGGTGAGCCAGTGTACATCGCGGCTACAGGCTGCGGGTCTGGCCGCCGTCCATGACGAAACAGCCGCCCGTGGCAAAGCCCGCCTGCGGACTGCACAGGTAGGCGGCAAACGAGGCGATCTCGTCCGGCGTGCCGAAGCGTCGCTGCGGAACCTCGGCCTTGAGCATGGCCTGGACGCCATCCGGGCTGCTTTCAACGCGGCGCTCCCAGGTGCCGCCGGGGAAAAGAATATTGCCGGGAGCGACGGTGTTGACGCGGATGCGTTCGGGGCCAAGCTGGCGGGCGAGGTTCTTGGAGTAGTTCACAAGAGCGGCCTTGGCGGCGGAATACGGCAGCGGCGCAGGCGTTGCTTCAACGGCGACGATCGAGGAAATATACAGGATGCTGCCGCGGCTCTGCGCTTCCGTGTCGGAAGCGTTTTTGAGCAGATGCGGAAGCACCGCCTGCGTCAGGCGCGTGGAGGCAAAAAAATTCAGCTCAAAGAGGCGCTGCCACTCCGCGTCGGGCTGGTCCCAGCCGGGCTTGCCGGCGCCGGTGCCGAGGTTCGCGATGAGGTGGTCGATTTGGCCGAAGTGCTCGACCGTGCGCGTGAAGGCGGCAGCGATGGTGGCGGCATCGCCAAAGTCGCCAGCGATGGGCAGAATGCGCCGGGAAGTGTCGGCGGTGGCGAGTTCGCGCGTGGTGCGCTCAAGCGAGGCTTCGTCGCGGCCGGTGAGCACAATGCGTGCGCCTTCGGCAAGCAGCGTGGCAGCGATGGCGCGACCGATGCCGCGGGACGAACCCGCAATAAAGCAGACCTGGTCGGTAAGGTGGAGGTTCATGGGTATCCTGTGTCGATCGTATGTTTTGGAAGAGCTGCGAGCTATAAGCAACGAGCTATGAGGGGATGGAGAGTCTTTGCGCTCTCGGCTCATGGCCTCTCGGCTCACAGCTCTATGCTCACAGCTCGGACAAACTCCTAAACAGCCGTCCAGCCACCGTCGACGTTCAGGTTCTGCCCCGTAACGTAGGTGCTGGCGTCGGAGGCGAGAAACAACAGCGCGCCGCAAAGCTCGATCGGTCTGCCGATGCGGTTCATCACCGTGTAGCCCTTCAAGCGCGTCACAAACGGCGAATCTTCCTGCACCGCGTTCTGCCCGGTGCCAACGTCTTCCGTGTTCGAAAAGGGCCCCGGCGAAATGCAGTTGGCGCGCACGCCTTCGCGGCCCCAGAAGCTCGCCGTGTAGCGCGTGAAGGCGGCCAGCGCGGCCTTCGACGCGGAGTAGCCGGGAGGGTTCAGGCTCGTCGTGCCTTCGTAGAGCTGCGGTCGCGGCGCGACGCTCGCGTACATGGTGGCGATGTTGATGATCGAGCCGCGACCTTGCTGCTTCATCTTGAGACCGAGCGTTTGCGTCGTCTGCACGGCCCAATACACGCCACCCTGCAGGTTGCGCTGCCACTGGTCGAAGGTGGAGTTTTCGAGCGAGCCTTCGGGCACGTTGAAGCCGGTCGCCGCGCCGAGCTCATGTGCGTTGTTGATGAGCACGTCGACCGACTTTTCTTCGGCGGCGATGCCCTTGCAGAGCTCATCCAGCGCGGCGACGTTGTACATATCGATCTGTCGGACGCTGATCCGGTCCGCGCCGAACTGGTTGGCCCACGCGGCGGCTTCGGTTTGCAGCCGTTCGCTGCGGCCCAGCGCGACCACGCGCGCGCCGTTGGCCAGCAGCGCCAGCGCGAACGTGCGGCCCAGGAAGCCCGACGCGCCGGTAAGCACGGCGGTCTTGCCTTCGAGCGAGAACAGCGAGTTGAGCTTGAGGTCTTCAGCGGTGATGGGCATGTGCGTTTCCTAGAGAGCTTGTGTTGCTTGCTGGCGAACGTAATCAGCTTGTGTTTTCAGGAACTCGACTTCGTCGCCGGGCACGCCGCGCGCCACCTGCAGCGTGAAGCCGCCTTTGTAGTCGATGCTGCGGATAGCTTTGAAGACGTCGTCGAAGTCCGCCGAGCCGGTGCCGAGCGGACGTGTTTCTATGCCGCCTTCGGGCTTGCGGAAGCGGTCCTTGATATGCACCGAGCCGATGCGGCGACCGTACGCGGCAAACTCTTCAGTGGCCACGTAGCCCAGGCCGGAGGAGTTGCCGGAGTCCCAGTTGACCTTGAGGTAGGGGTGCTCGAGCCGCGACAGAAAGGCGTGGAACTCTTCAGGGCCGAAGTCAGCTTCGAGGTGCAGCTCCACCTCGTTCTCCTCCGCGATGGGCAGGGCGCGCTTCAGGATATCGAGCACCTGCTGCTTCTCGTAGTCGCCCGTGATTTTGGAGTTGTCGACGAACGGCAGCACCATGCGGTCGGCACCGATGCGCGCGGCGACCGGGATCAGCGCGTGGAGGTGCGCTTCGCGGCGTTCGCGCTCGGCGGGCGAGCAGCGGATCAGCGGCACATCCATAAACCAGTCGCCGCACAGGGCGGGGGTGCGGATGCCGTGTTTCGCTTTCAACTCGTCCATCTCCGCCAGGCCGGCTTCGGAGAAGATCGGGTTGCCGACCTCGCCGGCGGTGTTTTTGCCTTCGCCGTACGCGTCATGGATCCATTCGATGTAGTCGAGTCCGGCTTCGCGGGCGCGGGCGATTTCCTCCCGCCAGCTTTCGCGCGGAAAGCTTTGGAACCGGCCGTCTTCCGGCGGAGAAAGTCGGCCTTGCATGATGCCGATAGGGTGCGCGGTGGTGTGCTCGGTGGCGTGCGGCATAGGGGTTCAGCATACACCGGGCCGCACCGGAAAGAGGCTCGCGCCACGGCCCCAGCCAAGCCCCGCCGCAGGGCAGGGCCGCGCAGCTTAGAATCGTAGCTGGATTCCTTTACGCCCATGGCAACCCAGGCAATTTTCGAACCGCAGCCGGTGACCGGCCAGACCGAGCATACGCAGCCGGAAAACCGCGCCTATTTTCCAGCGCTGGACGGGGTGCGCGCCCTGGCATTTCTGCTGGTGTTTGCGCACCACTATATGCGGCTTGAAGTCGGTTGGGTGGGCGTCGATATCTTCTTTGTGCTGTCGGGGTTTCTGATTACGGGCATCCTCTACGACACGCGCGATGCCGCGCACCGGGTCCGCAATTTTTACGTGCGGCGGTCGTTGCGCATCTTTCCCCTGTACTACCTTGTTGTGCTTGCCTTTGTGCTGGCCGCGCCGTTTGCGCATTGGCACTGGGACTGGCGCTGGCTTTCATGGCCGCTCTACGTCGGCAACTGGGTGCTGTTCGTGCATCGCGGCGCACTCGACCGCGCAACGATGTACCTGTACAATGGCTGGTTGGAAAGCGGACGCGGACAGGTGTACAACATCGGTCACTTCTGGTCGCTGTGCGTGGAAGAGCAGTTCTATCTCCTGTGGCCTTGGGTGGTATTCAAGGTGCGCAGCCGTCGCGCGTTGATGAGCATAGCTGGCGTGATCGTCGTGTTTTGGCCGCTGCTGCGCTTTGCCGCCAACGCCACGCTCCCCAAAGACCGCATCAATGCGGATATCATCGCGCACGGCACCGTTTTCCGTCTCGATACGCTGATGGTGGGTGCGCTGCTGGCGCTGTGGTGGCGCAGCGAGCAGAGCGGTGCGCGCGAGCAGATGTTTCGCGCAGCCAGCCGGGCCATCTGGATAGCCGGTGCGGTGACGGTTGCGGCTTTGGCGGCGTTTGCCGTGCATCCCGCGCTGCTGCACAACAAAGGGGTGAAGCCCTGGCTGTTCAGCATCGGCTTCACCGTCATCGCGATCTTTTCCGCGATCCTTATTGTGCGCAGCCTGTTGCCGGGCTCGATTTTCTTCCGCATTTTCCGCCACCCCGCGCTGCGCTGGATGGGCCGCATCACCTACGGCGCATACGTCTTCCACGACCTGCCGCACAGCGTGTACAGCAAGGTCGCCGACGCGCTGCATGTGCCCACCTGGCCGCTCGCCCTTGTGGGTACGTTTGCGCTCGCGTGGCTCAGCTTCCGCTTTTTCGAATCGCGCTTTCTGGCACTCAAAGACCGCTGGACAGCGTGCCCCCGCCTTACCGGCGTGCCCGTCGGAAGGACGCTGTCCGCTCGAATGGCGTTACCGGTCTCCGCCTTCAGCAGGAGCGCGCAGTTTGCACACTTTGACGCGGCGTTTCGGTGGCGTACCGCAGGGCCACTTGCAGGTATCATTCACTCATCTGCAAATAGAAGGAGCACCAACCATGAAGTTAGTTCGATACAGACTCGGCGGAACCGACCATGTGGGCGTCCAGGTGGAGCAGGGAATCGTTGATGTTGCGGCCCACCTGCCGAATGCGCCGGCCACCATGCTCGGTGTGCTCGCCCAATGGGACAGCCTGCTGCCGGAACTGAAGAAGCTCGAAGAGAGCGGCAGTGTCGATCACCCGCTGGATGCGGTGGAGCTTCTTGCGCCGGTTGAGCGTCCGTCGAAGATCTGGGCTATCGGCCTGAACTACGCGGATCACGCTAAAGAAGCCGGCATGGACCTGCCGAAAGACCAGCTTTGGTTCACGAAAGCGGTCGGAACACTGAACGATCCGTTCGCTCCTGTGCAGGTGCCGAAAGCGTCGAGCAAGATCGATTACGAAGCGGAACTGGTCATTGTGATCGGCAAAAAGTGCCGGCACGTGCCGGCCAGTGAGGCGTCGTCGGTAATCGCCGGCTATTGCGTGGGCAACGATGTTTCCGTGCGCGACTGGCAGCTGCGGACGTCGCAATGGAGCCTCGGCAAGTCCTTCGACACGCACGGTCCCATCGGCCCCTGCCTGGTCACATCTGACTCCATCGATCCGCACCATTTGCAGATTCGCACCTCCGTCAACGGCGAGTTGCGGCAGAACTCGAACACGGACCAATTCGTCTTCAACTGCTTCCAGATGGTCGAGCAGCTTTCAGATGCCATGACTCTCGAGCCGGGCGACCTGATCTTCACGGGAACGCCGCCGGGCATCGGCAACGCGATGAAGCCGCAGCAGTTCCTGCGCGAAGGCGATGTCGTGCGCGTCGAAATCGAAGGCATCGGCGCCATTGAAAACAAGTTCGTCAACGAGTAGAAAACGCAGCACGGCACGCCTTTGTTTTGTCAGGGTGTGCTTCCCCGTAACAAGCAAAGCCCCTGGATAGATCCAGGGGCTTTGCTTTGATTGCCGGAAATGGCGCTTCAAGCCCCGGAGCCACGGCCGATGCTACCGAAGACGAGCCGTTGTAAATTTTGAAGCCTGCAGCGCAAAAGTATGTTTATATAAAGTGGAAGCGCATAACCCTTTTCCAGGTTTCACAGTATCCGACCGGCCTTGCGCTTACCAGCCGGCCTGACGTGATCCGCAAGATCGACCCACCAGTAGAGCAGCTTCAGCACCGCACATGCAGTTTGCACCTGGTTTCCCGTTCACCCGGCCGTAGAAACTCTGTACGGAAATACCTGCTTCCAAGCCGTTTCACCGGCCAGCATGCAGCAGCATATTTGTCGTTAGTGGCGCCTTCAGCACTTTCTTACTGTTTCGACATCCTGATCTCACCGGGTCCGAGGTTTTCGGCATGGCACGCTTGTATGCACGAAGTGTATCGCTTACCGCCTTTTCCGCATGCCTGGTGGTGGTGCTCGTCCCCGTTCTTTCCGCGCGGGAGCCTGACCCGCCGCCCGCGATCACCTATGCGCAAACGGTGAAGCCCGTGTTCGACCAGCGGTGCGGCGGTTGCCACATGAACGGCGGGCACGCCGGCGGGCTGAAGCTCGACACGTTTGAGCTGATGATGAAGGGCGGCGAGGACGGACCGGTGGTGGCGCTCGGCGACCCTGGGTCCAGCATGCTCGTCAAGGCGATCCATTACGACGATCCTTCCATGCAAATGCCGCCGAAAGAAAAGCTTTCGGACCACGACATCCTGGTGATCGAAACCTGGATCAAGACGACCGCGAAAGCCTCGTCGCCAGCGCCGAACGCAGACCCGGGCCCGCCTTCGCCGGCAGCCGCGCTTGCCTCAACACCTCCCTCAGTCTCCTCCCTTCCGCCGACGCACGCATCCGTCGCGGTGAGCCCCACCCCGTCCGCGCCGAAGCCGGTCGCCTCACAAGCACCAACACCCCCGGAGCATAAGCCGGGAACTCCCGCCGAAGCCGCGCCATCCTTCTCCTTACTGACGGTGTCTGGCCCGGTACCGCCCAAACTCGCTGCCGAGCAGGAGCAGTTTTTCGAGACCAGCATCCGTCCGGTTCTGGTCGGGAGTTGTTACTCGTGCCATGGCAGCGCGGCTAAAGGCGGTCTGCGTCTGGACTCGCGCAGGGCCGTGCTGCAGGGCGGCAAGGATGGGCCGGTAGTGGTGCCGGGACACCCGGAAAGCAGCATGCTGACCAGTGCGATCCACTACGCGGATACGCGCCTGCAGATGCCGCCGCGAGGCTCGCTGACAGCGCAGCAGATTGCCGACTTCGATGCCTGGATCAGGATGGGCCTGCCCTGGCCCGCCACCGACACCGGACCGGCGCGCACCGTGGTCAGCGCGGCCGACCGGCAGTTCTGGTCGTTCAGGCCCCCTGTGCGTCCCGCCGTGCCGGCGACGAAAAGTGCGTGGGTGGAAACCGACATCGACCGTTTCGTCTGGGCCAAAATGGACGAAAAGGGGCTGAAGGCCAACCCCGATGCGGACAAGCGCACCTTGCTCCGCCGTGTGACGTACGACCTTACGGGCCTTCCGCCCACACCGACCGAGATGAGTGCATTTCTCGCCGATAAATCCGCCGACGCCTACAAGAAAGTCGTGTACCGGCTGCTGGCCTCGCGGGAATACGGCGACCGCTGGGGACGCATGTGGCTCGACGTTGTGCGCTACGCCGACACCAGCGGCTCCGATGGTGACTTTCCCATCCCCCAGGCCGCCAAGTATCGCGACTATGTGATCGACGCGATGAACTCCGACAAGCCCTACGATCAGTTCATCCGCGAGCAGATTGCGGGCGACCTGCTGCCCGCGAGTACCGAACAGCAGCACTGGAATTCCGTGATCGCGACCGGGTACCTGGCCAACGCTTCGGTATATGACGGCGCTCAGGCGAAGGATGCGGTCGATAATGTCGGCTATGCGTTTCTGGGGACGACGATGGCGTGCGCCCGCTGCCACGACCACAAGTACGATCCCATTCCTACGTCCGACTATTACGCCATGGTCGGCATCATGAAGAGCACGCATTTTCCGAACTCCGGCGACGATACGACGCGCCTGCAGCAGGAATTTTATGTGCGTGATCCGAAGAAGATGGAAGCGCCGGAAATCAAGACGTACCAGGCGCAGATGAAGCCGATTCTCAACGCGCTCTACGCCGTGTACAAGCTGCCCGGCACCTATGACGACCTGGTGCCGCAACTGCAGCGCCGGCGTATGGACCTGCAGGCCCACGCGCCGAAGATGCCGGAAGACGCGTTTGCCGTCAGCGACATGCCGCATCCGGTCGACGCCCAGGTTGAGGTGCACGGCGACCCGGCAAACCGCGGCGACGAGGTGCCGCGGGGAACCCTGCAGGTGCTTGGCGGCGGTCCCTTGCCGGCCCCCGACAAGGGCAGCGGCCGCCTCGATCTTGCCAACTGGATTGCCAGCGCGGACAATCCTCTTACCTCGCGCGTCATCGTCAACCGCTTGTGGCAAGGTCATTTTGGCCGTGGCATTGTGCCCACCCCGAACAACTTCGGGACCCGCGGCGTCGCGCCCAGCAACCAGGCGTTGCTCGATTACCTGGCCACGGAGCTTGTGAAAAAGAAGTGGTCGCTCAAAGCGCTGCAATACGAAATCGTCACCTCGCATGTGTACCGGCTGGCGACTTCGGAGAACGAGGCGAACGACAACATCGACCCCGACAACGTGTACCTGTGGCGTCACAACCGCCAGCGTCTCGACGCCGAAGAGATTCGCGACTCTTTGCTGGCCGACTCGCAACTGCTGGACCACACCCCGGCCGGGCCGCACCCGTTTCCGCCTCCGAATGAATGGAATTTTGAGCAGCAAATGCCGTTTACGCCGGACCTGGCCAAGTACGACAACAATCACCGAACGGTCTATATGCTGGTGCAGCGAAACGTGAAAAACCGCTACATGACGTTGTTCGATGGGGCCGACGGCCTGACCAGCACCGATCAGCGCAGCAGCAGCCTCACGCCGCTGCAGGCCCTCTACTTTATGAATGGCGACTTCCCGATGCATTGTTCGGAAAGCTTCGCCGGCAGCCTGGACAAGCAGGAGGCCAACGATCAGCGTCGTATCGATCAGGCGTATCGAACGATTTATGGACGAGCGCCCGACCGTGTGGAAATGACGCAATCGATGCGTTTCGTGCAACAACTCACCGACAAGTACGTGGCCGGCAACGTGACGCCGGAGGCCGCGCATGAGAAAGCGCTGTCGCACCTTCTGCTGTCCATGTTTTCCAGTAATGAGTTCATGTTTGTGGAGTAAGGGAGAAGACCTATGTCTATCTTGAAACAGCCTTCGCGCCGTACGTTCATCCAGTCGCTGGCCGGTGCCGGTATGCTTCTGCCCGGTATGTTGCATGAGCTGATGGCGGAAACCGTGAAGGCGCCGGAACCGGCGAACCCGCTTGCCCCGAAAGCGCCGATGTTTGCGGCCCGGGCGAAGAGCGTCATCTTTTTGTATATGAGCGGCGGCGTTTCGCACGTCGATACCTTCGACCCTAAACCGAAGCTCCAGGCCAGCCATCACCAGGCCTACAAGGATACGTTCCTCCATGCGTCGCCATGGAGCTTCAAACGCTATGCCAAATGCGATACGGAAGTGAGCGAGCTTTTCCCGCATGTCGGCGGCATGATGGATGACATCGCGCTGATCCGGTCGATGCACAACGACATCCCCAATCATCCGCAGGCCGTGTTGCAAATTCATGGTGGCTCCACTGTTGAAACCCGGCCCAGCATGGGCTCCTGGATGAGCTATGGGCTGGGCACGGTCAACCAGGAGCTTCCGTCGTTTGTGGTTCTTGCGCCCGAAATTCCGTACGGCGGCGGTGCCTGCTGGGACAACAGCTTTCTCCCGGCCTGCCATCAGGGCGTCCGCGTGATTCCCGGGCAGGAAGCGATCCCCAACATGACGCCGCGCAGCTCCCTTGAAGTGCAGGACATGGACCTGGGCATGATCGACTTTTTCAATCGCCGCAATCTTGCCCAGCACGACAACGACAAAACCCTGGCCGCGCGCGTGAAGACCTTTGAAACAGCCGCGGGCATGCAAAAGCAGGCGCCCGACGTCTTCGATCTGAGCAAGGAGTCGGACGCGACGCTGGCCCTCTACGGCATCGATCGCCATACGAAGAAAGGCTTCGGGTGGCAGTGCCTGATGGCTCGCAGGCTAGCCGAGCGCGGCGTTCGTTTTGTCGAGTTGATCGACGCCGGCTCGGACAAGTACACCAATTGGGACTCGCATCTCGACATCAAAATGCACGCCACACAGGCCCGCAAGGTCGATCTGCCGATTGCCGGCCTGTTGAAGGATTTGAAGTCGCGCGGCATGTTGGAAGACACGCTCGTCGTCTGGACAACCGAGTTTGGCCGCAAGCCCGGGGACGGTTCACCCGATGAAGAAGGGCGTACGCATTGGTCGAAAGCCTACTCGTCCTGGATGGCGGGCGGCGGCATCAAGGGCGGCATGGTCTACGGGGAAACGGACGACTTCGGTTTCGAGACGGTCAAGGATTCCTGCGACATTCATGACTTTCAGGCCACCATCCTGCACCAGATGGGGCTCGACCACAAGAAGCTCACCTATCGCCACGCGGGCCGGGACTATCGCCTGACGGATGTCTCGGGGCGGGTGGTGACGGAAATACTTGCCTGAAGGTGAGCGCTGTCGGCAAGGGCCACCGTCCAGATCTGTCCACGCAATGAAAGCTGCTTCAGGAGGTCGATGCGCAAGTACATCGGTATGGGTGTTGGTGGTCTGTGTATCGTCACGATGCTTCGCCTGGGCGCAACACAAGCGTTCGCCAGCTCGCAGCAGCCCGTGAACGCCGCGGATCCGGCGTTTTACAAAGCGAGTGTCGCCCCGATTCTGCAGGCGAACTGCGTGCGTTGTCATGGCGGTCTTAACCATCGGGGCGGGTATTCCATGGACAGCCGCGCCTCCCTGCTCAAGGGCGGTGGAACCGGCCCCGCGATCGTTCCAGGTCATCCCGAGCAGAGCTACCTGATGAAGCTCGTGACGCAGCACGCGCTGGGCGGCGACGATCATCCCATGCCACCGAAAGGCAAGCTTTCCGACGCCGACCTTCTTGTGCTGGAGCAGTGGATTCGCGCGGGCGCAGCCGTTCCGACTTCGTAGCTACCCTTTGCTCCGTGGCCGGAAGGGACGACGGTAGATGGTATAAAAGCCATACTCCACGCGTTCTCCACGGCACGGCCGGTTACAGAAGCATGCTTTCGGCGACACCGCCATCTGCAGCAAACATGAGGTTCTATGCGCAGTCGCCTTGAACAATACTTCCGCCTGGCCGACTTGCAGACAAGCTGGCGGACGGAGATGCTGGCCGGCCTGACGACCTTTGTCACCATGGCCTACATCGTGTTCGTGAACCCGGCGATTCTTTCGCAAACAGGGATGCCGGTCGCCGCCGTCACCATTGCGACCTGCCTGTGTGCCGGCGTCGGCTCCATCCTGATGGGGGTTCTGGCAAACTACCCTCTGGCCCTCGCGCCGGGCATGGGTTTGAACGCCTACTTCACCTACACCGTCGTCAAGGGCATGGGTGTTCCGTGGCAAACGGCGCTGGGCGCCGTGTTTCTTTCGGGCATCATCTTTCTCTTGCTCACCGTCGGCGGCCTTCGGCAGAAGCTGGTGGGCGGCATCCCGCATCAGCTTCATGCGTCGCTCGCGGGTGGCATCGGGCTCTTTATTGCGTTCATCGGTTTGCGCAACTCGGGCATCATTGTGCCCAGCGCGGCGACGACCGTGACGCTTGGTAACATGCATGCCCCGGGCGTGCTGCTGGCGCTGTTTGGCGTGGTGCTGATCGCCGTTCTGCAAGTGTTCCAGGTGCGGGCCTCCATGCTGATCGGCGTGCTGACGACCACGCTGCTCGGCGTTCTGTGCGGCCAGGTGCATTGGCATCCGACGTTCGTTTCGGTGACCGCCATTCGCGCGACGGCGTTTCATCTGGACCTGCGCGGTGCGCTCCGGATGAACGCGCTTGAAATCATCTTCGTCTTCCTCTTTGTAGACCTGTTCGACAATATCGGCACCCTGGTCGCCGTTACCGAGCGCGCTGGGCTCATTTCGGCCGATCACACCATCCCGCGCCTGAACCGCATCTTCTTCGCCGACGCCGCCTCCACCGTCTTCGGTTCACTGGCCGGCACCTCTACCGTGACGAGCTACATTGAAAGCGCCGCCGGGGTTGCGGCCGGTGGGCGAAGCGGCGTGACCGCGATCACCACGGGCGTGCTCTTTCTCATCTCCATGTTTGTCGCGCCCGTGGTCGGCGCGATTCCCGACTTCGCCACCGCCCCCGCGCTGATTCTTGTCGGCGCGCTCATGGTGGCGAGCGCCGCGCGCATCGACTGGAACGATCCTCGCGTCGCCGTCCCCTCGTTCCTGACGATCATCACCGTTCCCCTCACCTATTCGATCGCGACCGGGCTGAGCTTCGGCATCATCAGTTTCGCTCTGATTGAGGTTGCAACGGGCCGCGCGGAGCGTAAACACTGGATGCTGTACACGCTGGCCCTCTTGTTCTCGCTTCGCTTCGTGTACCTGTCTGCGGGCTAAATGCAACCATCCCGCTGTCTTTGCTTGCAGCTCCATTGTCGATTTCCTTTCTGGGAGAACCCTTATGCTGCTCCACTCTTTCATCTTCCCGCGGGCAGGGGCGATGGCTGCCTTGATTCTGGCGTCGTTCGTGATGGGAGGCGCAGGAAACCCGCCTCGGGTCTATCCCACGGGTGTCACCGTCTACGATCCGGCGCGCGCGTACAACAGCTTTATCAGCTTCAGCGGAGCCGATGGAAACACGCACCTGATCGACATGGATGGCAACGAGGTGCATCGGTGGCCGCACGAAGGGCTTCCCGGAGACGTGATCGATCCGCGGCTCGTTGGCGGCGCGCGCGGCCATGTGCTGCTGCAGCTAAGCCGCAACGATGACCCGCGCGGTGGCATCTTCACGAACAAAACGGTAGGCGAGCTCGACTGGGCAGGGCAGCCGGTCTGGACGTGGGGCGGCGAGGCTCCGGGAGGTTCGGCGCGGCAGAACCATGACTGGGCTCGGTTGCCCAATGGCAACACGCTGCTGCTGGTGGCGATTCCCCATGCGGTGAAAGAGATTGGCCCGAAAGAGATTGGCGACCAGGCTATCTACGAGGTCGCCCCTGACGGCAGGCTGCTTTGGAGCTGGGTAGCCGGAGACCACCTGCAGGACTTCGGCTTCTCGAAAGAAGGACTAGCGTACCTCCGCGAGCGGGTGAAGCGAAATCCGCCTGACCCGTATGGCTATCTCGAGATCAACGATATGCAGGTTCTTGGGCCCAATCGCTGGTTCGATGCGGGAGACGCCCGGTTTGCCCCGGAAAACATCATGATCGACGCGCGCAAGGGGAACGTCGTCCTGATTGTGGAACGGAAAACGGGCAAGGTCGTTTGGCGGCTCGGGCCTTACTTCCCGGGAAGCGAGTTTTCCCCCGACCAGCGGATCGGGAACAAGACGGTGCCGCGGGCCGTCGATCAGATCTCGGGGCAGCACAACGCGCACCTCATCGCGAAGGGGCTGCCGGGAGCGGGCAATCTTCTGCTGTTCGACGATCAAGGCGGCGCCGGCTTTCCGCCGGCACCGCTGGGCATCTATGCCGGTTCGCGGGTGCTTGAAATCGATCCGGAAAAGAAGAACATCGTGTGGCAATACACAGGCGAAAACTCCGGCCGGCCGGTGTGGAGCTTCTTCAGCTCCTTCGTCAGCAACGCGCAAAGGCTTCCAAATGGAAACACGCTCATCGACGAGGGTATGAACGGACGATTTTTCCAGATCACTTCCACGGGAGACATTGTGTGGGAGTATGTGTCGCCATACCTCAGTCACAGCGAAGTGAATGGCAAACCGTTTACCGGCAGCCTCGTCTATCGCGCCCAGGCGGTACCGTACGACTGGGTGCCCGAAGGCACACCGCACGCGGAAATCCCGGTTCAGGAGCTCGATGTTACGAGCTTCCACGTAAGCAAGTAAACGTGCGCTGTATGCCGAAGAAACAGTGCCTCGGAGACCGTGAGGAAAAGCATGAAACGACCCTGGCATTCGTTTGCGGCGCTGATGGCCGACTTCGACTTCAAGCCCATCAATCTGCGTGCGCTCGATGGGTGATCGCGGAGTTTCAAGCGAAGTACGTCAACATGGGATCGCGCAAAGGAGGCAGGAGAGCTAACGGCATGGACAACATCACAATACGCAACGCACGGGACGGAGATTTTCTAGCGTGCATCACGCTTTCGCGAGAAGCGTGGCCGCAGTTCAAGGAGCGTGAATCGATCTACCATCTGTTCTGCAAGTTCTTCTCCTCCACCAGCTTCGTCGCCGAGCGCGCCGACGGTGTGCTGGCGGGCTTTCTCCTCGGCTTCTTGTCGCAGGTCGACGACCGCGAAGCGTACATCCACCTGGTCGTCGTGGATGGCTCCGCGCGGCGGCAGGGAATGGCCAGCCGGCTGTATGCCGCCTTCTTCGAGGCTGCAGCGCAGGCGACAGGGACACGGCGCGGTGCGGAACGGGTACGGCTGATCGTCAACCCGGACAATGCGGCCTCGCTGCAGTTTCACGAACGGATGGGCTTCGTGCCCGACACGCCGGGGCCAACCATCCTGCTGGACGGCGTGGTGGCGGTGAAGGATTACAACGGTCCCGGCATCCACATGGTGCCGTGCGTGCGCGCGTTGTAGAAGGCTGCGTGCGTTATGGCAGGAAGCCGCTGAGCGCCGCGATGAACTCGTCGGGTTTTTCCATGGAGGCCACGTGGCCGCACTCGGGGATCACGACCAGACGCGCGTGCGGGATGCTGGCGGCATCATCCTGGCCGTCCGCCAGGGGGACGATGGCGTCGTTGCCGCCCCAGATGACCAGCGTAGGAATGGTAATGGCGTTGAGCCGCCCGGTGACGATTTCGGAATCGATCTTTGGGTTGGCCCGCAGCGACCGTTGCGTGCCGCCGTCGTTGGCCTGTAGCTTGAGCGCGAAGGCCTGACGCACGAACTCCGGCGTCACGCGAGACTTGTCGTAAAAGATCGCAGCGATTCCCGCGGCGTCCGCAAGCGTTCCGGCGACAGGCGCGGGACCGTTGGAGTGGATCGCCTTGTGCCCCGCGGCATCTTCAAGAATCAACCGCTCGGGCTTCGGCAGCGCGTAGGGCCCTGCGTTACCAGGCGCAAGCGCCTCGAGAGTGTAGTTGGTCACGATCCAACCGCCGAGCGACTCGCCCGCCAGCGTAAACCGCTCCACATGGAGCGTGCGCAGGAACTCGCCGAGGAAGTCGACAAACGTCTGGATGCTGTAATCGATAGCCGGCTTGTCCGATTTACCCCAGCCGATTTCATCGAGCGCGATGACATGATGATGTTGCGCAAGCGGCAGAATGACATTGCCCCAGTCGAACCGGGCCTCGCTGCCGAAGCCATGCACCAGCACAAGGGTTGGGCCGTTGCCGGCTTCGTAGTACGCCATGTTCTGCCCGAAGACGAGCGCCGTCTTCTGCGGAGGAAGGGCAGACGGCGCAATCAAGAGCGGCTTGACCGCTTGCGCCGCGTACCCCAGCGTCGCGCAGGCGACGGCGGCAGCCATGGCGATCAGGCTCACTCCGGTTCGCAGGCTGATGAATCTGCTTCCACGCATGGTGTCTCCTTAGCGAGGTTTGTGCGCCCGCGTCGCGGTGCCTCCGGTACAGCAAGTCATGTTTCGGCTCGTTGACGCAAGCCTCTCACGGTATAGTTTTTCTGGCAACCGCACTTACCACTTACCACTTACCACTTACCACTTACAAAGACCCGTGTGTGTCTGAAGCCGTGTCGAAAGCTGTTCGCAAGCGCCGCACCTGCCGCGCTTTTCCTTTCGCAGACTATCTCCTCAGCAGGCTTCGTCAGGGTCTCATCGGCGCCGTCATCAGCTTCAAAAAGAGCGCCGTAAAGCGAACCGTATCGAAGTCCCAGGGAACGTTCGCCACCTTGGCGTCGGGCGGCGGCACAGGCTTTTGCCGCTTGGGTTGCGGAGCGTCGGGCCAGGGCACGCCAGCGTAGCCGAGCGGCGTTTCATCCCAATACCATGAAGCGCCATAGCTCATGCCCTGCATGGTATCGACGTCCACATAGTACCGCCGCGTTGCGGTGATGATGGTGGGATCGATCAGGTAGGCCGCCATGACTTCATCGGGCATGCGAAACCACTGTACAGGCTTGTGCTCGCGGTACGGCCTCATCACCAGCTCCTCATACAGGTGCGCTTCGGCGTCGTTCTGCCCGTGCGCAATGGCGTCAGCCATCTCAGGCGTTTTGTGCAGCTTCTCCGCCAGGTCCACGGTGATCAGGGTCAGCTTCGGCCACGGCGCGTGCAATACGATTTGCGCCGCCTCGGGGTCGTACACCACGTTCACCGTCTTCGGTTGGATCATGGGGCTCGTGCCCATAAATACGATCTCCTGGGTCAAAGCGATTATGCCGGAATCCAGCCGAATGGCTAGCGCTATGTTGGTAAGCGCGCCTCCACAATAAAGCGTCACCTGGTGTGGATACTTGCGAATTTGCTGCACGATGAAGGCGGCCGCGGAGCCTTCGACAGGCTTTACCTTCGCGAAGCCTCCGGGAGGTGGTTCGACGACCTCGGGGCCGGGGCTGTACTCGGCATACGCTCCAAGAAACGGGTCCGTCCGCGTGCCTCCATAGAGTCGGGTCAGGCGCAGCGGCGTTTCGCGCGATTGCACCAGCGGAAACTCGGCCCCCATGTACACCGGCACGGCAGGCCGATGGATATCCTCAAGAAGCTTGAGAACGTCGGCGGTCTCCTGCTTGAGCCAGCCGTTGCCTGTCACGACGGTGACGCCGAGCACGTCGATGTTCGGGGACTGCAGCAGCATCACCAGCGGGTCTTCGTTATCGCCGATGATGCCGTCGGTGTCCTGATCAAAGATCACCTAGCGCGGCTGAGGCGACTCCTGGGCAAAGACCGCGGCGCTCAGGAAACAGCAAAGAAGCAGCAAAAGGCCAGAGCTTTCCAGCGCACGCGAACGGACAAGGCGAGCGCATCGTCCCTTCTCTCGAGTTGTCCTGAAAGGATTCAGGAACATCAAAGCCTCCCTCTCGATCAGCCACCACTGGTAAGCAGAATCGCCTTCTCGTAGCGGGCGATCATACCCGGATAGCGTGCCATCACATCGGCTCTCATCTTTTCGGTGTCGACGGTCAAAAACTCCCGGTCCTTCATAACAACCTTACCGTCGACAATCGTGGTGCGCACATTGAGGCCAACCACGTTCTGTGCCAGGGTCAAGGTGGGATCGGTGCTGGTGAACTGATCGTAGTCGTCGTGACCGACGAGCACGATATCCGCCAGCTTTCCGACTTCGAGGCTCCCTGTTTGGTCGCCAAGCGCCGCCGCCGCCGCACCGCCGCGGCACGCCTGGCGCAGCATGTCGGTGTACGTGATCTGCGCCGGTGCGTGAAACGGCGTGGCGTAGCCAAGCGTCTGACCCAGCACCGCGTAGTGCGACACCTGGAAAAGATCAAGCGTGCCACGCGAGTTCGGCCCGTCGGTACCCAGCCCCACGCGAATGTTTGCGCGGATCATATCGAGCATGCGATGCGGCCCGCCGCCGTAGTTGCCGAACGCGCAGTGTGCCACCGAGGCATCGTGCTTCGCGTAGCAGTCGACGTCCGTGGGCGTAAGAAAGATGGAGTGCGCACAGTGCATGCGCTTGTTGAAGATGCCGAGGCTTTCAAAATACTCGGGTGGCCGCAGGTTCCAGTTTTCTACGGTGTAGTCCACCTCGTAGGTGCCTTCGGAAAGATGCGTGTGAATGTTTGTGTCCAGCTCGTCCGCAAGCTTCGACATGCTCACGCGCAGCTCTTCCGTGTTGACCAGGATCTGCCGCAGCGACAGCCACGCCTTGACTCTGGGATTGCTCTGCCAGCGCTTCACCAGAGCTTCATTTTCCTTGAGCGCCTGGCTGGTGGTCATGATGTGACTTTTCGGTAGCGGCCCGCCATCACCATCCATGTCGCAGGTGTTCAGGGAGATGCGGCCGCGAATGCCGACCTGGTCGGCGGCTCGCCCCATCTCGTCCGGGTGCGGTCCGCCGGCTTCCAGAAAGCACGTCGTGCCGGCGCTGATCATCGACGTATAGCCGACCATGCCGCTGTTGTACACGTCGTGGGGGTCCAGTCCGCTTTCAAACGGAATCAGGGTTTTCTTCCAGCTTGGGCCCTTGCGATGGGTAACGCGATGCACGCCGCGAAGGAACTGCTGCGCCGTGTGGTAATGCGTGTCCGTCATGCCTGGCATGGCGATCAAGCCGGAAGCCATGACGGTTTCTTTCGCGGTGAACATGCCGGAGGCATCCGCTGCTTTACCTATCCAGGCGATGGCATTGCCTCGGACCGCGATAGCGCCATCTGTCACCACGGTGTTCTTCCCGTCGAAGGTCACCACGTCGCAGCCTGTAATCAGCAGATCGACATGGCTGGGAGCGGCCAGTGGCGCAAACACCTCTGCCCTGGCCAGCCTCGAAACTGCTAAGGCACTCGCTACAGCCCCGGCGGCAAGAAACTCGCGGCGTGTGATCCCCTGGCTGACTTCTTCCTTTTCCATGAGCTTCCTCTCGCACATCGATTTATTGTTTCGGTGGGTGGATGAATAGATGGATGGCTGCTGACGTGCGCTGTGCAGGGCTATGCCGAGAGGTCAGCCCCGTTTCGCGAACCGAGGAAAGGTGCGCGTAAGGGGGAGAACCGAACCCCTTTCCGCGAATCGGAGTGTATTCCGGTAAGAGCTTGTATTTGTTCTGCGGTGCAAATAGGTGATTTGGAAACTGATTGAATCACACTTTTGAAACAACGCCAAATGCGAGAGCCGTCACCGGCTTTGCCGCCTGCGGCGACCCGATACGGCGCGTGCCGTTTCTCCGTTAGAAAAATACTGGACGAATATCTCTAGACATGTTTAGATAGGTGAAATTACCAAGTCACTGATTTGTTGTGTAGGTCAACGCGAGAGCAACCGTGTTCGCACACTATCTTTTCCGTTTCAACAAACGAGAAGTCGCAGTAGCTTTCAGCTTTCCAGGTTCAATCGGCTGCATTGTCCCGCTGAAACTTTGCAAGACGTATCATCCCTATCTTTGAAGCAACATTTCGTCCGAAGGCGAGACTCGAGATACCCATCTTGCCGCGCAGTCGCATTCGTGTCTTCAGGAACTCATCTCGAAAGGTTGTGAGTATGCCAGGATTGACCACTTCTTGCCTGTCTGTCGTTCGGCGTTTGTTGCAAGGCACCGCACTTGTCGGCTTCGTCCTCCTTGCGTGCACGCACCTTGCTCAAGGGCAATCGCTTGCGGGTCTGGGTGCTCTCAGCGGCACCGTACATGATCCCTCCGGTGCCCTTGTTCCGCACGCCGACGTGCAAGTGGTCAATCCCAGCCTCGGCATAGACCGTAGGCTGAAGACCGATGGCTCCGGTCTCTTCTCGGCACCCTCTTTGTCGCCTGCGTCCGGATACAGCGTCATTGTCACGGTCCCGGGGTTCAGTGTTTCCAAGGTAGATAACATCATTATCCATGTGGGCGATCTCATTACTATTCCGGTTACGCTCTCTGTTTCCGGCTCAGAAACAGTCTCGGTTTCCGAAAGCGACCAGCCGGTCATCGACCTGAACAAAACTGAAGTGTCTTCGATCGTCAACCAGGAGCAGATTTTGAATCTGCCGATCAATGGCCGTCGCGCTGACCAGTTCGCGCTGCTGTCGCCAGGTGTCGTCCCTGACGGTACGACGGGTGAAATCTCCTTCCATGGTGTTCCTTCCGGCAATCTTTTCCTGCTCGACGGCGTCGATATTACGCAGCAATGGTTCGTTCAGAATGCGGGCGGCAGCGCCCTGCTCTCAAATGTATCCATGGAGGCCGTGCAGGAGTTTCGCACTGAAGTGCTGGGCTATTCCGCGGAGTTCGGCCGCAGCGCCGGTGGCGTCGTCAACCTGGTCACCAAAAGCGGCACCAACAATTTCCACGGCACGGCTTTCTGGTTCTTTCGCAATCGCACGTTGAATGCTATCGATCTATTTTCTAAGCTGAACGGCGTGGCCTATAACCCGCCTGAGTTCCGGCATCAGTTCGGCGGAACCGCCGGCGGTCCCGTCATTAAAAACAAGTTATTCTTTTATTCCAGCTACGAAGGCACCATCCGCAACTTCCCACTCGTCAGCAGCCTTTTCAGCGATGCGACATACGTCAATCCAACGACCGGTCAGTTCTTGGCTGGCATCTGTAATGCCTCCACAGTCCAGTGTGCGGCCGCGCAGTCTTATATCAACCGGCTGTCTATTCCCAGTACGGTCCCGCGACGTCTGCAGCAAAACGCGGGCTATGTAAAATTCGATTATCGTCCCAGCGATAAAAGCACGTATAGCGCCAATTTTAATCTTGTCAATTATTCCGCAACACACGATGCCGTTACCGCCGCGGCGGTAACCGATGGCACGGGCGCCGCAGGAACGAATTACAACATCAGCACGCATGTCCGTAACGCGCATTTGTTCAATTCCTACGTCTTTAATAACTCGATGGTGAATGAAGTACGCTTCGGCTTTAATGCCGACCGCCGCTTCCAGGGTTTGCCGACCGATCTGGCTCCACCGAATGGCGTCCACTCCGCGGTCACCGTGGCGGGTATAGGAAGCCTGGGTGTTTCGCAGAATCAATTGCCCAATATTCAACCTACCGAGAAGCGCTTTGACCTGAGCGACAATTTTTCCCAGCTCAAGGGCAAAAATCAATTGAAATACGGTCTGGATCTCGCCTATCTCCGCAGCGTAGAAAATGCGGTCTTCAGCGGCCCCGGCGCGTTCACCTATACGAACTTTACCAATTTCGCCTACGATCTTGCACCGTCTCCTACTGACCCGGTTGTTCCGGTGACTTCCACCACGGCGGGTCAGGCGATTAGCAAGCACTATTCGACCTTCGCGCAAGCTGTCGGTCATCCGCAGACCCGCACTACGATCCGCGACTATGACTTCTTTGCACAGGATAACTGGCAAGTAGCACCTCATCTATCGCTCAACCTTGGCGTGCGCTATGAGTACGCCACGTTCACCCAGCCACCACCGCCAACCTACCAGGCCACCAATCCTACCGTCGGCAAGATCAATCAGCCCAAGAACGATTTCGCGCCCCGTGTTGGTTTTTCGTATGCAGCCAATGAGAACAAGACAGTCGTGCATGGCAGCTATGGCATCTTTTACGCTCGACTTCCCGGCGCGACCATCACCCGTCTCCAGCAGCTAGGAGGTACGGTGCGCAAGTCGTTTACTCTCAGCAACACGAACGCCACGCAATTCGCGGCTGCCCCAACGTTTCCGAATACCTTCACAAGCCTCGCGCAAATCAATTCGATTCTTAGCCCGAGCTCAATCAACACCGGCTTTGCCATTCCGAACCTGGCGACGCCTTACGTGCAGGAGTTCACTCTCGGTGTTCAGCAGGACCTCGGCAAAAAGATGAGCCTCGACATTGCGTATATCGGATCTCGCGGGCTCAAATTTCTGCAGCGCTCGGACCTCAACGCGGGTCCTCCCACCGGGGTTGACACGTTCAACGTTGTCAACACCGCCGGTGTAACCACGGGTACCTACAGCACGCCCGTGTACTATAGCGCCGCTTACGGCAACACCACGTATAACCCCAACTACAATAAAATTCTCCAAATCGATAATGCCGGACGAATTTGGTACGACGGTCTCATCATGGAATTTCATCAGCGTGGAGGCAGGTTCTTCCAGAGTAATGTTGCTTACACGTGGTCGCACTCCGAAGACCTCGGTCAGGGTACGTTTACCAGTAACTATTACTTCACCGATCAAGGCGACACGTACTTCAACGGCTCTTCGAGCATTAATGGAAAGAGTGGTTACGCTTTTGAGAAAGGCCGCTCGCTTGAAGATCAACGGCACCGCGTTGTGCTCTCGGCGGTGATGGGCGTACCCCATGTCGGTTATTCTTCGAAGCTCGTCAGCGAAACCCTCAACGGCTGGCTTCTGACTCCGATCTTCACCTATGCCACGCCGCAATATGTCGACTCCACGCTGACGGTGAGCTCAGCCGATCCTCGCCTGTATGTGTCTACCCCCACCCTGAGCGGAATCGGGGCGGAAGCGCCGGGTGGCACCCGTGTTCCCTTCCTTCCTACCGCTAACCTTGCGCTCGGTACAACAGCTCAACTGGACGGCAGGTTGACGAAAAGCTTCAATCTCCCGAAGGATGGTCAATCGATTCAACTCGCCTTTGAAGCTATCAACGCACTCAATCACATCCGGTACACCAGCGTCGTTCAGTTGGCCTATAAGTCGACCTGGAATACCGCAACGCAAACGGGCACGCTCACGCAGCAGCCTGTAGGTGGCGCAACGGGGTTGGGTGCGGGGAGCGCTTCAGCGGGCTTCCCCGACGGAACAAACGCACGGCGTGCGCAAGCCTCGTTCCGCTACACCTTCTAGAAAGGTGTATAGGTCGCGCCTTCCTGGGTCTGTGCCTTGTGTATGTCGATACCCAGGGGCTTCGCCCGGTTGGTAGGAAACGGGCTTTCAGCCCTAAAAGAGGCCACTGCACCCGAAGGAGAACTGCTCCAGTCCCTGCAACAGCAGCAACAGCACGACGCAAGTCTCTGTTACATCGATCACCGAATTTATCGGCGCGCGCCGCCGTCACTTGCTTCGGAAATACAAAAGTCTTCTCCTGATAGAGCGTCTTAGCTAGCCCGGAAGTGGCGTGATGCGGCAATTCGTTGGGTAATCGCCCATGGATGTTGCGGCCCGCAGTGCACCGAGGGAAGCGGTCTACGGTTGGGATGGAGGGAAAGGCGTTGGCGGAAGCTTCCGGTCTGGCACGGCCGCCGCCGGTTTGCGCGGAAGCATCGGCTTTTCCGGCATCGGCTTTTCCAGTGTCTTTGGTGTTGCGGCCGTAGCCGCGTTTGAACCTGAAGCTGCGGGCGCTGCAGGCTCCGCCGCCGGCTTGGGCGCAACCGCGATGCCGTGCAGCAACTTCCAGCGGTCGTAGCCGGCGTAGAGATTGTCGATCAGCAGCCCGGCGACCAGGCGCGCTCCCTGCGGCGTAGGGTGGATGAAGTCCGCCGCCACCAGCCGAGGTTTGCCCGCGTACCAGCGCGCCATGGTGCCGTCGCCGCCCATGGCCGCGTAGGTGTTGAAGAAGGCGGCGTGCTCGTCGGCGGCGGCTTTTTGCTGGATCGCGACGATCTCGGGAATTTCCGGCATGGTGTGGATGTCGCTGAGGCCGCCGCGCTGGCCACGGTCCATGGGGCTCATCACAAGAATCGGCACGCCGGGGTCGGCGGCGCGGGCGCGGTCGATCGCGGTGCGCAGCTCCCCATCGAGCGTTTTCACCAGGCCGCCGAACTGGCTTTCGTTGGTGCCGTAGTTGATGACGATCAGCGCGGGCTGCGTGTGATGGAGCTCTTCGGACCACAGCAGGGGGTCGAACGTGCGCGAAAGCACGGTGGTGGTCGCGCCGTTCAGGCCCAGCGAGTCATAAAGGACGCCGCGCGTGCCGTGCTTGAAGTCCACGCCGAACAGCGACACGGTCCCGTCCGTCACTTCGACGACGACCTGCTTCGTACCCGCGGGGAGTGGCACGGTCTGCTGCGCGGCCCCGCGTTCGGCGCGCGTGTTGACGGTCGCCAGAACCGTGCCGCCGGCGCTGACCGTAAAGCTGCCGCCGTCCGGGCTGGCGAGAAACTGCACGTCGGCCGCTGTCGGCGGGGTGCCGGTGAGCTTGAAGGTGGACTTCGCGCCGACGCCGCCGACGAAGATGCCGCCGCCCAGACCGTAGCTGCCGCCTTTCATTTTGCCGACGCCGGTCGCCTCGCCCGGAGCGTCTTTCCATCCGCTTGCGTCGATCTCGACGCCGCGATGCCCGTACCAGGCCCACGGTTTGGCCGCGAGATTGAAGCCCTGCCCCGCGTCGCCGAAGCGCGCCTGCAGCAGCTCGCGCGCGTCGCCGGTGATGAGGTCGGCAGTGGTCGGCGAGTCGCCGTAATGGAGGATCGTGACGACGTCGGGCGGCAGCGACGCAGACACGGGCGCGGCAGCCGAAGCGAGATCGGGCGGAGCGGAAGCCGGGGCCGGCTGAACTGGCGCGGCCGCGGAGGGTGTCTGCGCGCTCCGCTCAAGCTGCCACAGCGCGGCATAGAAGGGATCGAGCGCTAGGCTGTCGTCGGTGAACGTGGCGCTGATCGGCGGCGGAGGCGGAGGCGCGCCAGGGGCCAGCGGTGTCGGTTTCGCGGGCTGCTGCACCCCGTTGAGCGGCATCGCCGGCGTGACCGGGGCGGGAGCGTGTGGCCAATGGAGGCGGGCCGTTTCGCCCAGCAGCGTGGGGT
>CALMON010000071.1:34068-34517 GCA_937871785.1 uncultured Granulicella sp.
CCCTTGCTGCGATCGCGGTAAAAATGCGCGGCGGTAAGCACCGCAGCGACCGTGAGTACGGCCAGTGCCGCGCCGGTGGGAAATCCGCTGCCGGGGGGAGTCGGCTTCGGCGCGGGAGCGGACGACCTCGGAACGGACGACCTCGGAACAGACGACGGAACAGGAGGCGGAACAGGAGGAGGAACGGACTCAAAAATTGCCATACACAAACCCCGCCGCGCCGTGGCCTGCCAGCGCTTGTATCAACAACACAATGCCCGCCACCGCCGCGCCCTGCACGATCCATGGCAGGCGGTCGGCGGTGCGTGCGCTCCACGCAAACCAGCTCGGCGGAATCGAGTGCGCCAGAGCCGCAAACAGAAGCACGCCGGCCAGCGGCCACGACACATTTTCGAGCCCCGCCGTGTGTGAGCCGATCTGCTTCAGCACGGCGACGGCCCCGGGAAGAT
>CALMON010000071.1:34527-37002 GCA_937871785.1 uncultured Granulicella sp.
GCCGCGCGAAAAAACACCCACGTGAAGCAGACGAAGTGGAACGTGAGCAGGGCGCCGGCGATCTGGCCGGTCACCGAACCCTTGCCGCGAGAGCCCGCGCCGCGCTTGCGCCGCCATAGCGTCCACAGGTAAAACGCCCACAGTCCGAAGCCGTGCAGCGCGCCCCAGATGAGGAAATTCCAGGTGATGCCGTGCCACAGGCCGCCCAGCAGAAACGTGACCACGAAGGCGTAGGCGTAGGTGATCGGCGGGAAAGCGCGGCTTTTTGGCAGCGACTCGAAAAGATAGTCCGTCAGCCACGAGGAAAAGCTGATGTGCCAGCGCTTCCAAAAGTCCTGCAGATTGACCGCGAGGTATGGCGTGCGGAAGTTTTCGGGAACCGCGATGCCGAGCAGCATCGCCGCGCCGAGTGCGATGTCCGTATAGCCGCTGAAGTCGAAAAAAAGCTGCAGCGCGTAGCCGTAGACGGCCAGCAGGTTTTCGACGCCGCTATATAACAGGGGCGTGTCGAAAACGCGGTTGACGAAGTTGTCGGCCAGGTAGTCGGCGACCAGCAGCTTTTTGACCAGGCCGGTCGCGATCAGCAGAAGCGCGGTCGTTCCGGCTTCACGCGTGAGCTTGAAGGGGAGATTGAGCTGCCGCAGCAGCTTCGCCATGCGCGGGATGGGGCCGGCCAGGATCACAGGGAAGAAGACCGCGCCGGCGAGGTAGGTCACGAGGTTGGGCTCGGCTTTCGCGTCGCCGCGATACACGTCGATGGTGTACGTCATCGCCTGGAAGCAGTAGAACGAGAGGCTAAGCGTGAACAGCCAGCCGAGGCGGTCGCCATGCGAAAACGGCAGCAGCTTGAACGCCACGAGCAGGCCGACGTTCAGCGCGAGCGAGATGCCGAGCAGCGCCGTGCGCGTGCTTCCCGGGGCCTTGCGCGCGGCTGCCTTCGCGAGCAGGAGACCGACCAGGAAATCCACGGTTGCCGCCGCCGGCAGCAGCAGGTACACGAGCCCGAACTTTGCTAGAAAGAACAGGTTCGCGAGCAGCAACACGGCCGTTTGCGCCCGCCGCTGCCGGTACACGGACCAGAACGCGGCGCACACCACGACGAAAAATACGAAGAACGAGGCAGAACTGAGAGGCATAGGGAAGCGGCTGCCACGGCTCGCTGATCTCTCGATTCTCGCGACCGGCGGGCGGCCTATATCGAGAGCATGACAGCGGCCCGGCCTGCGCAAATCTTTTTGTCGGCGGCGAACCTCCATGGTAACGGGTGGCCCTTGCAAAGCGGTATCGTGGAGGGGTGGATGCGGCGTTCAACCCGGTGGCCGAAGGCGCAAATGCAGGCCCGCTAGCGCCTTCCGCGGACATGCTGACACCCGCCGCGCTCGCGCCTCCTGCAGACACGCTGACGCCGGTCGCCGCCCTTGAGCTCTGGCAGGCCGCCGAAGCCGGTGCCTGCGGCCTGCGGGTCGACGAGTTCGCCGCTGTGCTCGCTTCTGTGGGAGCGAAGCTGAACCACAACCTGCCTGCGGGCAAGTCGGCCAGCGCCGCGGAACGCGGAAGCTTTTTTGCCGCGCTCAAGCTGCCCGACCTGGCGCTCGCGCACGGTTGCGCGCTGGGCCGGGAGCTCGCCTGGGAGCGCTTTATGGAGCGGTACCGCGCTCCGCTTACCCAGGCCGCCTGCGCCATCGCGCGGTCCGCAACGCTGGGCGAAGAGCTTGCCGGCTCGCTGTATGCGGAGCTCTACGGTCTACGGCAGGGAAGCGGGGAGGAGCGCCGTTCCCCGCTTGCGGGCTACACCGGCCGCGGCTCGCTGATGGGCTGGCTGCGGTCGACCCTGGCGCAGCGTCACGTGGATCACCACCGCCGGACGCACCGCGAAACGTCGTTGGACGAGGCGCTCGAATCCGGCGTTGCGCCGCCGCCGGACACGCCAGCCGAGCCCCCCATGCTGACAAAGTTGCTTCGCCTGCGGGTGGCGCTCGGCCGAACGCTGCGGGCGCTTTCTGCGGAAGATCGCTTCCTGCTTTCCGCGTCCTTTCTCGACCGGCGCACTCTCGCGGAGGTCGGTCGCACCCTCCACGTGCATGAAGCGACGATCAGCCGCCGCCTGAAACGCTTGACTGGCGACCTGCGCGAACACCTGCTCAAGCACCTGCAGGCAGGGGGCCTGAGCCGGCGCGCGGCCGAAGAAACTCTCGGCACCGACCCGCGCGACCTTGAGCTCAACCTGCGCCGGCTGCTGCAAACTTCCGAAACTTCCGCGTTCCAGGCAGGGGAGGGTCGCCAGCCCGCCCCCACCCCCGAACGGCAGAACCGAACGGATCCCGCATCATGACGGACCACCTCCAATCCGGCCCGCAGCCTTTCGAGGAGCAGCCACTCGGCCAACGGCATGCCAGTGATGCGCACCCGGACGCCGACCAGCTCAGCGCCTTCGCCGAGAACGCCCTGCCCGCGCCCGAGCGCGAAGCGACTCTG
>CALMON010000072.1 GCA_937871785.1 uncultured Granulicella sp.
CTCAAAAGCTTTTCGAAGCTGATGCTCAACTCGGGCAGAGGGGAATCTTCGCAGGAGGGGTTGAACAAAAGAAAGCGACCATTGTTGCCCGCGGGAGGTTGATAGCAGCCCAGCCAGAGTGATACCCACTCCTTTGCTCCTTCCGCAGAAAGTTGAAAAGACTCAACATTCGGCTCTCCCACCAGCGTGATCGCGTAGGATGCGACCGTTTCGTTTTCAACGAGACGGTCGGTTTCAGCTTCTAGCCAGGCGTGAATACCATCTTCTTCTGTCGGTGCGGCCGCCCGACTGAAAGGAACATCGCCGTAGCTTAGCCAAGTATCGAAGATTGCATCGCGGACGAGAGACGTGGTTTTCGGAACGGCACTCTGTCTGGCTCGATTCTGGATAGCGCTCGCCGTTCCAAAAGAAGGATGAACAGTACCGCTGCCGGAAAGGCGGAGGCAGGCGTGAGTATGGGAGCCGCCAAGCCGGATCACCATCTCCCGAACGTACCGTTCAGAGCATCCAAGCAGCGCGGATAGTTGTTCGACACCTTCCACGCCAGCCTGTACCAGCAGCAGCAACCCCTCTTCAAGGGGATCGAGCGAAATGGACTCGAATGCTTCATAGGACAGCGTATGAATCCACACCGGCCAGTGAATTTGCTCAACGTGTGTTAGCTGCATACCGCGAAAGCGGTCCCCAAAGCGTGCTTGCATCTCTTGTTGCTCGGCGGGCTCAAGCATCGAAGTTCTCCTTTGAGGCCGAGTGCTCGACCACCGCACGTTCTATCGCGAGCCGCAGCTCATAGATCGGATTGCGTTCCCCGAACGCCATGGACTGACCGCCGAGCTGGTCAAGACTTCCGATGACAATCAGGTACTCTTTCGCTCGCGACAGGGCCACGTTCAGCCGTCTTCGGTCGTAGAAAAACCGCCTAAGTTTGGGATTCGTCTCTGAGAATGTGACGATCACCGCGTCCATTTCCCTGCCCTGGAAAGAGTCGACAGTTCCCACTTCAATCTCGAACACACCGGGTTGCCGTATTCCAGAAAGTTGGCGCTCGATAGCGTATGCCTGCTGTTTGTACATGGAAATCATGCCTACGCTGTATGATGAGTTCCGACGTGGGAGCGAGTCCTGCATCTCGCGCAGGCGTTGCAGCATTTTGACGGCAGCTCCCGTTTCGGCTTCATTAACAAGGCCTGTCCCTTTTGGGGTTGCGCGATTGCGTCCACCAAGCGGGCGAACCCAATGAACTGGCCGCATGCCTGGGGCTCCTGCGCTGCGTCGAAGAGCCGGTCCATCCGTCACCAGAGGAGTGTTTTGATAGGAAAGCTGGGTAACGATCTCACAAATCGGCGGAGACATTCGGTACTGCTTGTGAAGAGCGGCCGTCCTGCCAAACGCTGTCGATGAGTTGTAGATGCTTTCGAAGATGGACGAATCGAGGTACTCGCGATCCGGCTCTGAAACCTCGCTACGCACGGAGTCGGAGACGAACGGTGGAAGCTGTTTATGGTCTCCCACTAGAACGATGCTCTTGCCGCGCACAACCGCCATCACGAGTTCGAGCGGGTTGGTCCGTCCGGCTTCGTCCACGATCACGCAGTCGAAGTCCGCCTCAAAATCCTTCGCCCCCGCTATACCGCTGCAAGTGGCTCCAACTACGTCTGCCTCGGCAATGACGGCCCGCTGCAAATCAACCGCCGGCTGGCTCAAGCGTTCCCGGTAAATGCGCAGTGCGTCCTGTATCGGAGGAATGGAACGCAGGAGACTATGATGCTCCTTTAGGCGTTTTCGTAAAAGGTCAAATGCATCCTTGTAAAGCACCCTGTCTGGCGATCCGAAGAGGTCCATGGTTCTCCGTATTTCCGGAGCACGATCTGGCCTAGTTTTCAGAACGGCCGACGCATTTGCAAAGTTCGATGCAGAGTCATGGAATGTAATTTCAGCCTTCGCTGCTTTCGTGTCCGCCAGCTCCACAGCAGAGTTAGCTTCACGCACCTGCTTCCATTCCTGCAGGGCATCCAGGAAATCTAGGCCGTGAGCTGCTTCGATGGCTCCACTCAGCCTTAAGAGCTTTTTGGCTTCCGCCGCAGCCAATGAAATAGACTCCTTGGGCGTCAAGCCGAACACGTTGCGGTAGCTCGCGTTCCATTTGCCGGCCAGTACATCGTGTTCCTTTCGTTCCCGAACCAGTCGCTCACGCAGCGACGGCAAGGCAGCTTCTGCCTCACGCTCCAGCCTTGTCGCTTTTGCGAGCTCCTGCTCCAGCGGAGCGAGGTCTTTCGGCGATTCAGTAATCTCAGACCAAAGTGAAGCCCAAAAGCCCGACTTCGTTCGTTTTCGAGCCAGGACCTCGTTGAAGCGCTTTGCTTCTTCCACGTCGGCGCGGCGGATGGAGGTCTTCCCCAAACGCTCCGTGTGCTTCGTGATCTCTCGATCTGTAGCCTGTGCGGATGCGTTAAGGTCTGCGATATCCTCCGCATTGGAAGTCAAGGCGACAACGGCGCCTTTCCGACTGAGGACCTTCCTAATGTTCAGACGTTCGCTGCCTAACATCTCTACATCTACGCCCTGTGCAGTGAGATCGCCGACCACTGTCAGAAAGTGCTGGACTTCTACTGGGTTGAGCCCCGCCCACGCACAAGCTGCACTCAGCTTCGCTTCCGCATCGCGCTTGGCCGTGTTCGCACTCTGGTACTTGGACTTCTTGAGGTCGAGATCATCCTTGAGCGCCCGAGATTCGGCCTGCAACCGACCCAGAGTCTCCCACTCTTCAATCCAGACATTCAACTCCAGCTCGGATGGCAGCTCTATGCTGCCATCCGTTTGAGCGAGCAGAGCAGCTTCGGCTGCATCGCTTTGACTGAGCAGCCTGGCCTTATACCGCTTCGAAGCGGCGTCGATATGCAGTTCTGGGCTAAGTTTCAGAGCCTCAAGACGGCCAAGCCGCACCGGAAAGATACCCGGCTCATTTACCAGTCGTTCAAGAGCATTGTCTACGGCCAGATTTGTCTGCGATGAGATCAGCACGCGCTTGCCTTGTTTCGTCATCTGCATGGCAAGTTCGGCAATAACGGAGGTTTTGCCCGTTCCAGGAGGGCCAAGAATAGATGTGACGGTGTTTTCGGCGAGAGCTTTGCCGATCGCGTCCAACTGGTGCTCGTTGTAAGGCTTATCGAGTCGCGGCACAAATGAAACGACCTCGCGTGTCTCAGACGGACCCTCCGGCAGCATGTCTCGTAGTCCAGGCAGAGCCGCTTGCCCCTTTAGAAGCCGGTCCAGCGTGGTTCTGCGGCGCTTCAATTCTGCTGCCGGACTTATCCAGTCCAGCTTGATAACGCCTTGTTTGGGGATGTCTCCCAAATCGGTCTTGCCGCGCACCAAGCCGCTGAGCCAACCCTCGGTCTTGCCTGCAGTCGCTTGGAAAGCAATCAAGCGGCCCCCACGCTCGCTGTCCTTATCCAAAAGCACTTGAGGCACAAGGAAGCTGCCGGAGCATTTAGCGGACACCGCTTCCGCATCATCAACCTCGAACTCGATCTCGCCTTCTAAACCGGCACGACGCCGGCGGTAAGCCCATCCAGGGAAGGACCTGAGTTCATCTATCTTCGCCTGTTCCCTATTAAGGAGTTCACTCCAGAACTCCCAAAAGGGAGTGGACCGAATATGGGCTTCGGATACTGTCCTGACGGCATCCAGCACAGCATCGCGTGCGGCGGTAGCGGCAGTTGGAGCAGTCGTCCAGGTCAACCGGCACAGATTGCCCTTCTTCTTATCAATTACCCATCTGTCCGGCTGGTTCGGGTCAGCCGCCGTAAGGATGACGGTGCTCCGATGATTGCGGTCTGGGAAGAACCGCACTCGGAAGCGCGGTGTCACCACCAGGAAAGAATCCTTACCCGCTCGAGTATCGTGCGAAAGGAAGGCAAAGTCGGCGTCGGCATTCAGCGTTTCAGCGAGAGCTTCAAGCGCGTCCGATCTATTAGGAAACAATCGGTACAGCCGATCTGCCATGGGCGATGTGGGCAGATATTTGAGTGTTACCTGGGCAGCTAACTGTTCGCGCAATAGAGTTTCTCCAGTACCGATGATTGCCGCTTACACATTCTTCAAAACCGTGATTCGCGTTGCCCTTCTGCTGAAATCCCATGTCTAAGCAACGATCACCATTGATACGTTGAATGTTCTAGTGTTCCTCGCGCTCATTCGTCTTCCAATCTGAACAACGAGACGTCTCGAGGCAACTTCTCTTTGGCCTGAAAGTCGAGAAGGGTTTGCTCATGCCCTCTTGGGTGCTGTTCTCTCCACAAGGAGAGCAGCAGCGGAGGCATCGCCGAAAGCACAGCTTTTGTCCGATGTACCCTGGCATGACAGGCGGGACAAAGCGAAAGCATCAGGTTCAGAACAGACCTTCCCGGAACACGGTGATGAACTGTGATCGACCGCTTGTCGCGGCCAGAAGCATCGCAAACCCGGCAGCGATAGCCGTCACGCGCCAGCACCGTTTCGCGCAGGCCCCCGAAATACTCCCCGTCCTGCCGTTTTAGCGTGTAGCAGGTCGCACAAAGGCTCAGGGCAAGCACCTTCGCGTTTCCGCAAGGACAGTGCATAACTTGCTGCCGACCGGCCTTCAATGCGTTGCTCCAGCGACGTATCTATATAAGGTCTGGCGGCTAATGCTCAGTTCTTCCGCCAGTTTGGTCTTTGATTCACCCAGCGCGACACGCCGGCAAAGCTCTTTGGCTTGCGCTGGCGAAAGCGAGTGCTTACGGCCCACATAGGCACCCTCCCGCACCTTTGCCAGAGCTATTCCTTCCCGCTGGCGTTCGCGGATCAGGTCGCGCTCAAACTGGGCGAACGCACCCATAACGCTCAAGAGCAGGTGCGACATAGGCGAGTCCTCGCCGGTAAAGGTCAGATTCTCTTTTTCGAACCGGACATGGACTCCCCGCTCGGTCAGACCAAGGACAATCTTGCGAAGGTCATCCAGGTTGCGGGCCAGGCGATCCATCGCGTGACAAATAACCGTGTCTCCCTCCCGGACGTATTCCATGAGCTGCTGGAGCTGCGGCCGGTGCATGTCTTTCCCAGAAGCCTTGTCCGTGAACCGCTTGTCGAGATCTACGCCTTCGAGCTGGCGCAGCTCCTTCTGGTCGAGAGCGCTCACGCGAAGGTAACCGACCGTCTGACCGGCCCGCCGCTTCCCTTTTGTCACGTTAGGTTCTCTAGCCTTCGCCATCTTGTGTCACACTATCATAAATGCAACCTTTGTGAGACGCGATTCTGTCACACAAGCCGTGTCCCGCAGTGGTATACCCATGTAC
>CALMON010000073.1 GCA_937871785.1 uncultured Granulicella sp.
GCGCGCGCCGCCGCTGGTCTCAACGATTCCGACGCTCGCGACGAGGACGACGCGGCGGGCAACGACCAGACGCTGCCGGAAATGCTGACCGGTTATGAAGCGACCACGATTGGCGGCCTGGTGAGTGAGATTGCCGGGCACATCCCGCTGCCGGGCGAGGTGGTGGAAGATGGGCCGTTGCGGCTGGAAGTGGTAGCGTCGACCGACCGCCGCGTGGAGCGGGTGCGGGTGGGGTTGGTCGGTGGGAGCCATGCGTTTGAGGCGGCGAGTGAGCCGGAGTAGAGGTCTTTGTTCAGTTTGGATTTTCTGTTGTGAGTGGTGAGTCGGCTTGCGCGTGCGATGCTAGAAGCATGGCGTTACGGACTGGATTTATTTCGATAGTGGGGCGGCCGAATGCCGGCAAGTCGACCCTGCTGAACGCGCTGCTCGGCCAGAAGCTGGCCATTGTGACGCATAAACCGCAGACCACACGCACGCGCATCCAGGGCGTGCTGGAGCTGCCGCTGCGCAAAAAAGCGAAGGGCGACCCGGGCCGCGCGATGTCGCAGATTGTGCTGGTTGACACGCCCGGAGTGCATAAGCCGGAAACGCAGCTCGACAAGCGCATGATGCAGGAAGTGCATGACGCGCTTGAAAGCCGCGATGCGGTGCTGTTCCTGGTGGATGTGACGCATCGGCTGCCAGCCGAGCAGGCAACCGGGGACGGGGAGCAGGTACAAGAGGTCAAGGTCAGGACGCTGGGGCAGCACAAGCGGGCGCTGTCGAAGGCCGAGGACGACTTCGCGCTGCAACTGGTGAAGCGGCTTGACTGCCCGGTGATCCTGGTGCTGAACAAGATCGATGCGCTGCCCAAAAGCGCGCTGCTGCCGCTGATCGCGCATTGGACGTCGCTGCACGAGTTTGCCGAGGTCATTCCGATTTCCGCGAAGAAAAAGGAAGGGCTGGAGCTGCTGCTCGACAAGTGCGTCGCGCTGATGCCGGAAGGGCAGCGTTATTTTCCGAAGGACCAGCTTACCGATCAGCCGGAGCGCTTTTTGGTGGCTGAGTTGATTCGGGAAAAAATCCTGATGCTTACCGGCGAAGAGGTTCCCTACGCGACAGCCGTGCAGATCGAACGGTATGAAGAACCTGCATCGATGAAGAAACTCCGAGATGGAAAACTGCCGGTGACGAAAATAGCCGCGGCGATCGTCTGCGAGCGCGAAGGGCAAAAGGCGATCCTGATCGGCAATCAGGGGTCGATGCTCAAGAAGATCGGCACGTCGGCGCGCAAGGACATCGAAGGTCTGCTGGGGACGCGCGTGTTTCTGGAGTTGTTCGTCAAGGTGCAGGAAGAGTGGCGTGCGTCGCGCGGGTTTGTGGAGGACCTCGACTGGCGCAGGCAGTTGGAGCAGATTGCGGAAAAGCAGCAGCGCGACCGCAGTTTAGCCGAACAGCGTAACGGCGCGGCCGAGGCCGCCGCTGAAGGGGATGGAGACGCGGCGGAGTGAGCTGGATGTCGGCGCTGCTTGGCCGCTCGCCCCACGCGGTGCTCAAGACCAGGCGACTGCGGCTGGTGGCAATCACGGCGGACATGCTGCGCACGGAGCTGGACTCGTCCGGCGGCGTTTCGACAAGTGTTGAAAAGCTCGTAGGCGCTCGCGTCCCGGGCAGTTGGCCCCCGGAGGACTGGCAGCCTGCCTTGCTTCGGCTGATCCTCGGCCAATTGGACACGGAGCCGGCGTCGGTGGGATGGCGTCGCTACGTGGTGCTGTGCGACGCGACCGGCTGGGGCCGCACGCTGGTGGGCGCGGTGGGCGCGTTTCCGCGGGAGGCGGGCGAGGTGGAAATCGCGTATTCGACGCTGGCGGAGTTCCAGCGGCAGGGGTACGCGACCGAGGCCGCAGGCGCGTTTGTCGAATATTTGCTGGAGCAGGAGGGTGTCGCGTCGGTGAGTGCGCAGGCGATGCTCGCGAATCCGGAGTCGGTGAAGGTGATGGAGCGGTGCGGGCTGCTGCCGGCGGGCGAGGGCGATGAGCCGGGGACGGTTCGGTATCGGCGCTTTCGGGGTTGATTCCTCATCTTCAAACAGGGGTCCCCGGAGCGAATCCGCGTTTATCAAGGCAGATTCGTGTCGCTATTCAGAACCAGGTTTCTCAGGGGCTAAAGCCAATCATCACTACGTCTTGACGTCTGGGCTGAAGCCCACACGTGTCCAGAAGCAAGCACAATCCAGACTGCACATCGTCTTGAACAGCTCTGAACGCCAGTGCGATCGGAGCCCTGCCGTCTAGGCCTTCGAGCGCGCCACGAGATCGGCGGCGGCTTCGCGCCAGGTGGGGAAGTCGAAACGGAAGCCGTGCTTTTCAAGCAGCGCGGGAACGACGCGGCGGCTTTTCAGGATGAGTTCGGTTTCCGTGCGCATGAAGAGGGCTCCGATCTCCAGCATCGGCTTGGTCGCGGGAAGGCCAAAGCCCTTGTGCCAGGCCCCGCGCAGAAGGCGCATAAAGTCACGGTTGGGCAGCGGCTCGGGCGCGGTCAGGTTGATGACGCCGTCGGTCTCGTCGGTGATCTCCGGCTGTGCGAGCAGCAGGTCGGTGGCGCGGCAGTAATCATGGGCATGAATCCACGAGACAAACTGCGTTCCTGAGCCCTGCGTGCCGCCGAGCCCTGTGCGCACCAGGCTGGACAGCACGTCGAACACGCCGTGCTTGTCCGGGCTCATGGTCATTGAGGAGCGCAAGCGGATTTTGCGGGTGTTCGGCGTGTTGACCGCGGCGACGGCTTCTTCCCAGGCGTGCGCGACGCTAATCGAAAAGCTCCAGGTTTCCGGCAGGTCGGCGGCTTCGTGCTCGCCGCGGTGACCGGGAAGGTCGCCGAGAATACCTGTAAATTCGTCGTTCGGCTGGTCGCGCGTATCGCGATAAAAGGTGCTGGTGCTGGCGTTCATCCAGATGGGCGGCGGCGTGGGTGACGCGGCGATCGCTTCGCCGATCAGGCGCGCGGTCACGGAACGCGATTCGATCATCAGGCGGCGGTTTTCCGCGTTGTAGCGGCAGTTCACGGAGCGGCCGCACAGGTTGATCACCGCGTCGGTACGGCTCAGCTCCTCGACCCATGGGCCGGGCGTTTTCGCATCCCAGCCGAGTACCGTCCAGCGCTGCGCCGCCGCATCGCCTTTCGCGGAAGATCGCGAGAGCAGCGTTACCGTATGACCGGCATCGGTAAGGTGGCGGGCGAGTATGGTGCCGATCTGGCCGGTTCCGCCGGGGATGAGGATGCGCATGGCGTTCTCCTACTGCAACAGGCTGGTGGCGACGGCCGTCATCGCCTTGACTCCGGTGGCGATCGTTGGCGCGGGCAGCGGCTCAAAGTGGCTGGTATGCATGCCCGGAAGCTGCTGGCCGGCGGCTTGCGCGGCAGCAAGTTTCGCCGGGTCCATGGCGCCGAGCCGGAAGTAAACCACCGGAATCGAGTGATCCGCCAGACCGAAAACGCCGACGTCTTCGGACCCCATCAGCCGCCCCATGTCGATGACGTTGCTTGCGCCGAGCGCGGCGATCAGTGTGCCGCGAACCTGCTCGCTCAGGGCAGGGTCGTTTACCTGCACGGGCGCGGACTCGTCTTCGAGCACGGTCACCTTTGCGGCCTTTTCAGGCGGCAGAGCGGCGGACGTTGTAATGCCGGCAGCCATGGCGCGCAGGCCGTCAAGCACGGTTTGACGCGACTTGTCCGTGAAGGAACGCGTGGTCAGCTCGAGCTTTACCTCGTCCGGAATGATGTTGCGCTTGGTGCCGCCGTGAATGTCGCCGACGGTGACGACGGTGGGGTTCTGCGGGTCTTCTTCGCGGCTGACGATGGTCTGGATCTGCGTGATGAACAGCGCGGCCAAGGTGACGGGGTCGCGCCCGAGCTGCGGTTGCGCGCCATGGCCGCCGATGCCTTGAATCAGCACGTCGACCGATGTGGAGCTCGCCATGGCGGGGCCGGCGATGACGCCGACCGTACCGGCCGCGAGAGTGTTGATGTCGTGCAGGCCGATGATGCGGTCGGGACGGCCGAAACGCTCGTACAGGTGATCGGCGAGCATGGCTTTCGCGCCGTCGATCGTTTCTTCAGAAGGCTGGCCGACGAGCATCAGCGTGCCATGCCACGTGGCGCGATTGGCGGCCATGGCGCGCGCCGTGCCGATCAGTACAGTCGTGTGGACGTCGTGGGCGCAGGCGTGCATCACGCCGGTGTCCTGGCCGGATTTGGTTTTGGTCATCACGTGCGACGCGTAGGGCAGGCCGGTTTCCTCGATGATCGGCAGCGCGTCCATGTCGGCGCGCACCAGCAGCGTGGGCCCTGCGCCGTTCTTCATGACGCCGACGACACCGAAGGCATGGGTGCCGTCCGGGTAGACGCCGATGTGGTCCGTCACCGTGTAGCCTGCCTGGCGCAGCGCGGCGGCGACAATGGCGGAGGTGCGTTCTTCGTGGTGCGAAAGCTCGGGGTGCTGATGGATGTCTTTGTAGACGGCGACGAGGTCGGTCTGCTGGGCGCAGAGGCTGGCGGCGACGAACGGAGCGGCAGCCAGAAAGAACGCGGCGGAACGGGCGAGGCTTCGGTGACGCATGGTCGGGCTCCCTCAAAAGCGCAGAAGATGGTGTGCGTCTAGAGTAGCAGCGTCCGTCAGGCGTCTTCCTCCACTTGGTTTGCGGTCAGGATAGAGCTGCTCCCTTGTCGCTTTTCAAAGAGCCGAGTCCCGGCGCTCAAGCTCGGCTCATCGCGTCGTCTTTGCTTTCTGGGCGGAAGGCGGAATCTTCCATAAGCAGAGACAACGGCCACTGAACATTTCCGGTGAAGACGGCTGTAGGCTTCAGACTGCGGCTCTACTGCGCTGGCTTTTGCATGGGCTGGCCGATTGGGGCGGGCGTGCCGAAGTTCGGTGTACCGTCGGCGTTCCAGGTAAACGGCTGGATGCGGGGCGAACGATCGTTCTTGCAGCCTTCTCCGGGAGCCGGGTTGGCGTGGTAGATAATCCAGTTCTGCGAGCCGTCCGGTGAGGTGAAGAAGCCGTTGTGGCCGGGGCCAAACGCGCCTGCTTTGGCGTCGGTGCTCAGGAAGGGGTGCTTGATCTTGGTCCAGCTTTTCGGGTTCAGCAGGTCGGCCCCGAGCCGCGCTTCGAGTACGCCCAGAGTGTAGAAATCCGTCCAGCAGCCAGAGGCCGAGAAGACGATAAAGAGCTGGTCGCCATGTCGCAGAAACTCCGGTCCTTCGTTTACGTCGACGTGCCGGCCGGGGAGGTCGCCGTGCTCTTCCCAGCCGTACTGCGGGTGCGAAATGAGGCTGCGCGGCGAGTCGATCGTCCACGGGTTCGCCAGGTGCGCGATGAAGAGATCCTGCTCGCCATCGTTGCCGTTCTTCCAGCCGGACCAGACGAGGTAGTGCTGGTCATTAAGCTCGAAGGTGGTGGGGTCGATGGCCCAGCGGTCGGTGGAGTCGGCAACCTTTCCCTTGAGCGTCCACGTTCCTTCGAACGGGTCGTCGCTCGGGTTTTCGACGACGTAAATGCGGTGCGACGCATTGTCGCCGGCATCCGCGGCAAAGTAGATGTACCACTTGTCGTCCCAGCGGTGAAGCTCGGGAGCCCACAGTTCTTTGGACCACGGGTGGCCGGGCTGCGGCGTCCAGACGGCGCGCTTCTGCGCGTTGCGGAGGTTGGTGATGTCGGCCGTTTTGCGAAGCGTCAGGTCGGTACCCGCGGAGTTCGAGTAATAGTAAAAGCCCTTCCAATAAACGACCCAAGGGTCGGGGCCGGTGTGAAGCAGCGGATTGGTGAAGGTGGCGGGCGCGCTGGCCGACTGGGGCGCGCTATCCTGAGCGGTCGCCTGCCTGCAGGGGAACATCACGAGCACGAAAGCGGCGAGGAGAAGGCTTCTCCGAAGTCTCGCAGGAAGCTTGCCGACACAGAATCCCATAGAAAAGCTAGACGACGCCGGCGTCGATTTTGTTGCCGCGAAAGCAACTCGCACATGACAATGGATGAACTGTATAGAGTGATACGCTTGACGATGCGAGCCGTCGAGCGTCGGAGCGTGACGGCAGACCGGCAAAGCACAGGATTCAAGGAGATGGCGATGAGGAAGATGCAGCTTGGCAAGGGTGGGCCGGAAGTTTCGGCGTTGGGTCTGGGGTGCAACGGCTTTTCGCTGAAGAGGCCGCGCAACGACGAGGAAGCGATGGCGACGATCGGCGCTTCACTCGATGCAGGCATCAGCTTTCTCGATACCGCCGATTTCTACGGCATGGGGCACAACGAATCGATCGTTGGTAAGGCGATCAAAGGCCGTCGCGACGAGGCCTTCCTGAGCGTGAAGTTCGGCATGATGCTGTCGCCGACGATGCAGTTCCTGGGGCTCGAAGGACGGCCGAACTCGGTCAAGAATTTTTGCGCGTATTCTCTGCAGCGGCTCGGAGTCGACGTGATCGATCTGTACCAGCCGGGCCGGCCGGACCCGCAGGTACCGTGGGAAGACACCATTGGCGCGGTGGCCGACCTCATCAAGGACGGTAAGGTGCGGTATCTGGGCGTGTCCGAAGTAGGGGCGGAGAACCTGAAGCGCGCCCACGCGGTGCATCCGGTGACGGCGCTGGAAATTGAGTATTCGCTGGCCTGCCGGTTTGTGGAAGCGGAAATTTTGCCTGTCGCGCGGGAACTCGGCATCGGCATGGTGGCCTACCGCGTGCTCGCAGACGGTCTGTTGAGCGGCATGCTGACCGAAGAGCCGAAGGGTCATATGGTCGCTCCGCGGTCGCAGGGCGACAACCTGAAGCACAATCTCGAGAAGGTCGACCAACTGAAGGCGATGGCGCAGAACAAGGGCGTGACAACAGCGCAGCTAGCGGTCGCCTGGATGCTGACCAAGAATCCCGACGTGCTCCCGCTCGCCGGCATGAGCAAGCGCTCGCGGCTGGCGGAAAACGTGGCTGTTCTCGACATACGCTTGAGCGCCGAAGAGATGAAGCAGATGGAAACAGTATTTGCTCCGGACGCCATTCTGGGAGACCGGTACCCGCCGATGGTCATGAAGTTTGCTGCCAAGTAATTCGGCTCAGCGTTTTAATTCTGAGTTGACCTGTCTGCCTCACTCTGCATCAGACTGAGGCAGCACTCCGTGTGCCGATTTTGCGACCTCAGCCTGAGGTTGACGCCCTGTCAGATAGCCGCGGCAGGGATCGGGGAGCATGCTCGCAGAACTGTCACGCCTGCGAGAAAATTTTACGGAAGAGCCGCAGGCTGTAGCTCGTAACCTACCACCGAAGACCCTCAGGAGTCAGCAATGCCGCAAGACGATCAGAACGTGGAACAAGCATCGAATCAGCACTTTATCGGAGAAGGTGGAGAGCTGCACCAAACGGCCGGCGGAACGCATCCGCAGATGACGGACGCTCGCGGCCATGTGATTGCGGACGATGAAAACTCGCTCAAGGCGAACACGCGCGGGCCGGTGCTGATTGAAGACCACTTCCTGATCGAGAAGACGCAGCACTTCGACCATGAGCGGATTCCGGAGCGCATCGTCCATGCTCGCGGTTACGGCGTGAAAGGCTATTTCGAGCTGACGGATTCGCTACAGGGCATCACCAAAGCCAAAGTGCTGACTGAGGTAGGTGTGAAAACGCCGACGTTTGTGCGTTTTTCAACTGTTAGCGGCAATATGGGGTCGAGCGATCTGGCGCGCGATGTGCGCGGCTTTGCCGTCCGAATGTACACGCAGCAGGGCAACTGGGACATCGTCGGCAACCACATTCCGGTCTTCTTCATTCAGGACGCGATCAAGTTCACAGACTTGGTTCATGCCGCCAAGCAGGAGCCGGACCGCGGCTTTCCGCAGGCGCAGACGGCGCACGACACGTTCTGGGATTGGGCGTCGCTGACGCCGGAGTCGACCCATATGCTGATGTGGATCATGTCGGACCGCGCAATTCCGCGGTCGCTGCGCATGATCGAAGGTTTCGGCGTGCATACGTTTCGGCTGGTAAACGAAGAAGGCAAGTCGACCTATGTAAAGTTCCACTGGCGGCCTAAGCTGGGCATGGCGTCGGTCATTTGGGACGAGGCGTTGAAGATCACCGGCGCTGACCCGGATTACCATCGACGCGATCTATGGAACGCGGTGGACGAGGGCAAATTCCCGGAATGGGAGCTTGGCGTGCAGTTGTTCGACGAGGAGTTTGCGAACAATTTTGAGTTCGACGTGCTGGACGCGACCAAGCTGATCCCGGAGGAAGTGTTGCCGCTGCGGATCGTTGGCCGACTTGTTCTCAATACCAACGTCGACAACTATTTCGCTGAAACCGAGCAGGTCGCCTTCGCGACGACCGACGTCGTTCCGGGAATCGACTTCACGAACGATCCTCTGCTGCAGGGGCGCAATCTTTCCTACATCGATACGCAGATCACGCGGCTCGGTGGACCGAACTACCAGCAGATTCCCGTCAATCAGCCGCATGTCAACGTTGCGAACAACCAGCGCGACGGCCACATGACCATGCGCAAGCAGACAGGCCGCGTCGCGTATTCGCCGAGTTCGCTTGAAGGCAACAATCCGCGGCAGGACCCGGCGACCGGCTTTACGTCGTTCAAGGCGTATGAGGAAGGCGACAAGCTCCGGGTGCGGTCGGAGTCGTTTGGCGACCACTACTCGCAGGCGTTGCTCTTCTTCAACTCGCAGACGCAGACCGAGCAGAACCACATCATCTCGGCGTTCATCTTCGAGTTGAGCAAAGTCGACACGAAGGCGGTGCGGATGCGCATGGTGAGCCAGCTTGCCAACGTGAGCCCGACGATCGCGCAGCGCGTGGCCGACGGGCTGGGCATGGTAGGCGAGATTGTGCCGGCGCACACTCGCGTCCCGGCACGGACCGATCTCGCGCCTTCGGACGCGCTGAGCATCCTCAAGAAGATGAAGCCCGGGCTCAAGACCAAGGTGGTCGGCTGCCTGGTGGCTGACGGCACCGACGCTGCGGAAGTGCTTGCGCTTGAAACGGCTCTCGGCAAAGCGGGCGCGGAGTTGAAGATCGTGGCTCCGAAAATTGGTGGCGCTGTGGCAGCAGACGGCTCGTTGCTGGAAGCCGATTTCCAGCTTGCGGGCGGGCCGTCGGTGCTGTTCGATGCCGTGTTCGTGGCGCTCTCAGCCGACGGAGCAGCGATGCTCTCGACTGAAGCTGCGGCTGTTGCCTGGGTTCACGACGCATTCGCTCACCTGAAGGTGATCGGAGCCACATCGGCCTCGCAGCCGTTGCTCGATGCCGCCGGCGTAGTGGCGGATGAGGGAGTGCTGGTGGGCGGTGAGAACTCCTTGTTCCTCGAAACGGCAGGCAAAGGCCGCATCTGGGCTCGCGAGCCGAACGTACGCACGATCTTCTAACAAAGCATGGTGATGCTCGCAAACAGGGAGCGCCTCGGCGGTCCCTGTTTGCGTTTGTCTATACGTTCGATAAAAAATCGAGGAGCTCGACGTTTACCGCGTCAGGCGACTCGATCATGGCAATGTGGGACGTTTTTGGGAGCACTACGAGACGAGCGAACGCGATGCGCTCTGCCAGGAGAGCCGCCACGGCGGGCGGCGTGCTCGGGTCATGCTCGCCAACGAGAACGAGCGTCGGGCAGCGTATCTCACCGAGCCGGTTGAGCACCTCGAAATCCGCGATCATGCGCCACATGGCTGCGTGAATAGCGGGATCATCGGCAAGAATGGTTTTGGTAACGCGGTCGATCAGGTGGGGACGCCGCGCGCGGGTTTCTGGGGTGAACCAGCGATCGAGACTCGCCGCGAGCACCACGCTCATGCCGCCTTCCAGCAAAGCTGCGGACCGGGTGCGCATGGCGTCGCGTGCTGGCTCTGAAAACGTGGGCGCGGTACCGATAAGGGTCAGCGAGCGGATGAGCTCGGGGTGCGCCAGCACCAGAGCTTGCGCGATCATTCCGCCGGCAGAGATGCCGACCAGGTGGATGGGGTCGTTGGCGTGAGCGCGGATCAGGCTGGCCGCGCTGCTGACGTGCTGCTCAAAGGTGATGTCTTCCGGCAGACCTTCTGAGCGGCCGTGTCCGGGAAGATCATAGGCAATCACGTTGTAGGTGTCGCGCAGCGCGTCGATCTGCCGATCCCAATAGGTAAGGTCGTAGCCGACGGGATGAATCAACAAAACAGCGGTGGCGTTCTGCGGTCCGGTTTGTACGACATTCAAGCGAAGTTCGCGTGCGGGCATCATCTTTGGATAGCGGATGAACGTCCACGGATGCGGAAAAGAAAAGCCTCGGCGGGTGCCGAGGCTTTATCTGACGGGCAATCCGGTCTACTGGACGTCGCCCGCTTCAAGGTGCGACTCGAGGAAGTAGAGCTGTTCTTCCGCGTCGATGATGAGCTGGTTGTAGAAGTCCGAAGACGGTCCATCCCCCAGATCGTCGATCTCGTCGGAAGCATTGCGCAAGCAGGCGCAGTACACACCAAGCGCATCCGCAAGCACAGCAACATGCTCCATACCCGCAACGGTGTCCACCTTGTACTCAGGCAAGATCGAGGATGCGGCGGCCTGGCGCGCGGTGCCGTTAGCGACTCCACCCAGTTGTGTGATGCGCTCGGCGATCGGGTCTACCTGCTCTTCAATCACCTCGGCGACATGGTCAAACACGAGATGCAACTGGTAGAAGTTGTCACCCTTCACGTTCCAATGCGCGAACTTCGCCTGCGAATACATATCGAACGCACTGGCGAGAGTGACCTGCATCTTCTGAACGACCTGTTCTTTTACCTCAGGCGGCAGCGACACGCGGTTCTTGTACATGTGCTTGTTCACATGAGTCTTCGGGCCGGGTGCGGGGATCGATGCGGCCTTGTGCGCGACTTCTTGTGCTTTTTCCTGCTGATCTTCTGTCTGTTTGTCTGGCATGATGTCCTCAATCTTCTGTTCTTCTCCCTACGTGTGATGACGACATCGCCAACGGGGTTTGCTGACCGTGACGAGGAAGGAAGCTAGTGCGGGCGCTGTCACTTGCAGAGCAAGGGCCTGTCTCGACAGCGCACCATCCGCCGATGAGACGTGCTGATCCATCAACTGCTTGTAGACGCGTTCCAGACCGCCCGGCCCGATGCTGACGCGTCCGCGGAAAGGAGTGTCGAGCGTTCCGATGAGGAAGATCATGAGACCGAGCAGGACGCTGAGAAGAACGGTCATCCAGAAACGCATGCGGAAGCTTGGCGTGTCGAAGAACAGGGCGGCGGTAAGGGTGATCAGGCCGCCCAGGATGACGAGCGTTCAAAGTGAACGGGGCATGCCGCTGGTCACGGTTTCCAAGCGGGCGCGGCGAGCTGCGACGAACTGGTTGATCATGGTGTAAGCCTGTGCCGTGACATTTTTTCGCGCTCCGTGTGCGGTCCGAAAAGGGTCAAGGAAGCTCCCGTGCGCGGCTGTCTGGCTGCTCGTGTCGAGCCTCGCGCCGCGAAATCCGGCATCAAGGTAGAACCTTACAGCCTACTCGCCGATTTGAATGCCGAGGGTCTTCATCTTGCGATACAGGTGGGAGCGCTCGAGGCCGAGAGCTTCGGCGGCTCGGGTGACGTTGCCGTGCGAGCGGTCGAGTTCCTTGAGGATGTAGTCGCGTTCATACGCCTCGCGCGCCTGCTGGAGCGTGGTGAAGTCTTCGCGGCTGGCGGGGGTGCGAGAAGTACCGCCGTCGGTGCGTGGGCCGGCGGATTCGGTGCGCTGCACGAGCATCGGCAGGTGCTTCGGCTCGAGCCGCGTTGCCTTGGGGTTCAGAATCAGGACGCGCTCAATGACGTTGCGCAGCTCGCGGACGTTGCCGGGCCAACTGTAGGCGCGAAGCTGGGTAAGCGCGGCGTCAGAAATCTCGACGCGGGGACGGCCGTATTGTGCGCCGAACTCGACGAGGAACTCCTTGACGAGGAGGGGGATGTCTTCTTTGCGCTCCCGAAGCGGCGGAACGAAAAACGGGATGACGTTCAGGCGATAGAAGAGGTCTTCGCGGAAATTACCGCGGGCAATCTCTTCTTCCAGGTCCTTGTTGGTGGCCGCGATCACGCGCGCGTTGATGTGCACGGGGGTGCTGGCGCCGACAGGGTGGAAGCGCTGTTCATCGAGTGCGCGCAGGACTTTGGCCTGCGTTTTAAGGCTCATATCGCCGACTTCGTCGAGAAACAGGGTGCCGCCGTCGGCGCGCTCGAAGGTGCCGCGCTTTTCGGCGGGTTGGCCGGGGCCCATGGCACCGTGGCGGTAGCCAAAGAGCTCGGACTCGATATAGTCCTCGGGAATGGCGGCGCAGTTGACTTCCACAAACGGCCGCTCGGAGCGGTTCGATTCCGCGTGCATGGCACGGGCGACGAGCTCTTTGCCGGCCCCGGATTCGCCGTAGATCAGCACGCGGCCGTTGGTAGGGGCCATGAGTTTGATCTGCTGGCGCAGCGCCTTCATAGGCACGGACTGGCCGGTGACGGGGCCCTTGGCGGAAAGCTGGCGGGCGAATTCCTGGTTGTCGATGCGCAGCTTGTGCGCGGTGATCGCGTTGCGCAACACCAGCAGCGTGCGATCCAGCGAGAGAGGCTTTTCGAGGAAGTCGTAGGCACCGAGCTTGGTGGCGCGCACCGCGGCTTCGATCGTGCCGTGACCGGAGATCATGATGATTTCGGGCGAGCCGGCAGTGGGCTGTGACGGGTTGTCGCCTTTCACCTTCGCGAGGATGTCGAGACCGTCGCCGTCGGGCAGCCAGATGTCGAGCAGCACGGCTTCGTAGTCGGCGTCGCGCAGCAGCGCAAGAGCTTCGGTCGCGGTGCCGGCGGAGGTGACGAGGTAGTCTTCCTCTTCAAGGATCGAGGTCAGGGACTTGCGGATTTCGGGTTCGTCGTCGACGATCAGGATGTGGTTCATGGGCGCAGGTTCAGCAGGGCCGGGCCGTTCGTCGTGCATCCGACTCTGTCTTACTGTAGATGCTGTTTGCCCGCACAAGCTACCGCCGTCTTACCGGCCCTTTCGAAAGAATGTGGATGCGCTCGCGGTCGAGCCGGATGCGGCAGGCGAACGCGCCGCCGCAGGTACTGACTCGGGTCTGCACAAACAGGCGATCGTCTTCCGAGATCATCCACGCCGTGGCATTGGTGGCGTAGTGCGTCGCTTCAAGAAAGCTGGCGGCGGTGACGTCCATGTCGGCGGCGTCGGCGTTGGCCTGATCGCAGTCGCCGTTGAACTCCTGGGCGCTGCTGGCGGGTTTGCAGAAGTCCTCGTCATGCTCGAGCAGCAGCTTTTTGTTCGAGCCGTTGAGGAAGTAGCGCGCCGTAACGACCGGGATGGACATGTCGCCGGACCACACTGCGAGGTCCTCGGCAAAGGCCGGCGGGAGCTGGCCGAGAGCGATGTCGGGATCGCGGATCTCGCGGGAAAACACGTTGACCGACGGCGTCGGCTCGCCGTTGGTGGGATGGAAAAAGAAGGCCCCGAGAGCGACGCCTTCATCAAGATCAAACCAAAGAAAGGCGCGCCCTGCAAGATATGGGCCGGAGTGGCCGGAAAGCGTCAGGTACCGCCCGGCGCGGATAGCTGCCGGCTCGGTGGAGCGCTCGAAGACGGTGTCGACCGCTTTCGACAGCGGCATGTCTGAGCCGTAGTGGAAGGTGCAGTCGGGGAGGACGTTCTTAAGAATTTTGCGGAACTGCTTGTCTTCGATGACCTGGCCCGAGGCGACGGGGGACTTTGACGCGTCCGCGGCGAGCTGCCTGAGAAAAGCAAGCTGGTCGGGCGGCAGTGTGCGTCCGAAGATGGCCTTGTCATAGGCGGAAGCGGACGCGGTTTGTGCCGGGGATCGCCGCGCTGCGAGCGAGAATGGAGCAAGCAGAAGCAGGAGGGCGAACACGTTGGAAATGGCGGGCATCAGCATGGGGAGGGCTCCTGATGGCGTGAAGGTTTGTGAGGATTGTAAACGGAATCCTGCAAAACAAAAGAGCGCTCCGGGAGGGAGCGCTCTTGGCCCGACGATGTGAGCTACGCCGCCGCACCGTGGCACTTCTTGTATTTCTTGCCCGAGCCGCAATAGCAGGGGTCGTTACGGCCGATCTGCTGGCCGGCGTTGCGAGGTGCCGGCGCGCCGTTCAGATTCGATCCGCCAGCCTGCCGCGCGGCGTCGAGTTCACGCTGCTTGCGGGCTTCGAACTCGCGTTCCAGCGCATCGATGGTTGTGGATAGCGCGCGGACCGGCACCTGCACCGGAACTGCCGGCGCGGGTGCCGCTTGCGGGGGAAAGGCCGTTCCCGTCAGGTTCGCAGGCATCGGTTCCGGCGGTGCGCTGCCGGCTTCCGCGGGAGGAACGTAGTTGCGCGCTGGCGGCAGCGTGCCCTGGCCCATCGCCGCGGCGGCCAGCAGCTCCTGCATGGCCATGTGTTGCTGCATCTGCGAGTTCTGCATTGCCGCCTGCTGTGCCTGCTGCTGCAGGGCAAGCTGCTCGGCCTGCTGCGCCTGCTGGTTCGCGCCCGACTGCAACGCGGCAAGCTGCTCCGCCGTTTCGATTGGCGTGCCGTCCGGCGCGAGGATCTGCATCCGGAACAGGTGCCGCGACGTGTCTTCCTGGAAGCGCAGCATCATGGCTTCGAACATGTCGAAGCTTTCCTTCTTGTACGCGACGAGCGGGTCCTGCTGGGCGTAGCCGCGCAGGCCGATGCCCTCCTTCAGGTGGTCCATGGCGAGCAGGTGGTCTTTCCACAAGCCGTCGAGCACTGAGAGCATCACGACGCGCTCGTGGTAGCGCATTTGGTCCGCGCCAAGGATCTGTTCCTTGATGTTGTAGCGCTCGCCGAGGCTTTCAAAGACCTTGTCCCCGAGCTCACGGCGGTTCAGACTGGTGACGTCGAGTTCGCTTTCTAGCCGCGCGCCGAACACGTCCTGCAGCGCGTTGTGCAGCTCCTCGGTCTTCCACTGGTCGGGGTGGGCGTTGGCGGGAACGTGCTGGTCGAGCAGGTTTGAAAGGATGTTCGATACGTAATCATCCGTGATGAGCTGCTTCTGGTCGACACCTTCCATAAGCTGTTTGCGGAGGCCATACACGGCTTCGCGCTGTTTGTTCATCACGTCGTCGTATTCGAGCACGTGCTTGCGCGACTCAAAATTCTGCGTTTCTACCGACTTCTGCGCGCTTTCGATGCGGCTGGTGATCATGCGGCCCTCGATCGGCACGCCTTCTTCCATGCCCAGAGTCAGCAGCAGCGACTTCATGCGCTCGCCCGCGAAGATGCGCATCAGGTCGTCTTCAAGCGACAGATAGAAGCGGCTCGAGCCCGGGTCGCCCTGCCGGCCGGCACGGCCGCGAAGCTGGTTGTCCACGCGGCGCGACTCATGCCGCTCCGTGCCGATGATGTGGAGACCGCCGGAAGCGACGACAGCGTCGTGCTCTTCCCTGGCCGCGCCTTCGTGCGTGGCGACCGCGGCGTCCCACTGTTCCTGCGTGGTTTCAAACTCCTGCGAAGCGTACATAAAGCGCACCATGCCCGCCGGAGCGACGGGGTGAATCGCTCCTTCGGCGGCTTCGAGCGCGCGCGCGAGCTGGCGCTTCACAAGGTCCTGCCGGGCCATAAAGTCGGCGTTGCCTCCGAGCAGAATGTCAGTGCCGCGGCCGGCCATGTTGGTGGCTATGGTGACCATGCCGAGACGGCCCGCCTGCGCGACGATTTCCGCTTCTTTCTCATGGAATTTGGCGTTCAGCACGACGTGGCGGACGCCTTTAAGCTTCAGGATTTCAGACAGGTGCTCGGACTTCTCGATGCTGGTGGTGCCGACGAGCACAGGCTGCTTTTCCGAGTGCAACCGGGCGATCTCATCGGCCACGGCGACATACTTTTCCTTTTCCGTGCGAAAGACGACATCCTGATTCTCAAGCCGCAGCATCTGCCGATTGGTGGGGATCACGACGATGTCGAGTTTGTAAATTTTGTCGAACTCGGCGGCCTCGGTTTCAGCGGTTCCCGTCATGCCGCTGAGCTTTTTGTACATGCGGAAGTAGTTCTGGAACGTGATGGTCGCGAGCGTCTGATCTTCCTTGCGGATGGCGACGCCTTCCTTGGCTTCGACGGCCTGGTGCAGGCCATCCGACCAGCGGCGGCCGGGCATCAGGCGGCCGGTGAACTCGTCGACGATAATGACTTCGCCGTCCTTGACCACGTACTCGACGTCGCGCTTATACAGCGAGTGTGCTTTGATGGCCGTTTCGACGTGGTGCTTCATCGGCCAGTTTTCCGGGTCGGCGATGTTGCCGATGCCGAGCAGCGCTTCAATCTTTTCCCAGCCCTCGTCGGTGACGGTGATGGAACGGGACTTCTCGTCTATCACGTAATCGCCGGTATAGGTGCGGTTGTCGACGGTTTCGGTCAGCTCGCCGCGCTCGAGCTTCGGGATGATGACATTGGCCTTGGCGTAGTTGTCGGTGGTCTGGTCGGTGGGGCCGGAGATGATGAGCGGCGTGCGGGCCTCGTCGATCAGGATCGAGTCGACCTCGTCGACGAGGGAGTAGTAATGCTCGCGCTGCCCCAGTTCGCTCAGGTCGAACTTCATGTTGTCGCGCAGGTAGTCGAAGCCGA
>CALMON010000074.1 GCA_937871785.1 uncultured Granulicella sp.
CACACCGAAAGCCGGGGTGCCTTTGCTGCCCGCGACGGAGCCATTCAGGATGATCGCGCCTCCCTTGTTGAACAGCTTCAGAGCTTTTTGCACGGTAAACAGGGTACCGCGCACATTCAGGTCGAACGTGTCGTCGAAATGCTGCTCCGTCACCTGGTCGATGGACGCGAAGTCACCTCGGCCGGCACTGGCAAAGAGCACATCGATCGAGCCCTTTTCACGCTTCACTGTTTCGAACAGGCGGTCGAGATCGTCCAGATTCGAGGCATCGCCCTGCACACCTGTGACGTTGCGGCCGATCTCCTTTACGGCTTTGTCCAGCACGTCCTGCCGGCGGCCGGTGATGAACACGTACGCCCCTTCCTGAACGAACAGCTTTGCGGTTGCCAACGCCATACCGCTCGTTCCCGCCGTGATTACGGCGACCTTACCATCCAGCTTTCCCATGTGGCTCTCCTTGGCAGCGCAGCTATGCCACGCTTTCCGTTGACTCGAAAGAACAGATGAGCGGACCGGAGGAGAGGATTCAGTAGTTCTGAATATATGAACAATGGACGACGGCGAACGGAACGCGCCGAGACGCATTTACCATAGTGTTTCCAGACCCATGAAACCGCTCATCCATCCCGCTATCGAAGATGTTCCCCTTGCGGCTATCCTGCATGCACTGGCTGATCCCGTACGAGTCGCCCTTTTCGCGGAGATCGTGGCGCAGGACTGCCCCCGAAGCTGTTCCAGGCTGGTGAGCGTGCTGGACGCTCCCATCCCAAAGTCCACGCTCTCACAACACCTGCGCATCCTGCGCGAGGCCGGTCTGATCCGCGGAGAACGCCACGGCGTCGAGATGCGCAACGCCTCACGCTGCCCGGAAATTGAGACTCACTACCCGGGGCTGCTGACTTCGATCGTGGGCGCTCACGAGATCCAGATGGACGCGGGAAAGAAGCGAGCCAGCCGGCTCGCCCGCAAAGCGGCCCGCGCCTGAATGCTCCGCATGGGAGCAGCGGACGTTGGTCTTACGGTGCACCAACAGCCAGCGTGCGATGAAAGAAGCCGAACGCGAGTCCAAGCAGAGCATGCGCGTGCGCTGGATCGTAGCGAACCCCTTCGTCACGAAGGAACGCGTGCGCCCCGTTGACCTCGTGCCAGTTGTAGTTGGTCCCGGCTTCGATCAGACGCGACAGAATGGTCATGCGGGCTTCCGCCGGCACATGTGGGTCCTGCCGTCCCCAGGCCATAAAGAGTTCGCCCCGGATGTCCATCGTGCGCGCGAGTGAGTCGTCGGCCATGCCCTTGCCCAGCGAGCCTTTCGCAATGTCCGTCGCATAAAAACACACCGTGCCCAGCACGTCCGCGTTCATTGCGGCGCGAAAGGCAAGGTGCCCGCCGAGGCAAATGCCCATGACGCCCAGGCGTCCGGTGCAGTCGGCGCGGCCGGCAAGGTGGTCGAGCACGGCGCGTGCGTCCGCGTCATACGAGCGCAGGTCCTTGGTGGTCTTCAGCGCATTGCCCTGGTCGGAGCCGGCCTGATCGTACGCGAGCACCGTGCCCGCCGGCAAGAACTCGTGGTAGACCTCCGGGATCGCCACCACGTACCCCTGCCCCGCCAGCATGGCCGCGGTGCGCCGAACGGGGTCGGTTACCTGGAAGATTTCGGAGTAAAAGACGATCCCCGGAAAACGCCCCGGCGCCCCCGGACGAAGAATGTGCGTACGCATCGGGCCGCTCGGGGTAGGGATGTCGACGTGTTCGGTGTCGATGACGGTCATGGCTTCCAGTGTAGGGCAGGTCGAACGCTGAGCGACATGGCAAGTTCACGGCGGCGGCCAACATGCGGGAGCCTGCGCGAGTCTTACAGGCTGCAACGACACGAAAGGATGGGAACGAGCTATGGCGGAGGAAGAGGTGTTTACGGCGGATCAGGTGGCGGTTCTGGCGCGAGAGCTACGGCAGGCAGCAGGGACGGAGCCGGAAGTGTTCGGCAAAGGCAAGGTCGTTTCCATGATGCGCGACGAGATCCGGCTGCTGCGCGAGCGCGGCTTCACCGACGATCGCATCGCGAGCCTGTTTACCGGGTTCGACGTGCCCCTGACCGGCGAAGAACTGACGCGGCTCGACGCGCAGGCCGCGGGCTGAGGCCGGACGGCAAAGCGATTATGCGGTGGCGGCTTCGGCCGGAGGCTGGTCGGGCTTGAAGGTATCGCCATGCTTAAACACAAGAAAGTACAACGCAATCGCCACCAGCGCGAGCCCCGCTCCCCCGATCGCTTTCGTGACACCGAAGGCCGGGATCAGCTTGCCGAAAGCGAGCGCTCCAAGCGGCATTCCGGCGCGAAACGCCAGGTTGTAAACGCTCATCACGCGCCCGCGCATGGCATCGGTCGAGATCAGCTGCGCGAGCGAAAGCATGAATGACACCGATGCCATCACCGCCGCACCGCCCAGGAACATCAGCACGCACGAGAGCGGCAGGTAACGCGACACCGCGAAACTCGCCGTCACCAGCCCCAGCACCACCAGGATCAGGAGCGTAATTCTGCCCTGCCCTTTCAGCTTTTCAGACGCCGCCACCGTCAGCGCTCCGCAAATCGACCCCGCTCCGGAGCAGACCAGCAGCAGCGTATAGGTTTCCGGGCCGCGGTGGAAAATGTTGCGCACAAAGACAGGCAAAAAGCCGTTCAGCGAAAAGCCGAACAGCGTCGTGCAGAACGCGAGCACGATCAGCGCGCTCATCCCGTCGCGCTCGCGAATAAAGCGCAGCCCGCCCTTCATGCTGTCGAGCACGGCTTCCTGCGTCTTGGCCGGCGTGAAATTCACATGAATCATGAACAGCGACACAATCACAAACAGGTACGAAACGCCGTTCAGCGTAAAGCACCACGTCGCTCCCAGCGTCGTATAGGCCAGCCCGCCAAGCGTCGGGCCGAGAATGCGCGCGAGATTGAACTGGATGGAATTCATCGCGATAGCGTTCGACAGATCTACCGGGTCGACCAGCGTCGGCAGCAGCGCCGAATACGCCGGGCCCCCAAAGGATTGCCCCAACCCCACGACGAACGACAAAATCAGAATGGGCCACACATGGCCGTGTAACTGGTGCGTCGCAAACAGAAACGCCAGGATGAACGCGCAGGTCATCTGGATGTATTGCGAGGCGAGCAGCATCTTGCGGCGGTCCAGGCGGTCCGCGAACACGCCGCCGAAGAGCGAAAACAGCATGATCGGCAGCTGACCGAGAAAAAGGTCGAGCCCAAGATAGAAGGGGTCTTTGGTAAGGTCGAACACCAGCCAGCTTTGCGCAAATTGCTGCACAAACGTGCCGATGGTGGAGGCGCACGCGCCCATCCACATAAGCCGGAAGTCACGGTAACGAAACGCTCTGAAAGTGCGCGCGAAAAACGAGGGCGTGCTGGACATGAAGACGGCGAACAACTCCTGCGATCCTGTGCGGACAGGGATCAGATGTCCATGGTACCGTGCCGACGCACCGGCTTCCGAATTCGTTTCCGGTCTCGGGCCGAATCAGCGAGGCTCTGGTCGTAGCCACGAAGCGTAATGGCGCGAACGAGTCGCGCCCGGCGTGAGCAAAAGACCGTAGTCCGGTGAGGTGGTAACGATGTAGAGAGAATTGCTTGCCACTGTCCACCCCACCGCATGTCGGTGTGGGTGGCGGGGACGACGGGGCTCGAACCCGCGACCTCTGCCGTGACAGGGCAGCGCTCTAACCAACTGAGCTACGTCCCCAGACGTAGGTTCAACCTGAGCAGGTTGAAGTCACTTGAAGCTCCTGAGCCTCATGGTCGCACGCGAACGTTGCATCAAGCCATCTGCCTGCGACAAGAGCAAGTCTACCAGAGATTGCGCGTCGATGCCCGTCAAAAATGTTGCGCTTGGCTCGACGAGCAGGTGACCGCCAAAAGAATTTGAGGCCACACGCACGGCCATACGTCATCCTAGAAAGAAGCAATCCGGAAGAAGGAAATTCAGCATGACCACGCGCTCCACGAAAGAGGGTTCCACCCTGCCCCTACGGCAAACGCGCGCTGCCACCAGGGCCGCGAGCAAGCCGGCCAGCCGCTTTTTCAATCGCGATGAAAGCTGGATGAGCTTTAATGAGCGCGTGCTGGAGGAAGCCTCGGACCCGACCAATCCGCTGCTTGAGCGCGTCAAGTTTCTGGCGATCACGGCCAGCAATCTCGATGAGTTTGTGGAAATCCGCGTGGCCGGTGTGTTGCAGCGCATGGAAGAAGAAGCCGACCTTCCGCAGCGGCCGGATGAAGGCGGCTTCACCCCTGAGCAGAGGCTCGATCGGATGCGCGAGCGGCTGCACCAGTTCGCGGTCGCGCAGGACGCGTGCTGGAACGAGCAGCTCCTGCCTGCCCTGCGCGCCGCCGGCATCCATCTGCTGCCGTTTCGCAAGCTCAAGGAGGCGGACCGTGCCTTTGCCGTCAAGTTTTACCAGGAACAGGTCGATCCGCTGCTGACTCCGGTCACTATCGATCCGTCGCACCCGTTTCCTCGCGTTTTGAACAAGGCCCTGTGCGTGGCCCTGCTGCTGCGTCACAAGCGCAAAACCGCAGGCCAGCGGCCGCCGACTTCGCTCGGCGTCATCACGGTTCCGCGCTCGCTGCCGCGGCTCATCGCACTGCCAGAACGCGAAGGCCGCAAAAATTTCATGCTGCTCGACGACCTGGTGGAAGCACACGCGGACGCCATGTTTCGCGGCTACGAAGTGCTGAGCCGCGCGGCCTTTCGCGTGACGCGCAACAGCAATCTTTATATGCAGGAAGAAGAAAGCCGCTCGGTGCTCGAAAGCGTGCGCTCGGAGCTGCACAATCGCCGCAAGGGCGATGCCGTGCGCTTGCAGATCGACGGCGGCGCGGCCGAAGAAATCATCGAACGCCTGCGGGTAAACTTCGAGCTGGAGCCCTGGCAGGTGTTTCGCACCAAGGCTCCGGTGAACCTGTCGCGGCTGATGAATCTGCATAGCGACGTCAAGCTGCCGGAGCTGAAGTTCCCCGACTTTACCGGCCGCGACTACAAGCTGCGCCCCGAAGCCAGGGATATCTTCGACGATATCCGGCTCGGCGACATTCTGCTGCACCACCCTTTTGACAGCTACAAGGCCGTGGAGGATTTTGTGGCTGCCGGCGCGCTCGATGCGCAGGTCATCTCGATGAAGCAGACGCTGTACCGCACCAGCGCGGACTCGTCGATGTTCCGCGCGCTCACCGAAGCCGCGCAAAGCAAGGATGTGACCGTAGTCGTCGAGCTGATGGCGCGCTTCGACGAAGCCTCCAACATCCGCTGGGCACGCGAGCTCGAGGACGCCGGCGTGCAGGTGTTTCACGGCATTTTCGGGCTCAAAACGCATTGCAAGCTGGCGCTGCTGGTGCGCCGCGATGCGGACGGCATCGTGCGTCGGTACGCGCATCTCGGCACCGGCAACTACAACCCCGTGACCGCGCGCTTTTACACCGACATCAGCCTGCTTACCGCGCGGCCGGAAATCACCGAAGCCGTGCAGCGCGTGTTCCGTTATCTGACCGCCGACTGGCAGGCAGCCCCGGACGCGTATCGCCCGCTGCTGGTCGCGCCGCTCACGCTAGCGAACGACATGCTCGCGCTTATCGAGCGCGAAGCCGCTCATGCGAAATCCGGCAAGCCCGCGCGCATCATCGCCAAGATGAACGCGCTGCTGGACATGAAGACCATCAATGCCCTGTATGCCGCCTCCCATGCGGGGGTGGAGATCGACCTGATCGTCCGCGGCATGTGCGCACTGCGGCCCGGGGTCGCGGGCCTGAGTGAGCGCATCCGTGTGCGGTCGATCGTGGGCCGTTTTCTGGAGCACAGCCGCATCTTCTGGTTTGCGAATGGCAGCGACGAGCAGGTGTTTACCGGCAGCGCGGACTGGATGTCGCGCAACCTGTACGAACGCTGCGAAGTCGTCTTTCCGGTCACCGAGCCGAAGCTCAAGAAGCGCCTTCGCGACGATATTCTTGGCGTCTACCTGCGCGACGACCGCAAGGCGCGCCTGCTGCAAAGTGACGGCGACTATCTCCGCGCCTCGCACGAAGGCCGCGGTTTCAGCGCGCAGGAGTGGCTGATGGAGCAGGCGCAAAAGCCCGCGCCTACCCCGGTTACGGTGGAAGCGCCGCAGGCTGCGCGCAAGGCGGCGGCGAAAAAGCAGCCTCTTATCGCGCCGTAGGAGCATGGGTCCAGGGTTCGATGAAGGCCCCCGGTCCCCTCTTTCCGAGGGGACGGACGGGGGACCGGCTACTGGACGTTCACCTGGTATTGCGTGTTGTGGCTGACGGTTGTTACGCCATCTGTCCCGGACGTGGTGATGGTAAACAACTGTGCGCCGAGCGGCGTTCCAGTGTTTCCGCCCGTCGTCACGATCGGGTCACCCGTGTCGCGGATGTTGGTGCATCCCGCCGCTCCCAGCAAGCCTGCCAGAGCCACGATTGCCAGCAGCGCCGGGCCATAACCGCGACGGCGACGGCGCGGCAGAAGCAGCAACCCGAACACCGCCGCCAGTGAAACGCCGCTGGCCGCCACCGAAGCCAGGCTGCCGGTTCCGGCAGATCGTGCGGCGGAGGGTGCCGCTGTCGTGATCTGCAGCGTTGTCGTGCCATTTGGCGACAAGGAAGCAGGGCTGAACTTGCAGGTGGTCGCGGTGCCGCTAGGCGGCGTGCACCCCAGGACGACGGTACCGCTGAACCCGTTGATCGCCGTCACCGTGACCGTGACCGAACCGGAGTTACCGCGCGTCAGCCCTAGCGCGGAGGGTCCGAAGCTCAGCGAATAGTCGGTGATGTTCACGGTAACCGCGTTGGTCGTGGTGCCCGTAAACGTGGTGCTCGAGGCAAACAGCGCCGTGATGGTGTGCGTGCCGGGAAGCAGGCCGATGGTGCTGAATTGTGCTACCGAGCCGTACGGGTTAGTCGTGACCAGAGCGCCGGTGGCCAGCGTATTGGTTTGCCCGTTGAAGGTGTCGAGGAACGTGACCGAACCGTACGGCGTGGCAGGTGTCGGCGACGTGGCCGTCGGCAACGCCGAGATGTTGGCCGTGAAGATGAGGTTAGCCGTGTACAGCGCGCGCGTCAGGTTGACGCTCAAAGTCCCGCTCGTCACCGTCGGTGGCGTCACCAGGGTAAGCGCCGGAGAGGTGCTGGTGTTCCAGTTCGTGTCGCCCGAGTAGATCGCCGTGATCACGTTCGCGGCGGTCGTGTTCAGGGTCGTTGTAAACGTCGCCATACCCCCGGTGACCGTACCCATGCCGAGCGCAACGCCGTTGTTGTAGAACGTCACCGTTCCGGTGAAGTTCAGCAGCGGGTTCGTGCTCGGTGCCATGGCCGCAATCGTCGCGGTCAGCACGGTCGGCTGCCCCTGCACAGGAAGCGTCGGCAGCGCGGTCACTGTTGTGGTCGTGAAGCCTTTTACAACGACGATGGACGTCGTTCCGGTGGTGGCCGCGCAGGTGAAGTTGGCTCCCGTGCAGGAGGCGGTCAAGGTGTAGGTACCCGGCGTCGGGGCAGTGAAGGTGTAGGTTTCGGTTGAGGTTGTGGCTGAGGTAGCCACCAGCGCCACGGTCGCGTTCGTCACCACGCCCGCCGGGGTCACGGCGAAGGTTTCCGTTCCCGCCGGAATCGTCCCGCTCGTCAACGTGATGCCCGTGAGGTTCGCGGTCACAACTATCGGCGCGCCGTACGGAATCGGCGATACGGGAGAAACTGTCAGCGTTTGCAAGGGATTGTTCGCCGCCGCAGCCGCTACCGTAATCGCTACCGGCGTGCTCGTACTGCCGGTATAGTTTGTGTCGCCGACGTAGATCGCGTAGATCGTCTGGGTGCCCGCGGTGGTAAACGTCACCGCCAGCGTAGCGACCGGTCCATTCAGCATCGCCGATCCGAGCAGGCCTTGTACCGACGAGTAGAACATCACCATGCCCGTCGGGCTCGCCGTCCTGGCCGTTCCCGTGACGGCCACTGTAGCCGAGACCGTGGCCGCGACGCCAACCGTCGGCGTCGCCGTTGCTAACCCGATCGTCGTCGAGGTTGTGCTGGTGCCGGTCGTCGCCGCGGTTACGTTGACCTGGAAGTTGGGACCGCCGCTGCTCGCGTAATTGCTGTCACCCACGTATTGCCCGTAAATCTGCTGCACGCCGGCTGTCGTGAACGTGACGGGGAGCGTCGCGGTTCCGTTGGTCAGGGTCACCGTGCCCAGCAAGCCCTGCACGGACGAGTACAGATTCACGGTACCCGTCGGGCCCGTCGCTGCCGCGGTTCCCGTCACGACCACAGTCGCCGACACGGTCGTAGCCACGCCCTGCGTCGGTGTGGTGGTCGCTACGGACACGTTGAGCGTGGTTGCGATGCCTGTTTTTCCGGTCGCGGTGGTGGGTACGGCCGGCGATTGGCTCGCCGCATTGGCGGTGTCGCCCAGGTACATGGCAAGGTAGGTATGCGCCGCCGCGCTGCTTAGCGTGGTGCTCGTAAACGTAGCCGTTCCATTGCCGCCGACGGTTCCCTGGCCGATAAAGACGCCGTCCTGAAAGAACTGAACCGTTCCCGTTGGGGCCGCGGCCGCGCCGGCGTTACTTACGGTCGAGGTCAGCGTCGTGGCCGCTCCATTGACCGGCGAGGTCGGGTTCAACTGCAGTGTTGTCGTGGTCGTCACGGCCGTGGAGCCGTTATTCACGCCGCTCGACGTGCTGGTCATGTAGTTACCGTCGCCGACATAGGTTGCCGTGAAAGAATGCGTCGTTCCCGCCAGCGCCGCGACCGTGTACGTGGCCGTGCCGGAGGCAAGCGTTCCCGAGCCGAGGAACTGCCCGTTATCGTAGAAATTGACGCCGCCCGTCGGCACCGCCGCGGAAGCCGCACCCGTGACCTTGGCCGTCAACGTGAGGGCCTGCCCCGTGACCGGTGTCGTCGGCGAGATCGACAGGGTCGTCGCGGACATCCCCGGAGTGACGGTCGCCGACACGTTCATCTGCTGATAGCAGGTAAAGCTCGGGTCCGTCGGCATGCAGGCGACTACGATGTTGACCGTGCCGGCAATCGCCGCCGGAACCAGGATGATCGCCGTGGCCGTTCCGTTCGCGCCCGCCAGCGTGGCGGTCTCGGTCGTGGTCGTCGCAACGCCCTGCAGCGTGGCCGAAACCGTTCCGCTCGGCGTGCCGACCCCGGAGGCCGACGATACGGTTATATTGACCGGAATGTTTGCGCCCAGAACGACCGACCCGCTGGTGCTGGCGCTGACGTTGGCGGCCTCGCCCTGGATCGTAAAGGTGATCGGTGTACTCTTGGTCGCGAGAAATGTGCCGTCGCCTGAGTAGCTAGCCGTCACCGTGATGGGCCCGCCGGGAAGCGTGTTCGTCGTGAGCGTCGCCGTCCCGTTTACCAGCGAAGGCGCGCCCAGCACATTGCCGTTGGCGTCGGTGAAGGTGATCGTTCCCGTCGCCACCGCACCGTTCGACTTGCCGGACGTGTCCGTCACTGACGAGGTGAGCGTGATACTGGTTCCGTGCGTCGGCGAATAGTTCGAGGAGATGATCGATACATTCACGCTCAACGTGCCGTACGGGTAGAACTTGTCGAGCGCCCTGGGGTCCAGCAGACCGAGCCCGGTCGCCCCTTCCCAGGTGCCGCCGGCCGCTCCATCTGCCTGCGTAAACAGTCCCGGCCTGGTTGCCAGCGAGTACAGCGTCGGCGCCAGGTTGCCGATGCGGGCGGGTGTGCCATCGGCCTGCGCCGGCAGCTTCGCCAGGATGCTCTGCACCGCCGCCGCCAGCGTGGCAAGACTCGACACGGTGGCGTCCGGAGCTTCGCGCAAACCGTTCTGCGGCAATCCCCCGGCTACCTGCCAGCCCGGTCGAGACCCGAGTACGGACGCAGCGATAGCGTTCCCCAGCCCCGGCGCAAGGACCACCGAGGTGACCTCCGCGAGAGTTGCCGGCAAAGCCGCCGAACCCCCCGCACAAGAGGCTCCCGCCAGAACGGTCGTCCCCTGTGCGGCAGCTTCGCGTGCCAGCGAGGCAAACGCAGCGGCGTCGGCCGGAGCCACAGTTTCCGCACAGTCGGTCGTGGTGATCGTCAGCACGCGGGCGGAGTTCGCCGTCACGGCGTTGCCAAACCCGCTCAGGAGGCTGCCCGTGGTCGCCGCGCCACCGTCTGCCGTCAGGACGGTCGAAGGTGCCGTTACAGCGTCGAAGCCGCCAATGTCCAAGATCGTGGCGGCCAGTCCGGAGGGCACCGAAGGCTGCGCCGTATTGCCGATAGCTGCCGCAGTGCCTGCCGAAAAGGTGTGCAGCCCCGGCGCGAACGCCGCCTCCATCTGCGCCGCCGTTCCCGTCACCGTTACGCGCAGACCGGAAGCCGAGGCGTCCGTCACCTGCAGACCTGCGCCCTCCAGAAATCCGTGAACCGCAGCCATCTGCGCCGGCTCCGGACCGAAGCTGGTGCCAAATTGCGCCGGCGTCAGCCAGCGATGATAGCTTGGCGAAGCCGTGTTGACCACCTGCGTCAGAAAGGCATCCAGCGCAGCCGTACGAGCGGCCGACGGCGCCAGGTACAGCACTGCTTGCGTTGCCTGCCCTGCCGGCACCGCGCCCATGTCGGCCAGCCCGGCGGCCGGTCTCTGTACGACGGTGGCAAGCGAGGTCTGTTGAGCATACGCGCTTGCCCATCCGGGCAGAAGTGCGGAAACAAAGGCGACAGACAGGAAAAAGCCGCGGAACGGGCGATGGCTGGTCATGGTTACCCGAATTGTTCACGACCGGGCAGCGAATAGCAAGAACCATCGGCGGTACGGGGATGCTCGCAGGAGTCATCGCCCTGGTACCGCTGAGGGAGTTACCAGCCTGATTCCCCGGTGCCGCACCTTCCCGCGGATGGGAGCGTCGAGCCAGCTCGGCATTTACTGCGGTGCTGGCCCCCGCACCACCTGCACAAAGTTCCCTGGCTGCACCTTGCGGTGAAACGCCGCCTGCACTTCCTCCGCGGACAGGGCGAGATATTTCGCCGCCGCCCGCGCCGGTTCATCGAGCGGCAACCCGATCTGCGCGCGCGCCAGCAGGCCCCCCGCGACCGAATCCTCACTCGACTCCGCCAGCGGCAACTGCCGCAACAACAGCGCCTTGGCCTGGTGCAGTTCCTCGTCGCTTACGGGGGTCGACCGCATCTGCTGCAGGTCCCGTTCCGCCAACGCACGCGCCTTCGACACGTTCGCCGGGTCACACCCATACGTCACTTCGTAGGTCGCGCGCGTTTTGCCCGCGCTCAACGCCACGTCCACCGAGTAGACATAGCCGGCCACCTGCCGCAGGTCGTGATACAACCGGGTCGCATAAAAGCCGCCGCCCAGCACATGGTTTCCAAGCTGCAATGGGTAATAGTCGGGGTCGAAGCGGTTCAATTCGATCTCCTCGGCCAGCGTCACTGAGTCCTGCACCGCTTCGGCATCGGCGACGTTTGCCGCACTCGGCTTTGAAGCCGGTACCGCCGCGAGCGTCGTTTCCGGCTTCGGACCCACGGCTTTCCAATCTCCAAACCACTTTTCGATCACGCCGCGCGCTTCGTCGGGTGTAACGTCGCCGATCACCACAATCGTCGTCAGGTCGGGCCGCATGGTCGTCGCGTACACCTGCTGCACGTCGGCCAGCGACACCTTCCCGAGTGAGCCAGGAGTCACTTCCCGCAGCGCCGGGTCGCCCTTCGGCAGCAAACCGAGATCGAGCGCCCGAGACGCCCGGTAGCCCGGGCTCTGCAATTGCCCGGCGACGGCCTGCGCCGACTGGTCGCGCACCACCTTGAACGCGTCGGCAGGAAGCGCCGGATTGAGCTCGTTATCGGCCAGCAACTGCACGCCGCGGCTGAAGTCGTCGCGCAGTGTTTTGAGCGACAAACCGTACCCCGCCGACTCGCTGGCAGAAATATCGTCCAGCGCCTTTTGGAACTGGAGCCGGTCGAGATTCTTCGTGCCGTAGGAATACAGCCCCTCCAGAACGTCCGTCACGCCCTCCTTGCCAGCCGGCGTTTGCAGGTCGCCGTTGTGCCGCACCGATCCCACCAGCGACACCGTCTTGCTCGAGCGGTCCGTTTTCACGATCAGCCGGATGCCGTTCGCGAGCGTCACGTCCGAGGGCGTCGCCGTCGGCGTCGGCAGCTTCAGCCCCCCGAGCGAGGCGGCGGCCCACGGCGGCAGCACTACGGGCTTGGTCGGCGCGGCCGTCAACTGCTCCGCCCCGCCAAATCCCTTGGCCGCCACCGCTTCGCCGCTCGGCACTGGTTTCAACGTCGCCGTGATCGAAGTCGCCTCCGTCAGGTACTGCTTTGCTACCCGGTTCACATCCGCAACGGTCACCTTCTTGAGCGCGTCCACATCCTCATCGGGGGAGTTGCGCCCTTCCGCCGCCAACGCGTTCGACCACATATCGGCAAGTCCGGGAATCGAATTGCGCTGGAACTCCGCGCCCGCGATTTCGCTCTTTTTAGCAGCGTCGACAAGGTCTTCCGGCACGCCCCCCGCCGCATACGCCTGCAGGATTCCGCGCATTTCGGCGATCGCGCGCTCTTGGTCCGTTCCCGTCGGCAGCGCGACCACGCCATACC
>CALMON010000075.1:0-22950 GCA_937871785.1 uncultured Granulicella sp.
GGTGAGGGGGGCCTTGCCGCGTAACGCTGCGTGTGCGCCGGTGTTGACGAGTGTTGGGGGGGGGCGGGGCGGCGCGGAGGTTGCGATTTCCCCCATCGCGCCGCAACTGGACGAGCTCGGCGTGTACTACAAGGACAAGTCGGGCGAGTGGGTTCGGCTGAAGGTCGAGATCGTAGAATTGCGCTCTGGCGGCTGGGTCAAAAGCGCGCTGACGCACAATATCGTCAAGGAAGATCGTAACGGCACCGTTGACGGTCCGCATTCCGCGCTGACGCTGCCCGGCGGTACCGAGCTGCTCGTGTTCGGCCCGAACGGCACGGAGCCCGAGGAGTACAACTTTATCGGCCTTCGCGAGAAAAAAGACCGCCGTGAGTTCCGCATCTATACCGGCGGCGTGTTCCACAACGAGACCGGCAGCGACCGCGACGCGCTGATGTTTACGCCACATAAGATCGCTCCGCAAATGTGGGTGTTCACCGTGCCGAAGGATATCGGCAAGGGTGAGTACGGCGTGCTGCCGCCGGGGGCCGCCAACACGCCGGGCCTGAGTGGCAGCGGCAAGATCTTCACCTTCCGCATCCTTGAGTGAGCGTAGCCGCATGAGCGTTTCTGCATGAATCGAGCTGGGCCGAAGCGACGGACGCATCGCACGCTGATCATCGTGGCGGGGGTGCTGGCCGTCATCCTGATCGCGCTGGTGCTGCGCGGCAAGGCGCCCCCGGAGGCGGCTCGGCTGCTGCCGGAGTCCGACGCAATCCTGTTCCTGCAGGTGAAGACCCTGCGGGCCGCCACCCACTTTGACGCTTCCCCCGTCCAGCGCAGCGCGGACTACCAGAAGTTTATCGACGCCACCGGCATCGTTCCGGAACGCGACCTGGATGCTGCCGCGTTCGCTCTTCACCGCATGGCCGACCCGCATGGACCCAACGGGCCAGTCGCCTATTCCGAGGTGTTCGTAGGGCGCTTCGATGGCGTACGCCTGGCGAAATATCTTGCCGCCATCTCGACGGCGCGTGAAACCTACGCCGGCCACGACGTGTACACGGTCCCTTCCGAAGGCCGGCAGCTCCGCATCGCGCAGCTTGGGTATGACACGATCGCTGCGTCCAACATGCCAACCTCAGAACAGATCCATTCCATGCTCGATCGGCACCGGGCGTCGGCTCTGGGCACGCCGGGGTCGTCGCTGCTGGCGGCCCGTTTTAGCGAGGTGCCGCTGCTGTCGCAAGCCTGGGCCATCGGTCATATAGGCTTGCCGTTCGTCGAAAACGGGCATATTGCGGTGCTTGGCATGGAGCTCCCGTTAAACGAGGATACCGATCTTGTGGCGAGCGTGCGCTACAGTGGCTCGCTGCACCTGCGGGTGGAAGAGATCGCTCCCAACGAGACCGACGCGAAGCACACGATCGATACGATGACGATGCTCGTCGGTCTTCTGCGCGGCATTGAGGACGCGCAGCCCACGCAAACTGCGGGCGCTACGGCGATGCGGAAAGTGGTCGATTCCATGACTCTGGAGCAGCACAAAGACCGCGCGATCCTTACGGCAGCGGCCTCTACGGACGAGATCCGTGCCCTGGCGGCTGCCGCAAAAGCCACTCCCTCGCCACTGCCGCCCAACGCAGAGCTACCGGATGTCGCTCCCGGTGCGACTCCTGAGCCGGCTACGGCGTCCAATAAGTAGCGGGCCACGCGTCATGAAGAACGCCGTGCGCCGACGGAGATTTGCCATGACCTTTCGCCACCCCTGCCTGCTTGCCGCCTTTCTCGCTCTCGTTCCCGGTGCCCTCTGCGCGCAGGCGGTGCTCACCGGTAAGGCGGCGTTCACCGACTACAGCAAGGAAGCTCCAGGCGTACGCCGCCATCTGACCGTTGCCGACCTTCCTGAGCCGATGCCCGACACCTCCGTCAACAACACGGCGCACCTGATCGCGCGCCCGGAAGGGGCCTGGCCGAAGGCTCCTGCGGGGTTCAAGGTGGAGCTGTACGCCGGCGGCGATAACGCCCCCATGCAGCGCGCCGATAATAAGCAGACCATGGCTCCGGTTTCCGGGACCTTCCGTATGCCGCGGCTCATTCGCACGGCTCCGAACGGCGATTTGTTTCTGGCGGACTCGGGCGCGGGGACGATTTTCGTCATGCGTGGCGCCGGTACGAATGGCAAAGTCGCGACGATGGAAAGGTTCGTGACCGGACTGGACCACCCGTTCGGCATCGCGTTCTATCCCGCGGACAATCCGAAATACGTGTACTTCGGCAACGCTACCACCATCCAGCGGGTGCCGTACCACTCCGGCGACGTGAAAGCCGCGGGTCCGGTGGAAACGATCGTGCCCGACATTCCCGGCTACGCGCAGCTTACCGGCGGCGGCCATTGGACGCGGGACGTCGTGTTTTCGCTTGACGGCAAACGGATGCTGGTGTCAGTGGGGTCCGGTTCAAACGTCGACGATCCCGATACGCATCCCGGCGAGTTCCACCGCGCGGACGTGCTCGAGTACACTCCCGACGGCAAGTTCGTAAAGGTATATGCAAGCGGCATCCGCAACTGCGTGGGTGAAGCCATCAACCCCACTACCGGGTCCTTGTGGTGCTCGGTGAACGAGCGCGATGCGTTGGGGGACAACTTGGTGCCCGACTACATTTCAAGCGTTCCGGAGGACAGCTTCTTCGGCTGGCCATGGTTCTACATGGGCGGTCATCAGGACCCGCGCCTGGTGGGTAAGCATCCGGAACTGCAGAGCAAGGTCCGTACGCCTGATGTGATCTTGCAGCCGCATTTTGCATCCTTGCAGATGACGTTCTACCCCCGTCAAGGTGAGTTTCCGGCAACATACGATGGTGATGCCTTCGCCGCCGAGCATGGGTCATGGAACCGCGCGCAGCGCTCCGGGTACGAGGTCATCCGCGTTCCCATGAAGAACGGAAAAGCGACGGGGGAGTATGAGGATTTCCTGACCGGCTTTGTGACGCCTGACGGCGGAGTTTGGGGACGCCCTGTCGGCGTCACGATCGCGAAAGACGGAAGTATGTTTGTCGTCGACGATGGATCGCGCAGCGTTTGGCATGTGACATATACGGGTGCAACAGGAAAGTCCGTCGCCCTGAACGCGGCACCTTCACATTGAAGCAAGCTGTGGTAAAGTGGTCTCTGTGTTGAGGGCGCAAACAGTTCTCAGTACGACTTGTCCGTGTGGGCTGGCGTAGCTCAGCTGGTAGAGCACCTGATTTGTAATCAGGCGGTCGGGGGTTCAAATCCCTTCGCCAGCTCCAGTATCTTGCCCCGCACGGCCAGGTGGTTCAGTTTGGTTGTACCTGCGTGTCGTTCCGCCCTGCAGTGTCCGCCAGCCATCGTCAACGTGCTTTTCCGCATACTACAGCGGACGTTTCCGTATGGCAGGGCAGCGGGGTATGAATCGAAGTGCAGGCAAGTGCACAGGTGGCCGAGCGGTTAATGGCAGCAGACTGTAAATCTGCCACTCTTCGAGTTACGGAGGTTCGAATCCTCCCCTGTGCACCATTTTTCTTCGGTCCGCCATGGCCGGAGCGGCGGTTGAGGAGGCGCACACATGGACTTTGCCCCATCCGGCAACGGTCGCATGGTCGTCGCCCTGGCGGTGCTGGGGCTTTTGGCGGTTCTTGTCTGGCGTACCATCGACCCCGGCAAGCTCCAGCAGTTGACCTGGGTGTTGCTCGGTTTTTTTGCGTTTCGCGTGGTGCTCACGCGGCTGAAGGCGCGGTAGAATGGAGCATCCTCTAAGGTTGAGGAACGCACGTTAACAGCTTTGGGCTTTAACCCAAGTGAGTTGCGAAGCAACTCAAAGGTAGAGCAAGTTCGCTGATGTAGCTCAGTGGTAGAGCACTCCCTTGGTAAGGGAGAGGTCATGGGTTCAAGCCCCATCATCAGCTCCAGTTTTCGTTGTACGACGCGGGAGTAACTCAGTGGTAGAGTCACAGCCTTCCAAGCTGTTGGTCGCGGGTCCGATTCCCGTCTCCCGCTCCAAATCCCTGAAAGCCGCCCTTCAACCGGCGGCGTAGGTTATAGCACGCATGGCTCAGCACCTCCCCTCCTCGTCCACGTCGTCCGCTTCTGCACAGCCTGTGGACCGCACGAGCGCCCTCTATGAGCGGGTGCCCATGGCCATCGGCGATCAGCAGACGTTCACGCAGGTGAAGCAGGCAGTGGAGACCTCTTTTGCTTCCAGCAACATCGCCAAGTTCCTTAAGTCGCTGCAAAGCTCCACGCTGCGCATCCGCGACTTTGAATCGGTGCTGAAGGCCGGCAAGCTTGGCAGCCAGACCGCCGCGCTGTATGCAGAGCTGGCCAACGGCGACCAGGGACAGATTCGCGAGTTTTACCTTGCGTCGCTCGAGCAGATAGACATGACCCTGCGCGACAAGTTCTTCAAGCTGTACGCCTACTACTGACATTCGTGCGTGGTGCCTTCCATGAAGGAGAGGAGACGATATTCTCCGTGGCCACGCTTGCTGAAGTCGTAAGGGTATACGACCTGGAACCGGGACCCGTTCGGGAGGATCGCCTCTCGTTGGCAAGTCTGGCATTGCGGTGACTTTGCGGCTTGCGGAGCCTATGACCGACAGTGGGTTGAAGGCGTTTTCACGCGAAAACATCGAAATGCTTTCGGAAAGCGACTTCCGACGCTTGCTTGAAGAGAAGATGCGGATGCGGATTGATGCCGGTCGGAAACTGGCCTGGATGATCGCTCCTTTTGCGGCGGAGGTTCTCGTTTATGGGACCGGCGTCGCCACTGAAACTGGTGCGGCCTGCCTGGGTGGAGGCTGACTCGGTCGTGACTGGCTTTGCTTGGAAACGGCTGAGATGGTGGCGGAGTAGCGCTTCGTCGGGGTTTCGTGGATAATAGGTGAGGGCAAGCGTGACGTCCTGACCGCTTTGTTCCCTAGCAGCACAATTTCAGGAATGCGGGTTGCAGGCACCCCTAAGCCCTGCGTCGCGGCGTGTTCTTTGCTATCCAGGCATCATTATGGAATGGCTCGGGCAAGTTGCTTGCCAGCCGAAGTGGCTGGCCAAACCAGAAAGGATGTACCTCATGCGCGAAATCGTCAATCTCCAGTGCCCCGAGTGCAAGAACCGCAATTATTCCACGACCAAGAACAAGAAAACGACCACGGGTCGGCTTGAGTTCGCGAAGTTCTGCAATACCTGCCGGAAGCACACGCCGCATAAGGAAACCAAGTAAACCGGGGAAGCGGAAAGGGGAGCAGGCTCTGAGGAGGCATTCTTCTGGCGCCTCGTTCCCCGACCCTACCTGGCTCCCACAGGGGAGTAAGCTCAACGGTTAAACTGTCGGTCTCCAAAACCGAACTTCTCGGTTCGAATCCGAGCTCCCCTGCCACCTTCGATCAGCAGTTCAGCACGAAGCAAGCTCCGCGCCCGGCGCGTGACATAAAGGTTCGAGACAGCACAATGGCCGACACGCTTACCATCGCCGACCCCGGGCAGCCGCAAGCGACCGAGATCCAAACCGATCAGAGCTCGGGAAACGGCTATAAGCCGTCCTCGGGACCGCAACGGTTGACGGCGTTTCTTCACGATGTTCGTGAAGAAATGAAGAAGGTCGTTACCCCCGGTCGCGCCGAAGTGCAGCAGACCACGATTGTCGTTCTGGCCACGGTTTTCATCTTTGCCGCATATTTTGAGCTTGTCGACCTGGTTCTCGGCAAGGGCATCGACAAGCTTCTGCTTTCCCTGACAAAGCACTAAGTCGCAGCACACTGACGTAATAAGAAGGAACCATGCCTGAAGAGTTCGCGCACGACCCCCAAATGTCCGAAGCTGAGAATGTTGGCGGCGAAGCCGACCAGACCATCGGTGCCGATGAGGGCCTCGCTCCTGACTACGCGACCGACCAGACAGCCGTAGCTGCCCTCGAAGAAGCCGCGGCTCCAGTTAATGAAAATTTCAAGTGGTACATCATTCACGCGTATTCAGGGTTTGAGCGCAAGGTGAAAGAGTCCCTGATGAGCCGGGTCTCGGCCTACCATCTCGAAGACCGCGTGGGCCGCATCGAGATCCCCACCGAACCAGTCACCGAGCTCCGCAACGGTAAGAAGTACACGATCGATCGCGTGTTCCTTCCCGGCTACGTTTTCGTTGAAATGGCTCTCGACAATGACATGTGGCACATTGTGAAGAACACCCCGCGGGTAACGGGGTTTCTGCAGACTGGCGATCAGCCGAACGCGCTGTCCGAGGCTGAAGTCAACGCGATGCTGAATCGCTCCGACGTCACCAAGGAAAAGCCCAATATGAAGATGAAGTTCGTCAAGGGCGAACAGGTCCGCATCAATGAAGGCCCGTTCGCAAACTTCAACGGCGCTGTGGATGACGTCAATGAGGACAAACAGACGCTCAAGGTCATGGTGTCCATCTTTGGCCGACCGACACCTACCGAAGTCGAGTTTTCTAACGTCGAAAAGTTTGAAGGCTAACCCGAGCCGCCTACACACAAGTTTTCAGGAGTCCCTCCGGGCGCTTCCCCGGAGCTTCTACCTCCTGACCCGCACCACTAAATTCGCAAGACTCTGAAGGAATACGCACATGGCACCGAAGAAAATCAATGGCTACGTCAAACTCCAGATTACGGCCGGCAAGGCCACGCCCGCTCCGCCGGTGGGCCCCGCGCTCGGTCAGGCGCAGGTCAACATCATGGAATTCTGCAAGCAGTTCAACGAGCGAACCAGCAAGGATGCGGGCCTTGCGGGCATGACTGTCCCGGTAGTCATCACCGTTTATGCCGACCGCACATTCAGCTTTATCACCAAAACCCCTCCTGCACCGCGTCTGATCCTGAAGGCTGCCGGCGTGGAAAAGGGTTCGGGAACGCCCAACAAGGACAAGAAGGGCAAAGTCACCGAGAAGCAGATTCTGGAGATTGCGAAGATCAAGATGCCCGACATGAACGCGGCGTCGGTGGAAGCGGCGGCAAAAACGATTCGTGGCACGGCTCGGTCGATGGGCATCGACGTCGTCGCCTAAGCGGAACATCCTGCTCTAAAGATGGCATGTACCTTCGTGAAGAACATCTCGCGAAGGTATATGCCTTTTTTGCGTCGCCGGCTTCCTACGCCGAGGTGGTCTCCACTTGCAGTTCGGCGAGCACCCCGTCCCAAAGGGCCAGGCGAGCCTGGATAGCGTTCTCCGCGGCGACCGCCGCTTCCTCCCAAAGCGACGCATCGCTGCCACATAAGTCGGAGACCATGCGTAGGGAGAGCGGACCGTGCTCGTCTCCGTCGACCTCAATGTGGCGCTCGAGATACCAGACAAACCGCTTCCAGGCGCCGCCTTCACGCTGGTCGATTTCGCGGACCAGCACACGGAACATATCCGGGATCACGTCTTCACGACCGAACGTGAATGCGGCAGCCTGCGCGGCAGCACTTCCTGTGTAGATGACGTTGAAGGTCGATTTGACGAACTCGACTGCCGCCGCCGGAGCGCCGCGCAGGTCCACCTTGCCGTCCGCCGCTGCGGCGATTGTGCGTTCGATCGCAGCGGTGGGCGCGCCGGCGTCGCGCATGGCGTCGAGATACACCTCGAAGTGACTCACCGCGCGACCATCGTACAAGTCGCTTTCTTCGCCTAAAACGATCTCGTTGATAAACCGGCGGCTCTCCGGAAATGCCGTTGGAGCCCAGGGGACTTCGACCGACGTGAGGTGCTGCTGCAGCGACTTCAGCAGACACATGAAATCCCACACCGCGTAGACGTGCGACCTCATGAACATTTGCAAGTGCTTCTCGGTCCGGAGCGTGGCGTAGAGCGGGTGGGCCGTAAGACGTTGGCGAAGCGGCAGCAGCCGCGTTTCGAGTTCGGCGATGGTGATCACGGAGGACGTCGCGGGTTGGGCTGCAGGTACCGGCGCTTCAGTCATGCCCTCATTATCTCCTTCGGCGAGCAACGGCTGCAATTTGCGCCGGGCGCTGTCACCTAGGCAAACAGCCTTTGTTGCGCCTCGTTTACCGGAGGCCGCACCCCCGTCGGCCCCCGGCGAACAGCACCTGCATCGGTGGTGAGCAGCGCGTCGGTGGATCGTTCGCTGAGGCCGTGTTTGCGGCAGGCGAGTTTCACCATGAGCGCCAGCCTCCCCCTGTACGGCGCGTCCGCGAAGTCCATGTTTGCGAACCGCTCGGCGTACTCGCCGGCCAGGTGAGGGAAGTGCTCGCGAACGAAGCTCAGGTATGTTGGGCGCGAGCACGACTTCAAAAAGAGCGGCATGGCCGCGAAAAAGCTGGCGTCGGCAGCCTTGGCGCGGGCAGCGACTGCGTCCAGCGCATCGCCGTTGTCGGTAATGCCGGGCAGCAGCGGAGAGCAGAGCACGCCGGCGGTGATCCCTGCTGCACGCAGTTTGGCTACAGCGGCAAAGCGCAGATCAGGGCGCGGCGCGCGCGGCTCCAGCAACCGGGCCAAAGCGCTGTCTGTCGTGGTGATCGTCAGGTGCACCACCAGACGGTTGCGCCGCGAGATCTCGGATAAAAGCTCCACGTCACGTTCAATCAGGTTCGACTTCGTAATCAGGCCGATGCGGTAGCCGGAACGCCCGGCAAATACTTCGAGCAGGCTGCGCGTTACGCCGACCCGGCGCTCGATGGGTTGGTACGGATCAGTCGCCGTGCCGATGGCAATCTCGTCCGCCGGGTTGAACCGCCGTAACTCCTGCTCGAGCAGCCAGGCTGCATTTTCCTTGATATAAATCTCCCGTTCAAACGCCAGCGCGAAGGGCTGCGGCGTTTCACTCAAGCGCTGCCTCGTACCTGCGACCGGTACGGGCAGCAGAAACTCATGCGTATAGCGCGCGTAGCAATATTTGCAGCCAAACTCACACCCGCGATAAGGATTTATGGAGTAAGCCATCGAAAGCTGCCGTTTTGACACGGATTTGTTAAGTATGGATTGGGCTTCCATGGCTTTGAACTCGATAAGGTGACCGGCGTCTGCATGAGTCGCTTCCGCAGCGAGGCGAGCCATGCCGGTGGGGCTGGAAGGGAGGATCGGGAACAACTCGGGCTCCACCCGGCTTGCACTTGTTTTCGCCATCTATTCGCCTCTCGTTTTTGAAAGTACTCATTCCGACGCGTCGTGTCAAGACGACTCGACAGGCTTTTTGAGGAAGATCCTCGTGCGAAAATGAATGCAGATCTTCGGCAAGGAGCCTGGTTTGCAAAATCGCGGTACCCCCTCCGAACAGAACAGGAGAGTGAATTCACCCATGCTTCTGTTTGGAGGATTTCTTGCGCTTCTGCTCACCTTCTGGCTTCCTTCTCACATCCTGTCGCCTCCGTGGGCCTTCTCGGAGTCGTACCTGTATGGGTTTAACAACAAGGTTTTCCAGGGGATGCTTCTTTTGGTGCTCGCCGGAGCCGCCGCGTTCACCTGGTTAGGGTTTCTTCGGCTGCCCGCGGCGTCGCGCGCCGAGCCCGCCAATGTCGAAGGGCTGACGCCGCGTTTCCTTGCCATCGCCCTTCTTTTTACGGCGGTGTTTGCCGGCATGATCGCCTGGATTGCCGGCCCCCCCGGCGGCCTTTTCGATGGGTACTACTTCATCGACCGAATCAACCTGATCGAGCGCGGTTTGAAGCCGTTCCGCGACTTTGAATTTGTTTACGGCACCGCTCCTTTGTACACCGTGATTTTCCTGCACAAGGCTCTTGGTGTCCCGGTGAAATATGGGTACCAGATGCTGTGGTTTACCGAAACCTGCCTCGGTGTCCTTCTGCTCGGCATTTCCATCCGCTGGCTCGATCTGCCAAAGGCCGGAAAGAAGATTGCGTTTCTTGTTTTCTTCTCGTTCGCCCTCATGCTTGTTCCGGGAGACATGCTGAACTACTGCATTCTGCGGTACAGCCTTCCTTTGTTCGCTCTTGTCGGTTTCTGCCGGCTGGATCGTGACGACAGGACGGCTACCCGGCTCCAAACCTTGTCCTTCGCCGTAGTGTTCGATGCTCTGTTGCTCAACATTTCTCCGGAAGAAGGCCTGGTGTATGGCGTCGCGATCTGTCTATACCTGCCGTTGCGGCGTCGCGCCGCCTGTAGACCCTTTGTGCTGGAAACGGTTGCATTTGTGGCGGCCTTCGCCTTGTTCTGCGTTCGCGCTGCCTTTGCCGGAGCCTTCGTCACCATGGCGCGGTTCAGCCACGGTGCCTTCAACTTCCCCGCCTACCCAGCACCTCCCGTTCTGCTGGCGGTTGCGTCCCTGATCTTGCTCATCGTTTTTGTGTTTTCGCTGCCCACAGCCGACCGTCTCCAGTCCAACACCTCCTTGATTGCGCTCTACGTCATGGGCATGATCCCGGCCGCCATGGGTCGCTGCGATTCGGTGCATCTCGGCGGATATCTGCTGCCGGCGGTTCTTTGTTTCTGCATCATTTCCTGGAGATGGCGAGCGCTCTGGACAACGGCTACCCTGGGCTCTTTCCTCTTCTTCTCGGTCGTTCCGTTTGCGCTTTTCCAGCTAAGCACCGGTCCCGTACTTGGCAAGGCGCTCCTGACGCACGTGTACCGTCACGGGACTCCCACAGGCGGCATCTACGGGATGCTCGACCGCCTTGCTCTCAAGCAGGCGGTCCGCAGCTTGGGAGAGGTGAGGGGACGTTCAAAGATCGAAGCTATGCGTCGCCTGGCTTCAACGAGCGAAGACCCGCAGCAACTCTTTCCCGGAGCTTCGACCACGGTGGCTGTCCCTTTTGAATACTTCCCTAACAAGGTCAGTCCCTATCAGTCGCCCACCGTGGCAGAGGGCCACTTTATGGGCATTGTAGCGGTCATGACCCCCGAGGATCTCGAGCAGAAGATCGATGAGATTCGAATCCACCCCGAGCAGGACCTTGTAGTTTCGCGCGAAGGCTTTGACGACTGTCATCCCACGGGCGCGAACCGGAGATTGCTCGCCTACCGGCTGCAGCTACCCTGGGTACCTGCACCCATTCACTCGCTTGACCTCCTGACGCCGTACTGCGATTACATCCAAACGCACTACGTCTACATGTACCAGCCCGGCGCGGCGACGTTTGGCTACGGCCTGATGAGAAGAAGCGTACCTTGAGGGTGACCTGACCGTGTGGCGGAGCTCAGGAACACCGTCAACCTTGACGAGTTTACCTTGTTCTGCCATACTTGCAGTATTGCCCGCGCACTGTGCGGGAGGTCGAACCACGTCCGGTCGCATTGTGACTGAAGGGGTGGGAGATAAGGATCATATGGCTCAGAAGATTTCTAAGAATTTAGCGAAGGCGCGCGCCCTTGTGGAGCCGCGTCCGTATTCTATTGGCGATGCCGTGCCGTTGCTCCAAAAGGCGAAGTACGCGAAGTTCGACGAGACCGTCGACCTGACGTTGCGTCTCGGTGTCGACACCCGCCACGCGGACCAGATGGTTCGCGGCACGGTTGTTCTCCCTCACGGTCTTGGCGGCACGTCGAAGATCGTCGCGGTGATTGCTTCCGGAGACAAGCTCAAGGAAGCTGAAGCGGCTGGAGCGGAATTTGTCGGCGGCGAAGATCTCGTGGAGCGCATCCAGAAGGAAAACTGGACTGGCTTTGACGCCCTGATCGCCACGCCGGACATGATGCGTTCTGTCGGTAAGCTCGGCAAGGTGCTTGGACCGCGCGGCCTGATGCCGAACCCCAAGACTGGCACCGTTACCACCGACGTGGTTTCCGCCATCAAGGAAATCAAGGCCGGTAAGGTCGAGTTCCGCGCCGACAAGACGGCTCTTGTGCATGTGCCGGTGGGCAAACTCTCGTTTGAGCCGCAGAAACTGATTGACAATGCGATGACGGTGATCTCGTCGGTGATGAAGGCGAAGCCTTCGGCCGCCAAGGGCAAATACGTCAAGCGCATTGTGCTCAGCTCGACGATGGGTCCCGGTATCGAGCTAGAAGCCGCCGTGGCTGACGTTGCCGGCAAGGCATGAGGCAAGCCGCTGGCTGCTAGATCCTAGTTGCTGGTCCGCGGCTGCCGCATAAAGATTCCGCTCCGTGTTGCGAAGTACGGGGCCGTAACAAACGAGCTAGAAGCTAGAAGCTAGAGGCTGTTTTATGGCATTGACCAAAGCAAAGAAGAATGAAAAAGTAACCATGCTCGCCAGGGAGCTGGAAAGCTCAACTTCGGCGATCATCGGCACCTTCACCGCGCTGACCGCGCCCAAGGACATTGAGCTCCGCAAGGTGATTCGCGAAGCCGGCGGCAGCTACCACGTTGTCAAGAACAAGCTGGCCGCCAAGTCGTCGCAGGGTACCAAGGTTGAAGCGGCGCTGCAGGGTCTCAAAGGCGTAAGCTCGGTGGCCTACACGTCGGGCGACCCCGTCGCTCTCGCCAAAGCGCTAAGCACCTGGGTCAAGGACAATGCGGAATTTACCTTCAAGCTCGGCATCGTTGACGGCAAGGTCATCAACGTCAACGAGATTCAGGCCCTGGCTACCCTTCCCGGCAAAGAAGAGCTGTTCTCGAAGCTGCTGTTTCTTATTCAGTCTCCGGCGCAGCGCTTGGCAACGGTGATCAACGCTACTGGCCGTAATCTGGCGGTGGTCGTGAATATGGCGGTCGAGCAAAACAAGTTTGCTGGTGCCGCCGCTCCCGCGGTTGATACCACTTCCTCGGCAGAGGCTGCTCCTTCCGCGATGGTGGCGGAGACCGCCCCTGCGGAAGCGACCAGCACCCTCGCGGAAGCGCATGCCGAAGAAGCTCCTACCCCGGCTGAACAGATTGCCGCTCACCCGGCGTCCGAAGCCGACCCGGTTGCCGAGGCTTCTGGAGCCGCTCAACCGGAAAATGGCACGGCGTCGCAGGCGGGCGAAGCTGCGTCAACCGACCCCGTCGAGGGGTAACCTATTTCGCTGCAAGGAGATCGGGGGCGCAGTCTGGGCGCAACGGAACCCTGAGCTTCTTGTGGCAACCTGGGGTGCAAGCTTCAGGAGATGCAAATCAGCAGGACGACTTTAGAACGATACGGAGAAAGAATCATGGCAGACCTACAGCAATTGGAAGATCAGATCGTTAGCCTCAGCCTGCTTGAGGCTTCAGAGTTGGTAAAGAAGCTTGAAGAACGCCTCGGCGTTTCGGCGGCGGCGGCCGTGGCAGCGGCCCCGGCGGGCGGCGGTGCAGCGGCGGCGGCCCCGGTGGAAGAGAAGACTGAGTTCTCGGTCATCCTCAAGGATGCCGGTGCCAACAAGATCGCGACCATCAAGGCTGTTCGCGAAGTGACCGCCCTCGGTTTGAAGGAAGCCAAGGATCTTGTCGACGGCGCGCCCAAGCCACTTAAGGAAGGCGTATCGAAGGACGACGCGGCGGCGATCGCCAAGAAGTTCGATGGTATCGCGACTGTCGAAGTCAAATAATCTGGCCGGACTGGGCTGAGATCCTGCTCGCAGGATCTCAGCTTTCTACCCGCGGTTGCATGCCGACGCCTTCTGGAGTATCTTCGGATTGAAGATATTGCGATTGCCGGCGTGCGGCATATTCCCTTTACCTTTCCTTAGTACATCCGTTTTCCCCGGTTCATCCTGGCATTGCGAAGCAGGTTATGGAGCCGGCCATTCAGGGTTTCGAGCGGCGGATCCTCTGGATGACACAAGCCCTACCCAGCGGCAATGCTTGAGACCGGCCAGTCTCAAGAGGCGGCGACTATACCTCGTTCTACGGAACATTCAGTGCAAGACATCTTACCTGCGCTCACGGGATATTACGTTCCCCGGAGTGCTTTTCGTGCTTTACGCGTCAGACTGTTGCGATCGTTTGCTAGGGTTTGTCTCGACAGACCCGCAGGTGGCTTGCACGAGAAGCTGTTCGCCTAAAGACTTCCCCGCTTTATGGCGGAAGCAAGACTTTGATTCAGACCTCGCAAAATGCTTCGCGAGGGAGTACCACCCGTGCGATGAGGCACTACCGTCCCCGAGGAGCGGCAGTGCCAGAAGGTCGCAAAAGCAGTCCAACGGAGCAGCCCGCGCAAACGCGGCCTCTCCTCTCCGGTGACGGTAAACCGACACCGGAGGCCCTCGAGTCCAGCAACAGGAGAAAGCATGTCGACACCGAACAACCGCGACACGAATATCGCAATGCGGCCCATCCGCAGCCGTCTCGACTTTTCAAAAATCCCCACCAGCATCCAGATCCCCAATCTCATTGAAGTGCAGCGCCGCAGCTACGAGCGCTTTCTGCAGATGGACAAGCTCCCGCAGGAGCGCGAAGATAACGGCCTGCAGTCCGTATTTACGTCCGTTTTTCCGATCACCGATTTCCGCAACGTGTCTGAGCTCGAGTTTGTCGACTTCTCCATCGGCAACTGGGAGTGCAAGTGTGGCTATCTGAAGGGCCTCAATCATCTGCGCACCGCCTGCACCACCTGCGGCCACATGGTGATCACCGACCCCTTCCATCCGGGCGACGTGTTGTGCAAATTCTGTGGAACCTATAACAAGAACACGCCCGATTTCTGCACCAAGTGCGGAGACCCTGTGGGCCTGCAGCTGAAATATGACCAGGCCGAGTGCGAAGAGCGCGGCATGACCTATTCCGCGCCCCTGAAGGTCACGATCCGCCTGAAAATTTACGATAAGGACCCTGAAACCGGCGTCAAGAGCCTGCGCGATATGAAAGAGCAGGAAGTCTTCTTCGGTGACATTCCTCTTATGTCGGCTAACGGCACGTTTATCGTGAACGGCACCGAGCGTGTCATCGTGTCGCAGTTGCACCGTTCGCCGGGCGTCTTCTTCGAGACGGCGAACAACCGCACCTACTTCCTTGGCAAGATCATCCCGTACCGCGGCAGCTGGGTGGAGTTCGAATACGACCAGAAGAACATTCTCTACGTCCGCATCGATCGCAAGCGCAAGTTCCTGGGCACCATCTTCCTGCGCGCTCTCGGCCTGCGTACCGACGAGGAGATCCTAAAGACCTTCTACACGGTCGACACCATCAATATCAAAGATGGAAAAATCCACTGGGTGGTCACCGGTGCGGAGACGCACACGAACCTAGGCGGCACGCGCTCGGCTGTGGCGATCGACTCGCACGTAAACGCCGGCCAGAAGATTTCGCCTTCTGTCCTCAAGAATCTGCGTGCAAACAACGTGGCTGAAGTCGAAGTCGAAACGTCCGAGTTCGACGGTGCCATGACGGCCGGCGACGTCGTCGACATGGCCACCGGCGAGCTGATCTATGAAGCCAATCAGGAGCTGACTGCCGACAAGTTGCACAAGATTTTGCAGTCGGGCGTGACCACTCTCGAAGTGTTCTTCCCGGAGCGCGACGATGTCGGCAACATCATCGCGAACACGCTGCGCCGCGACAACGTGCGCAAGCCGGAAGAAGCGCTGATCGAGATTTACCGCAAACTGCGTCCGGGCGACCCACCGACGCTTGACACCGCGACGGCGCTTTTTGAAGGCATGTTCTTTGATCCACGCAAGTACGACTTTTCGCGTGTAGGCCGGCTGAAATTCAACATTAAGCTGTACGAAAACCAGGACCCCAGCGGGCTCGACAAGCGCACGCTGACGCCCGAGGATTTTTACGGCACCATCCGCTACCTGCTGAAGCTGCGCAAGAACATCGGCGCGGTGGACGACATCGACCACCTTGGCAATCGCCGTGTGCGCGCGGTGGGCGAGCTCATGGAAAACCAGTTCCGCATCGGCCTGGTTCGCATGGAGCGCGCGATCAAGGAAAAGATGTCGGTTTATCAGGAGATGTCGACAGCCATGCCGCACGACCTCATTAACGCGAAGCCCGTGATGGCCGCGATTCGTGAGTTCTTCGGCAGTTCGCAGCTTTCGCAGTTCATGGATCAAACGAATCCTCTTTCCGAGATCACGCATAAGCGCCGCCTTTCGGCCCTTGGGCCCGGTGGTTTGTCGCGGGAGCGCGCTGGCTTTGAAGTGCGCGACGTTCATCCGACGCACTACGGCCGCATCTGCCCGATTGAAACGCCGGAAGGCCCGAACATCGGCCTGATCTCATCGCTGTCGTGCTTTGCGCGCATCAATGAGTACGGCTTTATCGAGTCGCCGTACCGTCGCGTTAAGGACGGCGTGGTGTTGGACTACGTCGCGGTGTCGAACGCCGGAGAGTCCGGCATGCGCCAGGGTGACTCCATCGAGATCTCGGAGTCGGTCAAACTCAACCAGCAGCTCAAAGCCGATGGCAAGCGCACGGCGGAATATGAGCCGTTCAGCTTCTATCTTTCCGCGTGGGAAGAGGATCGCCACACGATCGCGCAGGCGAACATCACGCTTGACGAGAACCTCAACATCACTGAGGACCTGGTCAACGCGCGGAAGCAGGGCAACTTTGTGCTCGTGCCCAAGGCCGAGGTCGACTATGTCGACGTCAGCCCGAAGCAGCTCGTTTCGGTCGCCGCTTCGCTGGTGCCGTTTCTCGAGCATGACGACGCCAATCGCGCGCTGATGGGCGCCAACATGCAGCGGCAGTCGGTTCCTTTGCTCGTGGCGGAAGCCCCATTCGTCGGTACCGGCATGGAAGGTGTGACGGCTCGCGATTCGGGCGCGGTCATCCTCGCCAAGCGCAACGGTATCGTCGATTCAGTCGATTCCGAGCGCATCATCGTGCGTGTCGAAGGCGAGCATCATCCGACGCAATTGTCGCGCGAAGTCGGTTCAGACATCTACCAGCTTACGAAGTTCAAGCGCTCGAACCAGAACACCTGCATCAATCAGAAGCCGATCGTCCGCAAGGGCGACCGCGTGCTGAAGGGAGCGGTGCTGGCCGATGGTCCGTGCACGGAACAGGGTGAGCTTGGCCTCGGGCGCAACGTGCTCGTCGCCTTTATGCCATGGCGCGGGTACAACTTCGAGGACGCGATTCTGATTTCTGAAAAGATTGTGAAAGAGGATTACTACACCTCCATTCACATTGAAGAATTTGAAATCGAGGCGCGCGACACGAAGCTGGGGCCGGAAGAAATCACACGCGATATTCCCAACGTGTCCGAGCACGCTCTGCGTGATCTGGACGAGTCAGGCATCATCCGCATCGGCGCGAAGATCGGCCACAACGACATCCTCGTCGGCAAGGTGACGCCCAAGGGCGAAACGCAGCTCACCCCCGAAGAGAAGCTGCTGCGCGCGATCTTCGGCGAAAAGGCCGGCGACGTACGCGACGCTTCGCTTACGTGTCCTCCGGGCATCGAAGGCACCGTCGTCGATGTGCGCATCTTCAGCCGCAAGGGTCAGGAAAAGGACCAGCGCGCTTTGCAGATCGAGCAGGAGCAGGTGGAGAAGCTCGAGCGCAATCTTGCCGATGAAATCCGCATTCTCACCGACGAGCGTTTAAAGCGTCTCGAAGCGATCCTGGGCGACAAGGAAGTTCTTGCTGATCTGCACGACGAGCGCACCAACAAGAAGCTGCTCACCAAAGGCGACTTGTTGACGCGCGACATCATTGAGCTGATCTCAACGCGTAACCTCAAGCGGATTCGCTACGCCGACAAGGACCCGCGCGTCAACGAGCAGATCGACGAGATCGAGGAGATGACTTCGCGGCAGATTGATGTGCTGCGCAAGATCACCAACGAGAAGATCGGCAAGATGCAGAAGGGGGATGAACTTTCGCCCGGTGTCATCAAGATGGTGAAGGTCTACATCGCGATGAAGCGCAAGCTGAGTGTCGGCGATAAGATGGCTGGCCGCCACGGTAACAAGGGTGTGATCGCCCGCATTCTGCCGGAAGAGGACATGCCGTATCTCCCGGACGGAACGCCTGTCGAAATCGTCCTGAACCCGTTGGGCGTGCCGTCCCGTATGAACGTCGGCCAGATCCTGGAAACGCATCTCGGCTGGGCGGCTCATACCCTTGGCGCGAAGGTCGCTGAACTTGCCCGCAATCACCAGGCTGCCGGGGAAGTGAAGGAGATCTTCAAGGAAGCGTTCAAGAACACGGCGGCTCTTAACCAGCTTCTTGCGCTCGATGATGAGCAAACGATGCGTGTGGCGGCCGGTATGCGTCGCGGTATCTGGTTCGGCACGGCGGTCTTTGACGGCGCGCTCGAATCGGAAATCAAGGCGTTGCTCGCGGCGGCGGGTCTGCCTAGCTCAGGAAAAAGCGAGATGTTTGACGGCATGACCGGCGAGCCTTTTGAACAGCCCGTCACGGTCGGCTACATCTACATGCTCAAGCTGAGCCATCTGGTCGACGATAAGATCCACGCTCGCTCGATTGGACCGTACTCGCTCATCACGCAGCAACCGCTGGGTGGCAAGGCGCAGTTCGGCGGACAGCGCTTCGGCGAAATGGAAGTCTGGGCGCTTGAAGCGTATGGCGCGGCGTACATTCTGCAGGAGTTGCTCACCGCGAAGTCCGACGATGTCTTTGGCCGCACGAAAATCTACGAGGCCATCGTCAAGGGCGAAGCCGCGATCGAACCCGGCGTGCCGGAGTCGTTCAACGTGCTGATCCGCGAGCTGCAGTCGCTTTGCCTCGATGTGGAGTTGGTGAAAAATGCCGCTCCGCTCGATGCAGCGGCGCTCGAGGAAGAAGTCGAGCTCGCCGTCGCCGACTAAGCCTCGGCCAACGCATCAACGCAGTCCGTCTGCTCTCTCCGAGCTTGTGTAACGGCAGGAGCAGGGCAGGCGGGACGCGAATTCTGAACTGCCATGCAGCACTGAAACAGCAGCGAAGCTCGCAGGAAGTACCTGAAGCGCAACCCTGGCATCGAGCTATGCACTGCACCCTTACGGAGAGAAAATATGTTCCGCTCCAGCCCTTTTGAATTGTCCGGTCCGATCACCGATTTCGACGCGATCAAGATCCAGCTTGCCAGCCCCGAGAAGATCCGTTCGTGGTCGCATGGTGAGGTCACCAAGCCGGAAACGATCAATTACCGCACCTTTAAGCCCGAGCGTGACGGCTTGTTCTGCGCGCGCATTTTTGGACCGATCACCGACTGGGAATGCCTTTGCGGCAAGTACAAGCGCATGAAGCACCGCGGCGTCATCTGCGACAAGTGCGGCGTTGAAGTCACGCTGTCGAAGGTTCGCCGCGAGCGCCTTGGCCATATCGAGCTCGCCTCGCCGTGCTCGCACGTCTGGTTCTTCAAAGGCCTGCCGTCGCGTATTGGCCATCTGCTCGACATCTCGCTGCGTGAGCTCGAAGCGGTGCTCTACTTTGAAAGCTATGTCGTCGTCGACCCGGGCGATGCTCCCGTCAAGGAGCGCGAAGTCATCAAGGATGAGGCACGCTTCCGCGAGCTCGACCAGCAGTACCGCGTTTCCGGCTTCAAGGCCATGATGGGCGCTGAAGCGATCAAGGAACTGCTCAAGCGCGTGGAGATCATTGAGCTCTCGATCGAGTTGCGCGAGCGCATGAAGACCGAAACCTCGCTGCAGAAGAAGCTGAAATATGCCAAGCGCTTGAAGGTCGTCGAGGCGTTCCGCAAGTCCGACAACAAGCCGCAGTGGATGATTCTGGACGTGATCCCGGTGATCCCGCCAGAGCTCCGCCCCCTGGTCCCGCTTGATGGCGGACGCTTCGCCACGTCTGATCTGAACGACCTGTACCGCCGCGTGATCAACCGCAACAATCGCCTCAAGAAGCTCATGGACCTCCATGCGCCTGAGGTGATTGTGCGTAACGAAAAGCGCATGCTGCAGGAAGCTGTGGATGCCTTGTTCGATAACGGCCGCCGCGGCCGCGTGCTGCGCGGTGCAAATAACCGTCCGCTCAAGTCACTCTCTGACACCCTCAAGGGCAAGCAGGGCCGCTTCCGCCAGAACCTGCTCGGCAAGCGCGTCGACTACTCGGGCCGTTCGGTCATCGTTGTTGGCCCCGAACTGAAGCTGCACCAGTGCGGGCTGCCAAAGAAGATGGCGCTCGAGCTGTTCAAGCCGTTTATCTACCATCGTCTGGAGCAGACCGGCCATTGCACGACCATCAAGCAAGCCAAAGAGATGGTTGAGATGCAGGAGCCGATCGTCTGGGACATCCTCGAAGAGGTCATCAAGGATCATCCGGTGCTGCTGAACCGCGCTCCGACGCTGCATCGCCTCGGCATCCAGGCATTTGAGCCGGTGCTTGTTGAAGGCAAGGCCATCAAGATCCATCCGCTGGTTTGCACGGCGTTCAATGCCGACTTCGACGGTGACCAGATGGCCGTGCACATCCCGCTAAGCCCCGAAGCGCAGATTGAAGCGTCGGTGCTGATGCTGGCGTCGCACAATATCCTGAGCCCGGCGTCCGGTCAGCCAATCACGGTGCCCACGCAGGATCTCGTGTTGGGGATTTATTACCTGACAAAGGCCAAGGTCAACGCCAAGGGTGAAGGCCGCGTGTTCGCGAACATTGAAGAAGTGCTTATGGCGCTCGAAGCCAAGCAGGTGGAAACGCTGACGCCCATTCGTCTGCGCTACACCGGCCAGGTGCTCGACATGACCACGGCCTACGACGATCAGGACATCAACCACACCGAAGCGGTCGAGTTCAATAAGCAGTTCATCAACACCACCGTTGGTCGGGCGATTCTCAACGATCGTCTTCCCGATGGAATGCCGTACGTGAACGGCTTGCTCAAGAAGAAGGGCATGGGGCAGCTCATCAACTTCATTTACCTGAACCTCGGCCTTGAGGTGACGGTCAAGACGCTCGACAAGATCAAGGAGCTTGGCTTCCAGTACGCCACGCGTTCGGGTCTTTCGGTCGGTCTCGACGACATGGTCATTCCTGACTCGAAGTACACCGTGGTGCATGAGGCTGAAAAGCAGGTCATCGCGATGCAGCAGCAATATCTCGACGGCTCGATCACCAATCTCGAGCGCTCGAACAAGGTCACGCAGATGTGGTCGGGTGTTACCGAGCGCGTAGCAGATGAGATGTTTAACAACATGAAGCGCGCGGACAAAGAAGGAGCCATGAACCCGATCTACATCATGGCCGACTCCGGTGCACGTGGTTCCAAGCAGCAGATTCGTCAACTCAGCGGTATGCGCGGCCTTATGGCCAAGCCGTCCGGTGAGATTATCGAGACGCCCATCACGGCGAACTTCCGTGAAGGCCTCACTGTGCTGCAGTACTTCATCTCCACGCACGGTGCGCGCAAGGGTCTGGCCGACACCGCGTTGAAGACGGCAGACTCGGGCTATCTCACGCGGCGTCTCGTCGATGTGGCGCAGGACGTCATCATTTCCGAGCACGATTGCGGTACCGTTGAAGGCATCTACGTGATGCCGATCATCGAAGCCGGTGAGACTATCGAGCCGTTGCGTGACCGCATCATCGGCCGCGTTTCGCTCGAAAAGCTCAAGGATTTCGAAGGCAAAACGATCGTCGAGATCAACCAGGAGATCGACGAGGACAAGGCGTCCGCAGTGCAGGCCGCGGGTATCGAGCGCGTCAAAATTCGCTCGGTGCTTACGTGCGAGTCCAAGCGCGGCTGCTGCATCCTTTGCTACGGCCGTAACCTCGGCTCCGGCAAGATGGTCGAGATGGGTGAAGCTGTCGGTGTCATCGCGGCGCAGTCCATCGGTGAACCCGGCACGCAGCTTACGATGCGTACCTTCCATGTCGGTGGAACGGCGTCGCGTTCGGCGGATGCGTCGCACCTTGAAGCCAAAAATGCAGGCAAGGTGCACTTCATCAATCTGGTCACCGTTCGTTCGAAGGAAGGCGGTCTGGTGGCGTTTAACCGCTCCGGTTCGTTGGCCATCATTGACGAGAAGGGCCGCGAAAAAGAGCGCTATGCGATCGTGTATGGCGCGAAGCTCAAGGTCGAGGACGGCCAGTCGGTGAAGCTGGGCGAAGTGATCGCCGAGTGGGACCCGTACACCTTCTCGATCCTTACCGAGATCGCCGGCACGGTCCAGTTCAAGGATCTGCAGGAAGGGCTCACGCTCAATGAGGAGATCGATGAAGTCACCGGCCTGTCACGCCTGGTAGTCGGAGACACTTCCGACGAAAAGCGCCAGCCGATGATCATCATCAAGTCCGCGAAGGGCAACAAGCGTTACCTGATGCCGTCGCGCGCTCACCTTATGCTGCAGGATGGCGACGAGGTGACACCGGGCGACATCCTTGCGAAAATTCCGCGTGAAACGACGCGTACGAAGGACATCACGGGCGGTCTGCCGCGCGTGGTCGAACTCTTCGAAGCCCGTAAGCCGCGCGATCCGGCGATCATTTCGAAGATCGATGGCGTCGTTCGCTTTGGCGATGTGGCCAAAGGGCAGCGCAAGGTGTACGTCACTGCCGATAACGGGCAGGAGGAAGAGTACAGCGTTCCTCGCGGCGTGTACGTCAACGTGCAGGAAGGCGAGCGGTTGCGCGCCGGCGACGCGTTGATCGATGGTCCTCGTAATCCGCACGACATCCTTGAGGTGCTCGGCGAGCGCGAGCTTCAGATGTATCTCGTTAACGAGATCCAGGAAGTGTATCGCTTACAGGGTGTGTCGATCTCCGACAAGCACATCGAAACGATCGTCCGGCAGATGCTTCGCTGGGTGAAGATTGAAGATGTCGGCGATACGAACTTTCTGCTCGAGCAGCAGATCGATCGTTTCCGGTTCAACGCCGAAAACCAGCGCGTGCTGATCGAAGGCGGACGCCCGGCAATCGGCCGCAGCCTTCTGCTCGGCATTACGAAGGCGTCGCTTTCGACGGACAGCTTCATTTCGGCGGCGAGCTTCCAGGAAACCACGCGCGTCCTCACGGAAGCCAGCATCAACGGCTCTCGCGACACGCTGCGCGGCTTGAAGGAAAACGTCATCGTCGGCCGCCTGATTCCCGCCGGCACGGGTATGGAGTACTACCGCAACGTTCAGCTTTCTCCGGAGCTGGAAGAAGCGGCAGCCCAGATCCAGGCCGAGGTGCAGGAAGCGCACGAAGCTGAAGAGCGCGAGTTGGAGCAGATGCGCATGGAAGGCGAGCAGGAAGAGATCGCTGCCGAATAAGCAGCTAACGACACCTCGTCAAC
>CALMON010000075.1:22960-33076 GCA_937871785.1 uncultured Granulicella sp.
CTTTCACAAGCACCGCAAAGGGCGAACTTCTGGCGTTCGCCCTTTGTTGCGCCTGCGCACTCTTCCACTTGTTCAGCGAAGCTGTACACTTGAACTACCTGCCCGGCACGACTACCAGATATTCCGCAAAAGGGGTCGACATGCTCTTCGTGGTCCGCCACGTCTCAGCTTGCCTGTTGTTGGTTGCGCTTTGGTGCGCGATTGGCTGCGGGTCCGGTATCCGCGCCACCTCGTCCGCGGCAACGACATCCTATCCGAAGCCGTCTGCCACGAGCGTCTCGTTGGCAGGTTCTGCGACTTCCGCGACGCTCGGAACGACGATCACCTTCAACGCGACCTTGACTCCCGCCGTGGCCACCGGCACGATTTCCTTCTATGATGGCTCCACCTTGTTGAGCGCCGTTGCCGTGAGCGGTGGCGCGGCGCTGCTGAGTACAGGTTCGCTGAGCGCCGGAACGCACACGGTAGCAGCTATGTACAGCGGCTCCGCGGCTTACAGCGACAGCACGTCGAACGCTGTCGGAATCACCCTTACGGCTCCTTCCACGATAGCCGCTGCGTCCGTGGCGCTGTCGGATTCCGCTGCATTGGTGTCGTATGGTGGGCCGGAAACACTGACAGCTACGGTTTCTCCTCCTTCAGCCGTAGGAACAGTCACGTTTCTGGATGGGTCCACAAGTCTCGGTACGGCAAATGTTGCAAGCGGCCTGGCGGTGTTCACTGCGAGTTCTCTCACAGCAGGAACACACGTGTTTACTGCCATGTACGGTGGGGCTCAGAACTCTTCCGGAAGCACGTCGAACGCGGTCACGGTGACCGTAACCGTTTTTCCCACGGCGAAGCGTACCAGCTACACAGCCTTTGGCGACTCGATTACCTGCGGTTACGTGGCTGCGGGCGCGACCACGGGACCCCCGTACACCATCGGCGATGCGAGTTGCCACGCGGCCAACGCCTACCCGACGTATGTCGCTGCAGCAACCACCTTGCCCACACAGAACAACGGCATACCCGCCGATCAGGCGTGCGACATCTGGGTACGGCAGATCGCGCCGCAGGCGGTCTCACCTACCAGCGCGTCGTCACCGCTGTACAGTGTACTCATCGGGACAAACGACGCTAACGTGAAGGGCCCAGGCGCGTATGAGTCGGTATTTTCCTCCTGCAGCCTGGCGAGCCTGACCTGGCTGGCCATCCCTCTGGAGAGCAAGGTGCTACCGGTGGCAGCGGTGAACTCCGGATGGACGCTGGCCAGTACGTCAACTCTGGGCAGCTATGCTGTCACCGAGACCGCGGGAGCGACGTTGAGCTTCACAGTTTCGACCACGGGCGGACCGCTTTACCTGTGGCATGAGCTCAATGATGCTCTGGCCGGCACCGCGACCTATAGTGTCGACGGCGTGCTGGCCGGCACATTCCAAACGCAACCGGCGGTGCCCATCGACACGCAGAACGGCACGAGTGACTCGGTGGGGGCTACGCGAATCGGCGGGTTGGCGGCAGGTCAGCATACCGTGGTGGTGACAGCGGTTGCGGGGCGGGTGGCGGTGATGGGCCTGGGCACCCCATCGCCTGCGGCGGGTCGGCCGCTGGTGCTTGCAGGGCAGGTTCCTTTGCCGTCCTTGGCAGCTTCCGGGGCACTGCTCGCCTCGATGGACAGCTACAGTGCGGATACCGCGGCTGTGGTGACGACGCTGGCCGCCGATGGACTTCCTGTGGTCTACGCCCCCAACCACGTCTTTATGCAGGGAACTGCGGCTGAACTGACCGACCTTCTTCACGTCACACCGCTGGGCGCGACGCACCTGGCGGCGGCGTTTCTGGCGGTAACGCCGTAGCCGTTCGGTAGGGTCATCGCAATTTTCGTGGGCCACATGCGATGTGCATGGGGCGAGAGGCAAGCGCCGAAGAGAGCACAACCTCCGGGACTCCGCGGCGTTCCAACAGAGAGACACGCACGGTTGTGCCAGGTTTCTCTGCAAGGAGCAGAACATGAGCATGGATGAGAGCAGCAAGCCGGAGAAAATGATTTCACGACGGCAGATGGTTGGTTTGGGGGCCGGGTTGGCGGCAGTAGCGGTCACTCCGGCGTTTGCGGAAGGGGCGGCGGACAAGACGAAGGGGTCCACCGCGCAGCCGATGGTTGACGTGACGACGAAGTATCCAAGGCCGCCATACGACGCGACGCAGCAGGCGTGGCCGGGGCTGGCCAGCAAAATGATGCCGCCGCCGGATCACGGCGAAAAGAGCTATAAGGGCTCGGGCCGCCTGCTCGGGCGCAAGGCGCTGATTACCGGAGGCGACTCCGGCATGGGCCGTGCCGCCGCTATCGCGTATGCGCGCGAAGGAGCCGATGTGTGCATCAACTATTTTCCGACTGAAGAGCCCGACGCGCAGGAAGTCGTCGCGCTAATCAGGGCGGAAGGACGCAAGTGCGTGGCGGTTCCCGGCGATCTGCGCGTTGAGTCGTTCTGCAACTTGTTGGTGCAGAAGGCTGTTGACGGCTTAGGTGGGTTGGACATCGTGGTGTCGAACGCCGGGCGGCAGCACTCGGTGCCGAATATCGCGGACATGACGACCGAGCTGTTCGACTGGACGATGAAGACCAACATCTATGCGCCTTTCTGGATCATCAAGGCGGCGCTGCCGCACATGCCGCCGGGCGCGACCATCATCGCTACGACGTCAGAGCAGGCCTACGATCCTTCTCCGGACCTCTATGACTATGCACAAACCAAGGCGGCGACAATGAATTTTGTGAAGTCGCTGGCCAAGCAGTTGGGACCGAAAGGTATTCGCGTGAACGGGGTAGCTCCCGGGCCGTTCTATACGCCGCTACAGATTTCCGGCGGTGCGTCGCCGCAGAAGTTTATGGACTTTGGCGGGAAGTATCCGCTGGGACGCGCGGGGCAACCGGCGGAGTTGGCTTCAGTGTACGTGCAACTGGCGGCACAGGATGCGACGTATACGACCGGCAACATCTATGGCGCTGGCGGCGGCATGGGGCAGCCGTAAGGGAGCTGTTCCGTGGTGAGTTGGTGATGGGCGAGCGGCGGCGGGGTTTGTGCTCTGCCGCCTGTTTTCTGCGTCGCCTTTGTTGGGCATCCTGTACAGCACGGCTTGAGGTCAAGATGACGATACCGAAACGGCGGTGTGCAGGGGCTTCTGGAGGTCGCGTAGGGTGCGCGGCTTCAGTCATCAGATTGTGGCGGAAGGTTCTTAGGAACCTTGAGCGTAGAGTCACGAGCTTTGGGGGTTGACGGTCAGGGCCAAGTGCAGCGACTTACGAAGAGGCTCTAAACGGGCACACGATAAGCCGCAGCAACCTTTGTGCGAAGACCGCGTCTGAGGCTTACATGGAGGCGCGGCCATGACGATCGAAACGGGAATGCGTTGGGGGCTTGTCGCGGGGATAGGTTGCTTCTGCCTGCACGTGCGGGCGGCGAGCTTCGATTGCAAACTGGCGAAAACGCCGCAGGAGAAAGCCATCTGCGGATCGCCCGCGCTCAGCGCGGCGGACGAACGCCTGGCGGCGGTGTACAAGGCGCAACTCGCGGCTGTTCCCGCTGTGATGCAGGGCACGTTCCGCGAAGGGCAGCGGCAGTTTCTGCAGGCGCTGGCGCTGGGGTGCGCCGCCGACAAGCCGCAGCCTCTCGCCACGCTGGCGGCGTGCATGCAGCCGCAGGTGGAAGCGCGCATCGCCGCGCTGAAAGGGAGCGTGAGCCGCAGGGGCGGCACGGTGTTTGTGACGGAAGCGGTCACGCTGCTTGGCAAGGATACGAACTCGTACCACGCCGTCGAAGGGCAGGAAAGCAATCCGGGCTTCGGCACGGTGACCGCTTCATGGCCGCAGGCAGTGGCAAGCGGACCGCAGTGGGCAGCCTGGAACGCGGCGATCACGCGGGAAACGCAGCGCATGGCCGATCCGGAGGGCGACAAAGACAACCCCACAGGCTGGGTGGACGGTTGGGCCTCGGACCAGGAGGCGACCGTCGCGGCCTCGGTAGAGCAGGTGCATGGCGACCTCGTGTCTTCGTTGATTAGCGATGAGTTTATGGGCCACGGCGCGGCGCATCCGGGAGAGTCGTACGAGCGCTTTCACTGGTTGCTGCGTAAAGGACGCGAACTGGCCGTGAGCGATGTGTTTGCGGAAGGTGCGGCTTGGAAGCCATTCGTGACGCGCAAGTGCCGAGCGGGGCTCCACGCTCAGGCCATTAACGGGCAAGACATCACCTACGACGACCAGGAGATGAGCAGGGGGCTGGCTGAAACGATTGCGACGACGCATAACTGGAGCTTCAGCCGCCGGGGTTTGACGATCAACTTTCCCGAGTACGCGGTGGCTCCCCGCGTTTCGCAGCCGGAGCCCGTCACCATTTCGTGGATGGATTTGAAGCCGTATCTTTCCCCCGGGTTTACGCCTCCGCAATAATTGCCGCGGATTGATACACTGAGTCGTTGCAGTTTGCGCCGGAGCGGAGCCTCCAGGCGCGCCATGGGTCGCGGAGAATGGAAGAGTATCTAAGCAGGATCAAGTCGCCGGAAGACCTGAAGCGGCTTGGCATCGTTGAATTGGAGCGGCTGGCCGAAGAAATTCGTGCGCGGCTCATCACCGGTGTGGCCAAAACAGGGGGACATATCGGCCCCAATCTTGGCGTCGTCGAGCTGACGATCGCCATGCACTACGTGTTCGATACGCCGCGCGATCACTTCGTTTTCGACGTAAGCCACCAGAGCTATGTGCACAAGCTGCTGACGGGCCGTGAGCATCTGTTCGACACCATTCGGCAGCCCGGCGGGTTGAATGGCTTTATGCTGCGTACGGAAAGCCCGCACGACAGCTTCGGCGCGGGCCATGCTGGCACGGCTCTGAGCGCGGCGCTGGGGATGGCCGTGGCTCGGGATATGAGCGGTGGCGACGAGCACGTGGTCGCGCTGGCCGGCGATGCGGCTTTTACCAATGGCATCAGCTTCGAGGCGCTCAACAACATTGCGGCGCAAACCAAGCGGATGATCATTGTTTTGAACGACAACGAGTGGTCGATCGACAAGAACGTCGGTGCGATCGCTGAATACTTCCACAAGATCGCGACTAACCCGACCTATGTAAACATCCACGATCGCGCGGCGGGGCTGGTTGAAAAGATTGGTGGCAAAGCGGCGCGACACATCGCGCGGCGTGCGGAAGAAGCGGCCAAGGGCATTGTCGGGCGCGGCATGATCTTCGAGGAGTTTGGCCTGAGCTATTACGGTCCCGTCGACGGGCACAACCTCGGCACACTTGTAGAAACGTTCAAGTTCCTGAAAGCGCAGAATAAGCCCGTCGTGTTGCACGCGTTGACGCAAAAAGGCCGCGGCTTTCAACCGGCCATCGACGAGCAGAAGAAATTCCACGGCCTGGGGCCTTACAACCCGGAAACGGGCGAAACCAAGCGCGCCGGGCAGAAAACCTACTCAGAGGTGTTTGCCGAAAGCCTGACAAAGCTCGCGAACCGCAACGACAAGGTCGTGGCGATTACCGCGGCGATGCCGAACGGCACGGCTCTCGATCTGTTTCGGCCGCATCACCCCAAGCGGTATTTCGATGTGGGCATCGCGGAAGAGCACGCCGTGTTGTTCGCGGCGGGTATGGCCACCAAAGGGTACAAGCCGTTCTGCGCCATCTACTCGACGTTTCTGCAGAGGGCCTTTGACCAGGTAGTCCACGACGTGGCGCTGCAGGACCTGCCGGTAGTGTTCTGTATGGATCGCGGCAGCCTGAGCGGGGACGACGGCCCGACGCACCACGGGCTTTTCGATATCAGTTACCTGCGCGGCATTCCCAACATCGTCCACATGGTTCCGGCCAACGAGGACGAACTGCAGGACATGCTGTATACGGCCATGCTGCATAACGGCCCGTGTGCCATTCGCTACCCGCGCGGCACCGGGCCGGGCGTCGCGATCAAGGATGAGCCTGTGCAACTGGAGATCGGCAAGGCGGACGTCGTTCGGCAAGGCGAGCAGGTGGCGATTTTCGGGCTCGGCGCGATGTTGCCGGAAGCGATGCGGCTGGCCGATTTGTTGGAAACCGAGGGCATCAGCGCGGCGGTGATAAACCCTCGCTTTGCCAAGCCGGTGGATTACGATTGCATCGGGGGCTTCGGCACAATGTGCGAGCTATTCGTGACCTTTGAGGACCATGCGTTGGCCGGCGGATTCGGGTCGGCCGTGCTGGAGTGCCTCAGCGATCAGACGATTGAGATACCGGTGGTTCGGGTCGGCTGGCCGGATCAATTCATCGAACACGGCCGGGCGGAAGATCTTCGCGTCAAGTACGGCATGACGGCTGAAGCGGCGCTGAAGCGGGTGCTGCCGATGCTGAAAACGGCCGTAACGGTTTGAAGGCTGGAATGCGCAAGTGGCATTATGCGGACACGCCCGTGCGCGCGGCGATCAGGGCCAGGAGTTCTTCGGTGCGTTTATGCCGGAAGTTGAAGATCGCCTGAAACTGCTTGCGGACGACAGCTAGAGCGAGCCTGCTGACGGGGTCGAGCGGAAGCTGGTACTCGACCTGATCGCGGAGCAGCGTACCGGGTTTTCCGGTCTGCGGATGCGCCGCGGCTCCTACGCTATGGCAGTGATGCCAAAAGTAAAAGGGGCCACTGAGCTGCGTGTCGCAAAATCCCTCATTCCAGGTGAAGTGTCCGATGGCGGCCACCCATGACACGCGGATGGGTGAAAACGGGACCGGCCGGAAGCTCAGCGTCATGGTGGTTCCGTCGCCGGCGACAATCGTAGGGGCTCCGGGCACGCGGGTGGGCGGTGGCGGCGGCGGGCGAAAAGCAGCTTCCTCAATACGGGTCTTCTGCCAGCCGGGCATCAGCCGCGGCAGGTTCTCCGGATTTGCGAAAAACGCGAAGACGAAGTCGACGGGATAAGGAAGCCACTGCTCGGCGGTGAAATTCTGGTGCATACGATTTAGGATGCGTCGGAGGACGGTCCAGCCATGTGAAAGCGGCGCTCCGAAGAGCGCCGCTTCGCCATACAAAGTTTCCCGAACTTAGGAAGGCATCAGAACGGAGTCGATCACGTGGATGACGCCGTTGGATTGAAAGACATCCGCGGTTGTAATCATCGCCGTGCCGCCCTTTTCGTCGGTGATCTTGATAATCTTGCCGTCATCGGTGAAGGTCAGCTTTCCGCCTTCAAGCGTCGTGGCGACGTAGGAACCGCCACCCTTCTTGATCATCTTGCGCAATTCTTTTGCGTCGATCTTGCCGGAAATAACATGGTAGGTCAGGATCTTGGTGAGAGTCGCCTTGTTCTCGGGTTTGACGAGCGTGTCGACGGTGCCGGCAGGGAGCTTGGCGAAGGCGTCGTTGGTGGGGGCGAAGACGGTGAAGGGGCCCTTGGAGTTGAGGGTGTCGACCAGGCCGGCGGCCTTGACCGCAGCTACGAGGGTCTTGTGAATGGGCGAGTTGACCGCGTTCTGCACGATCGTCTTATTGGGGAACATCGGTGCGCCGCCGACGTCGGGGTCCTTCTGAGCAGAAGCGGACATCGAGGTCAGAGCAATGGCTGCTGCGGCGAACAGTGTAACGAGAGTCTTCTTCATAATGGTTTTCCCTTTCGAAATGCAGATTTCTACAGGCCCGACCGGAGCGTACCGCCAGCCAGTCACATTGATCTAACGCTCACCAATCGAGCGTGGATTGCAACACCGGGGAGATAGATGCAGAAAATCCATTGCCCAGGTGACAGATTTCCACTCGCTACCCTGTTCCTTGCGCTATGCGACAGCATGAAAGATAGGCCGCAACTGCGTTCGTGAGATGGAGTTCGGCCTTTCCAAGGCAGTGAGGGTTGCGGGGCTGGTTCGATGATGTTGACAAACGCGGCGAGCCACCGTCAACTGAAAAGGCATACTGATGCTGACGATCACAGAGTCCGATGGCTTGAACCGCGCCGAAGCGCCGCTGGTTTCAGAACTGCCGGCACCTTCCGTGGCGACGCTGAAAGTCGACACGCGGAAGCACTCGCGCGGCCTGGTCCTGATCGGTCTCTTCAAGCTGAGCAAGTTCATCTTCTTCGCGGCCGTTGGGCTGGGGGCACTCCATCTGGTGCATAGCAACATCGGCGACCTGTTCCTGACCATCGCCAGCAAACTGCACCTGAGCCTGGATGGCCCCCTGATGGGCCGGCTGGAAGATCGGGCCGACCTGATCAGCGGGCATGAGTTGCGCCAGGTAAGTCTTTTGACCTGCGGCTACGCGATCCTTTCGCTGATTGAAGGCACAGGGCTGATGTTGGAGAAAACCTGGGCCGAATACCTGACCCTGACCCTGACAATTTGCGGTCTTCCCTGGGAAGTCTGGGAACTGATGAAGGGCGCTACCACCATGCGGCTGGCGGTTTTCTTCAGCAATCTAGCGGTTCTGGCGTATTTGCTGTGGTTTTTAAAGCGCAAGAAGCAGAAGAAGCTGGCGCTGCTCGCAGCCTTATAGTTCTTCGCCTCTTGTTCGCCTAACAGATGGATCTCGGCCCTACAAGTGAGAGCTTGGGTACGAACCGCTTGAGTAAACACAACATGTAGTGGTTCCTGCCGAACTCCGTACTACTGGCTGCTTTATCCACACTGACCGCCGTGAAATCCACCCAAAGTTCCAATTTAGGCCTTTACAGGCGATGCATTCCACGAGACTCTGGTGGTGCGAAGTGGTCAAAAGTGGCTAAAAGGAATCAAGAGTGATTCCGCTTCAGTCAGTTTACGAATTGCCAGCCCATTTGAAACGTAGCCGCAGAGGTACATGAGGTTCTAAGCAGATGTTTCGCGGCAACCATCCAACGCGCGTCGACGAGAAAGGCCGGTTGAAGCTTCCGGCCGACTTCAAGAGCGAGTTGGACGGCGGTGGCGAAGGCAAGCAAGTTTTTTACATCACCAGCAAGGATGGTAAGCGTGCCGAAGTATGGCCGCTGAAGGCGTGGGAAGGCGTGGAAGCCAAGCTGGCGACGATTCCGAATATGAATCCGGCCAAGCAGAAGTTTCTGGATGTGACGAGCTACTACGGCCAGATGATTGAAATGGACGGGCAAGGACGGTTGTTGATTCCGCAGTTGCTGCGCGAGTCGGCGAATGTAGGCGCCAAGGCGGCAGCGGATGTGGTGGTGTTCGGCAAGATGCAGTACCTGGAAGTGGCAAACCGCGAAGCGTTCGAGGCGGAGCTGAAGGCGGCTCCACTGACGGCGGAGGACCAGGCGGCGCTGGCCGGGTTGGGGTTGTAGAAGATTGGTTCGGCAGGGCTCCTGAGTGGAGCGTGTGAGGCGGGGAGCGATGGAAAAACCGCTGCACATACCGGTTCTTTTAGAAGAAAGTTTAGACACTCTGAATGTGCGTGCCGGCGGCGTCATTTGCGATGCGACGCTGGGTCTCGGAGGGCACAGCGCGGCGATCGCGCGCAGGCTGGGCGGCAAGGGACAGTTGGTCTGCTTCGACCGCGACCCGGAAGCCATGGCGAAAGCGCAGGCAAGGATGAACGTGCTGGCCGAAGAGCTCGGGCTCGAAATGCCGCAGGTGCGGTATGTGACGAAAGCGTTCTCGGAAGCAGCAAGCGAGATCGCTCCGGGCAGCCTGGACGGTCTGCTGGCCGACTTCGGCGTAAGCAGCCTGCAACTGGACGAGGCGCACAGAGGATTCAGTTTTCGGGCCGATGGGCCGCTGGACATGCGGATGGATCCGCGCAGCGAGCTGACGGCCGAACAAGTGGTAAATCAAATAGACGAGGAACAACTCGCGAATTTGATTTACGAATTCGGAGAGGAAAGGAGGTCGCGGAGAATCGCCAGAGCCATGGTACGGGCGCGGCCGATTGAAACAACAGCAGAACTTGCTCGCGTGATATCGGCCGTCGCCCCGTCCATGAAAGGCGACAAGATCCATCCGGCAACACGGACTTTCCAAGCTTTACGAATTCGCGTGAATGACGAGTTGGGAGAGATCCAATCGCTGCTGCAAAGCGCGGGGTCTCTGTTGAAGCCCGGCGGACGGGTGGCGTGCATCAGCTTCCATTCGTTGGAAGACCGCCTGGTAAAAGATGCGTTTCGCGACGGCGCGCGAGACGGAGTGTACGAGGTGCT
>CALMON010000075.1:33086-46355 GCA_937871785.1 uncultured Granulicella sp.
CCGCGGAGAAGTTGTAGAAGCGCTGGAGTTTTCTGATCAATTTGAGTTTTCGGTTGTGGGTCTTGAGTTGAGGACCGCAACTTTGACGAGATCGGGCCGGGGTTGTCCTGCCGTGCTTTCTGGCGAAAGACACCCTTGTAACAAACAATCCCTCCCCCTATCAGCAGCCCCGGCCCGGGTTGCACGGCTCGCGAGAGTGGGGAGAGCGGGTTCGCAGGAATCAGGTTCGGTACGAAGCGTACGTGGTGCGGGAGCGTTCAAGATGGCAGCGATGGCGATAGGACATGAGATCGACGGAATGCACTCGCGGCAGACGGGCCGCGGCCGCGCGGCCAGCACCGCCGAACGCAATCGCGAGCTGTACGAAGGGCAGCGCGCGCGTTGCCGCCGCGGACCGACCCCGGAAATGTTCTTCACGAAGCGCCTCGATAATTCGCGCATCGTCAAGGCTGACGACCCCGACCGCCGCCGGGAAATGCGCCGTTTTACCGCGCTGATGTGCTTCGTCTTTATGCTTTCAACCGTGTACGTGTGGCAGCATCTGAGCTCCATTGAAGTGGGTTACAAAGTGGAAGCCCAGAAGTCGCAGGTAGAGCAGATGATCGAAACCAACCGGCAGCTTCGCCTGACCGAAGCACAGTTGAGCGACCCGGGCCGGATCGACACGATCGCCAAGCAGCTTGGTCTGAACGCTCCGCTGCCGGGACAGGTCGTGCGGCCGGATGGGTCGGCGATGGTGCAGGCGCCGGTGCTCGCGCAGGCGCAGATTCCCGGCGCGGGGATGCCGTATTAGGTTGCGCAGACAGCCCGTAAAAGCAACTCTCTCCGCTGCGCTGCGGGAGGACAAACAAGACAGCAAGCGTGAAGACACTGCATACACCCATCAGGTAGTCCTGTGATCAAGAAAAAAAAGTCGCCGCGCCAGACGCTCACCGCTCCGATCCGACGGATGCGGTTCGTCTGGGTGGCGCTTGTTTTTTGCCTGTGGGGCGGAGCGATCACAGTCCGGCTGACCTGGCTGCAGGTGGTGCGGCACAGCGAGTTTGTGGAGCGTGCGGCAAGACAGCAGCAACGCACGTTTGAGGTCGCTCCGCGTCGCGGCGTGTTGTACGACCGCAACCTGCGGGAGTTGGCGATGACGGTGCTGGTGGACAGCGTGTACGCCGTGCCGAGCGAACTGGGCGACAACAAGGAAGAAGACGCGAAGCTGCTCGCAAGCGTCGTCCATACCGACTCGCTCGATACCTTTACGACCGAACCGCGCATTCTGGCGCGGCTGAATGCATCGCGTAATTTCGCGTGGGTGGCGCGCAAGCTGGACCCCGAAACGGCCACGCGCATCAAGGAACTGAACCTGAAGGGCGTGTACCTGCAGAAGGAGTTCAAGCGCTTTTACCCAAACGGCGATCTGGGCGCTCAGGTGCTGGGATACGTCGGCACGGATGATGAAGGACTTGGCGGTTTGGAGCGGCGATTCGATGAAGACATGCATGGTGAGCCCGGGCACATGCTTACCGCTGTCGACGCCAAGCACCACGTGATGGGCAGCGAAGAGCAGCAGCCGATGCCGGGCGAAAACCTGGTGCTCTCGATCGATTCGAATATCCAATACATGGCCGAGCGCGCGCTCGATGCGCAGATGGCCAAGGTCAAAGCGAACCACGGAACGGTGGTCGTTGAAGACCCACACACCGGGCAGATTCTAGCGCTAGCGGTATCGCCGCGCTTCAACCCGAACGACTCGCGACATCTCGATGCGGAGTCGCTGATCAATCTCGCGGTAAGCGACGTGTATGAACCGGGCTCGACCTTCAAGCTGGTTTCGTACTCGGCTGCGATTGACGCGGCGGGCGTGGAGCCTACCGATATCGTCGACTGTCAGGGCGGCGCGATGACCATGTACGGCCGCACCTTGCACGACGATAAAGACGACCACTTTGGCCGCGTAACCGTGCAGTATGCGCTGGAGCACTCAAGTGACGTGGGTGCGGCCAAGATGGCGCTGAAGCTCGGCAACCAGAAGTTTTACGACTACATTCGCGCGTACGGCTTTGGCGAGCGCTCCGGCGTGGAGCTCCCGTCGGAAACGCGCGGCCTGCTGCGGTCGCCGAAAAAATGGGACGCGACCAGCATTCTTTCGATCGCGATCGGGCAGGAGGTCGGCGTGACGCCGGTGCAACTTGCCGCGATGGTTTCCACCATTGCCAACGGCGGCGTGTACCTGCCGCCGCATGTGCTGCTGCAATCCACCGACGAGATGAAAGGCGACCCTCGGTTGAAGCCGGTGGCGTTCCATCCCGAAGCGCAGTTGCCGAACCCGTTGCCGGACGGTTCGCACCGCGTGATCAAGGAGCTGACCTCCGCGAAGATGCGCAGCATGATGCAGGGCATCGTGGTCGAAGGCACCGGCAAGGCCGCGGCGTTGAACGGCTACAGCTCCGGCGGTAAAACCGGCACGGCCAACAAGATCGACCCGGCAACGCACACCTATAGCCACACGAAGCTGGTGGCGAGCTTCGCGGGTATCGCTCCGGTGAACAACCCCGCGATCACGGTGGCGGTTGTGATCGACACACCAACGGTCGGCAGCCTGTACGGCGCGGCGGTGAGTGCGCCGGTATTTGCGGACGTGGCGCAGCAGGTGCTGGAATACCTCGGCGTGCCGCACGATCAGCCGCTCAAGACCAAGAAGCAGATGCAGGAGCTCGCCAGCGCGCCCACGCACGACGATACGCCGATCGACTCCAATGTCGATCTGAATGCGATGTTTGCAGACATCAACAGCCTGCCGGAAGACGACCCGCTCCGCCAGCCCGCGACCGCCGCGGCGATGGCGCAGAATACGGTGGCCGACGCTGCGGCGGCGGAAAAAGCGCGGCAGGCATCGCAGGACAGCTCGAGCGCAGCGATGCGGATGCTTCCGGCGAAGGTGCTGGCGGCGTTCCACGCGAACGGCAATACGACCTCGGTGATGGCCGACACCGCTGCGCCCGCGGGTCCGCTGCAGGCCCCAAAGATCGTACCTGTCGTGCAAACACGCAGCAATGGCGCGGTGATTGTCGACGCGGGTAAGCGCGTGCCGGTGCCGGGTTTCGTTGGGCAGGGCTTGCGTGGCGTGGTGCAGCAGGCGGGTTCGGTGGGGCTGCGCGTGCAGCCCGTGGGCAGCGGGCTGGCTCGCGAGCAGGTACCGGCGGCAGGCACGATGGTGCCGGTCGGGACGGAGATTGTCGTGCGGTTTGCGCGATGACGGCGAGCCCCTGGGTGATCGTGCCGGTGGGGATGCTGATCGGCGTTCTCGTGGGGATGGTCGGAACCAGCGGCGCCATCATCATTCCGGTACTGGTCTTTGTGTTTGGCCTGAGCCAGTTGCGCGCGCAAGGGACGGCGCTCTTTATTGCGATGATGCCCATATGGATCGTGCCGGTGGTGCCCTACATGCGGGCCGGCAACGTACAGTGGAAGCTCGGCATCCTGCTGGCGGCGGGCGTCGCTGTAGGCAGCTACTTCGGAGCGCGATGGGTGCAGCACATCCCCGTCGTTGCGGTGCGCCGGCTGTTTGCGGTGGTGCTGGCCGTGGTCGCGGTGCGGATGTTTCTGCAAAGGTAGAATCGCACGATGCGGTGGGATGACTTTATCGCGCAGGTAAACACGGCGGCGACCAACGCGGCGGCGGTCGAAGTGCGCGGCGTGCAGTACGATTCGCGGCGGGTGACGGCGGGCGACGTGTTCGTCGCCATGCGTGGTGGATCGGTGGATGGCAACCGATTCATCGACGCAGCGGTGCGGCAGGGCGCGGTGGGCGTGCTGACCGACTCGCCTGAGACCTACGGCGAGCTGAGGGCGCGGCAGCCGGAGCTTGCGCTTGGCCTGCTGGGCCACGAGCGTAACGCAGGACGTCGAGGGCTGGCCGAGGCGAGTTCCGCAGTCTTCGACAGGCCGCAGGAAAAGCTCAAGGTGTCGGCAGTGACCGGCACCAACGGCAAGACGACGACAGCCTATCTGCTGGAGCAGATGCTGACCAGCGTAGGTCGAAAGTGCCTGCTGATCGGCACCATCGAAACGCGAATCGCCGGAGTGCCACGGCCGAGTGAGCATACGACGCCGGAGTCTCGCGACCTGCTGGCCTTGTTTGCCGAGGCCGTACGCGCGGAGTGCACGGAGGTCGTGATGGAGATGAGCTCGCACGCGCTCGAGCAGGAGCGAGTGTGGGGAATACCGGTGGATGTGGCGATCTTCACCAATTTGACGCAGGACCATTTGGATTACCACGGCACGATGGAGCGTTACGCGGCGGCGAAGGCGAAGCTGTTTGCGGGTATCGGGACAGCGCCGCCGAGAGTTGCAGTAATGAACGCCGATGATGCTGCCGTTGCGCAGATGATCGAAGCCGCTCGCCGATGCGATGTGCAGACCTATGGCATCGGGTATGAGCAGAGCACGTGGTGGACGACTGAGCTTACGCTGCAGGCGGGGAGGACGGCGTTCTGCCTCGAAACTCCGGAAGGCAATGCGAACGTCGAGTCCGCGCTCACCGGCAAGGTGAACGTTTATAACCTGGTGGCGGCGCAGGTAGCCGCATGGGCGCGTGGGGTGTCGCTGGACGACATACTCGACGGAGCGCCGGCGCTGCGGCAGGTGCCGGGACGCTTCGAGGTGGTCGCGGGTTCAAGTGAAGCGGGGTTCACGGTCGTGGTCGACTACGCGCACACCGACGACGCCTTGCGGAACCTGATCGAACTCGGTCGCGGACTGGCGGGCGACGGTGGTGGTCGCGTGATCACGATGTTCGGCTGCGGCGGAGACCGCGACCGCACCAAGCGCGCGAAGATGGGGCGTGTTGCTGGGTCGATGAGCGACTTCGTGGTGATGACCAGCGACAACCCTCGTAATGAAGAGCCGATGGCGATCATCGACGAGATCGCGCTGGGCGTGCGCGAAACGAGCGCGACGTTTGTGGTCGAGGAGGATCGGCGCGCTGCGATTGAGTTGGCGATTCGTGCGGCAAAGCCGGGGGACATCGTCCTGCTCGCGGGCAAGGGGCATGAGAAAACGCAAACGTTTGCCGATGGTGCGGTGCTGTTCGATGATGTGGCCGTGGCGGCTGGGGTGCTGAAAAGATTAGCCGCAGAGGCTAAGAGCTGAGTTAGGAAAAGCAGATTCCTTCGCTTCGCCGCGGAATGGCAAATAAAAAAAGCAAGTGCAACGGCAAAACGGCCGAAAAAGTCAAGTCGAATTTAGTCGAGTATCTGAGGAAGTTAGCCGAGCAGGAATCTTTGAGGTGAGTAGGTGACGTTGACGTTGGGACAGGTGGCGGATTGGATTCATGCGGAAGGCGACTTCGAGACGACGAAGGAGGCCGTAGGGTATTCGATCGATTCGCGCACGATCAACTGTGGGGAGCTGTTTTTTGCCGTCAAGGGCGAGCGTGTCGACGGACACGACTACGTAGAGCAGGCAGTGGCGAACGGAGCTACCGCGGCGGTCGTCAGTCAGCATTGGCTGGCGCCTGCGGAGTTCGACGAGTGCAAGCTGCTGCGCGTGCCGAACGACTGCGATGATTGCGTGCTGAATGCCATGCAGAAGCTCGCGAATCGCGTGCGGCGGCAATGGGGCAAGCGCGTGATCGGCGTGACTGGTTCAGCCGGAAAGACGACGACCAAGGAATGCGTGGCGCAGGTATTGGCCGCAAACTTCAAGGTTCTGAAAAGTGAAGGGAACTTCAACAATCATTTCGGGCTGCCGCTACAACTGTTGCGGCTGGAGCCGGAGCACGAGATTGCGGTGCTTGAAATGGGCATGAACCACGCTGGCGAAATCCGCGCGCTGGCAAAGATTGCCGAGCCGGACTGGGCGGTCGTGTCGAATGTGGGGGCGGTGCATCTGGAGCATTTTGCCGACGGCATCGAGGGCATAGCCCGGGCAAAATACGAGCTCGTCGAGGCACTGCCGGCAAACGGCGTTGCCGTGCTGAATGGGGATGATGAGCGTGTGGCGGCGTTCGGGCGCGGGCTTGAGCAGCACGCGGTGCTGTACGGAATGGGCGAGCACAATGCGGTGCGTGCGGTGGAGGTCGTCGAGCTTGGCTTGGAGGGCTCTCGCTTTACGGTAGTCGCCGGTGGTGAGCGGCAGCGGATGCACCTGCGCCTGATGGGCGGGCACAATGTGCTGAATGCGTTGGCGGCTGTGTCCGTGGGTATGCTGAGCGGTGTGGAGCTGGCCGTAAGCTGTGCGGCGTTGCAGGAGCTGCGGCCCACGGCAAAACGCGGCGAGGTGATCGAATACCGCGGCGCTCTCATCGTCAACGACACCTACAACTCAAATCCGAAAGCGCTCCTGGAAATGTTGTTTGCCCTGCGGAACACCGATGCGAGGCGGCGAATCGCTGTTGTGGGCGAGATGCTGGAGCTCGGGGCGGACGGACCGGCGCTCCACCGCTCGTGCGGCGAAGAGATGAAAGACGCGCATGTCGATGTGGTGGTAGGTGTGCGCGGTTTGGCTCGCGAGATCGTGCAGGCGGCGGGTATATCAGAAGCGCTGTTTGTCGAGACACCGGAAGAGGCCGGTGCCTGGATGGCTGCGCATCTTCGGCAAGGCGATGTGGTGCTGTTAAAAGCGTCTCGCGGAGTACAGTTGGAGCGGGCGTTGTTGGCTCTCACCGGGAGTCGTGAAGGTGGCTCTTGATTCAGGGGAGAGGTAGGAGCGAAGAGGTATGGGTAAGTGCTCCCCGGAGGGGCTGAATGTGGTTCGCTTTCGCATTTACACCGTCTTGACGCGGCTTTGAAGGCGATAAGATGAGCTTGGCCCACGAGACCTAACGCGTGGAGTACGTGTTCCGACCGAGGCTCCTCGATTGCTTTACTGGCTGCTGTACCAGAAATTGTTTCCGTACTTTCGCGTGCTGCGCATCTTCCGGTACGTCACGTTTCGCTGCGTGTTCGCGAGCCTGACGGCGCTGCTGATCGGCTTGCTGATCGGGCCGTTCGTGATCCAGCGGCTGCATGAGTTTCAGATTGGCCAGTACATCCGCGAAGAAGGGCCGCAAAGCCACCAGAAAAAAGGCGGCACACCCACCATGGGCGGCGTGCTGATCTGCATTTCGATCCTGGTGCCGACGCTCTTGTGGAGCGACCTGTCGAACCCGTTTGTGTGGCTGGTAATGTTTTCGACACTGGCGTTCGGGGCCATCGGCTTCGCCGACGACTACATCAAGGTGTTGCACAAGCGCAACCTTGGGCTGACCTCCATGCAGAAGCTTATGGCGCAGTTCGTGGCCAGCGGCGCGGTGGCCGTGGCGCTGGTGGTGCTTGAGTGGGAGAAGGCCTATTCGACGCGGCTGGTCGTGCCGTTTTTCAAGAACATGCGGCCCAACCTGACGATCGACAGCCTGCTGCATACACACTTCTGGCCGCTGGCCTTTGTGCCGTTCGTCGTGTTCGTGATGATCGTGATTACGGGCTCGTCGAACGCCGTCAACCTGACCGACGGGTTGGATGGCCTGGCAATCGGCTGCACGATCATCGCTGCCGGAGCGCTCACCGTGCTCACCTATGTGAGCGGACACGCCGTTTTTTCAGACTACCTCGAACTGCAGCGAATGCCGATGGTCAGTGAGTTGACGATCTTCTGCGGCGCCATGGTGGGCGCGGCCATCGGCTTCCTCTGGTACAACGCGCACCCGGCGGAAATCTTTATGGGCGACGTGGGCTCGCTGGCGCTGGGTGGAGCGATCGCGACGGTTGCCGTTGTGGTGAAGCAGGAATTGCTGCTGCCGTTCATCGGTGGCGTGTTTGTGCTGGAACTGCTAAGCGTGGTGCTGCAGGTGGGCAGCTACAAGCTGCGGCACGGCAAGCGCATCTTCAAGATGGCCCCGCTCCATCACCATTTTGAGCTGGTGGGCTGGTCGGAGTCCAAGGTGATTACGCGGTTCTGGATCATGGCGCTGGTGTTTGCGCTGTTTGCGTTGACGACGCTGAAGCTGCGGTAAAGGTAGGAGACAAACGCTTCCAATGGACCTGAAGAACAAGCGCGTTCTGGTGGTAGGCCTCGGCAAGAGCGGGCTGGCGGCCGCTCGCTTCCTGAAAGAACGCGGAGCTCGCGTGACGGTGAGTGATGCCCGCCCGGCAACCCTGATCGCGGAACTGCCGTCGCTCGTGGAGCAGGGCATTGCGGTCGAGGCAGGCAGCCATGGGCTGCTGACGTTTCGCCGGCAGGACCTGATTGTGGTGAGCCCGGGTGTGCCGATGTCGACGCCGGAACTGAGGCAGGTGCGGGCCATGGGCGTGCCCGTGATCGGTGAGCTGGAACTGGGATGGCGGTTTCTTAAAGGGAACGTGGTGGCGATTACGGGGTCGAATGGAAAGACGACTACGACTACGCTCGTGGGCGAAATCCTTAAGGCAGCGGGTTCGCCGACGCTGGTGGGTGGAAATATTGGGCGTCCGGTGACGGAGATGGTGGCGGAGTCGGTGGAGCTTTCGCAGTCGCAGTCGCAGGGGAAAGAAGCAGATGGCTCCGATTCGCTGCGGAACGACAAACAAAAAGGCAAGGACGACAGCAACGACCATGAACGGCAGGTCTGGTCGGTGCTGGAAGTGTCGAGCTTTCAGTTGGAAACGATCGACAGCTTCGCGCCGCGCATCGCGGCCGTGCTGAACATCACACCGGATCACCTGGACCGCCACGGCACGTTCGACAACTATGCGGCAGCCAAGCGGCGGATCACGGAGTTTCAGACGACCGAAAATTTCCTGGTGTTGAACGCGGAAGATGAGCCGACCAAGCTCGTCGCTTCTCGAACGAAGGCGCAGATTTATTGGTTCAGCGCGAAGCGGCAGGTGAAGCGGGGCGCCTTTGTGCACGGCGACGGTATTTATTTCCGGCGTTCGGAAGGCGCGCAGCCAGAACCGATTCTGCCGCTCGCGGAAATTGCGCTTGCCGGGGCGCACAACGTCGAGAACGTGCTGGCGGCTGTTGCCATGGCGATGCTGGCCGAGGTTCCGGCTGTTATCGTGCGGCGTGCTGTGGCGGCGTTCAAGGCGGTGGAGCACCGGCTGGAATTCGTGCGCGAGCTGGACGGGGTCCGCTACTTCAACGATTCCAAAGCAACCAATGTCGACGCGACGGTCAAGGCCGTGGAGTCGTTTGCCGGGGGTATCTACCTCATACTTGGAGGCAAAGACAAAGACTCCGATTATGCCACGATGGCGACCCTGCTGCGCGAACGCGTGAAGACGGTTATCACGGTAGGTACAGCCGCCGAAAAGATTGCGCGACAACTCGCCGGAGTCGTGAAGATAGAGGGAGCGGACACTCTGGAGCGGGCCGTCACCTGGGCTAGGGCGAACGCCCTGGCTGGAGACACTGTGTTGCTGGCTCCGGCGTGCGCGAGCTTCGATCAGTTCGAAAACTACGAGCATCGCGGGCGGGTGTTCAAGGCATTGGTGGTGGCGTTGTAAGCGGGTGGTTTTTGATCCAAGTTTGAGTTGTTAGTCTCGAGTTTGACTTGAGTAGGTAGCCGATGGCGAAGCGGGTAGGTGTCGATAAGTGGTTGTTTGGAACGGTGATTCTGCTAGTGCTGTTTGGGCTGGTGATGATCTTTTCCGCGTCAGCGGTGATGGCGCGCGCCACGACCAGTTCGCCATATACGTTCGTGGCCAAGCAGGCGGTGTTTGCCGCGGGCGGCGTGCTCGCACTCTTCGTCCTCATGCGCGTGGACTACCGTAAATACAACAATCCCAAAGTCATTTTTACGTTGATGGCCGCGACCGGGCTACTGCTGACCGCGGTCTTTTTTCTCGGTGCAAAGATCAACGGTGCGCATCGCTGGATCGGTTTCGGCGGCTTTACGCTGCAGCCGTCGGAAATGGCGAAGCCGGTCATCATCCTGTTTCTGGCGTGGTTTCTGCAGACGCGCATGCACGCGATGGACGACATCAAGGGCACCATTCTGCGGGCCGTGCTTCCTCCTCTGCTCTTCGTTGGGCTGATCCTCAAAGAGCCCGATCTCGGCACCGCGCTCGTATGTATCGCGGTGATGATGAGCATGTTGTATCTCGCGGGCATGCAGATGAAATGGTTGTTTGTCGCGGTCGCTGTGGCGATTCCGCCGGCGTACTGGATGCTGTTTCACGTTGCGTTTCGGCGCGCACGCATGATGGCATTCCTGCATCCGGAACAGTATGCCAAGGGTGCGGGCTTCCAGTCGCTGCAATCCCTGATCGCCGTCAGCACCGGTGGCCTCCGCGGCCTGGGGCTGATGGAAGGGCGGCAGAAGCTGTTCTACCTTCCGGAGCCGCATACCGATTACATTTTCGCGAATATCTGCGAAGAACTGGGCCTGATTGGCGCGCTCTGCATCCTTGCCCTGTTCTGCCTGCTGGGCTACCGGGGCCTGCGCGCGGCTTTTCTTTCGACCGATCCCTTTGCGCGCTTTCTCGCCTTCGGCCTGACGATCGCAATTCTGTTTCAAGCCTTCTTCAACATGAGCGTCGTGATTTCGCTCGTACCCGCGAAGGGTTTGCCGCTCCCGTTCATTTCTTCAGGCGGCACAAGCGTTCTGGTGACGCTCGCCTGTATGGGCGTGCTGCTGAACGTGACGCGTGAGATCGACTAAGTCATGCTGCGCGTTCTTATCGCCGGCGGCGGAACAGGGGGCCATGTGATTCCGGCGCTCGCGATTGGACGTGAGCTGCGCGATGCCTACGGTGCCGAGGTGCGGTTTGTGGGCACCGCGAAAGGGCTGGAAACGCGGCTGGTGCCGGAAGCCGGGTTCCCGCTGGAGCTGGTAAAGTCCGGGCAGCTCAAGAACGTCAGCCTGATGACGCGCGCGCGTACGATGCTGGACCTTCCCCTGGGCGTGGTGCACTGCCTGCGGCTGCTGCGGACGTTTCGGCCGCACGTTGTGGTCGGCGTGGGCGGCTACGCCAGCGGGCCAGCGATGATCGCCGCCGTACTGCGGCGTGTGCCCACCGTGGCGTATGAGCCAAACGCCGTACCCGGGCTTGCAAACCGGCTGGTGGGCAAGCATGTGAGCGCGGCTGCGGTCAGCTTCGCGAAAACGGCAGCGTATTTCCGCAATGCGCAGGTGACAGGCGTTCCGGTGCGGCAGGCCGTATTCGATGTGCCGCCGCGAACGCCGGGGGCCGCGCCACAGTTGCTTGTGACCGCGGGCAGCCAGGGAGCAAGGATCTTCAACGACACGCTGCCGGAGATTGCCGAACGGTTGCTTGCGGCTGTGCCGGGGCTGCGAATCATGCATCAGGCAGGGCCGCGGCATACGGACGCGACCCTTTCAGCGTATGTGTCGGCGGGTGTGGGAATGACCCGGGTTTCGGTCAACGCGTTTTTAGAGGACATGCCGCAACAGTATGCGGCGTGCGATCTGGTGCTGGCGCGGTCGGGCAGCACGGTGGCGGAGCTCGCGGCAGCGGGGAAGCCTTCGCTGCTGGTGCCGTTTCCGCAGGCCGCCGACGACCACCAGCGTAAGAACGCCGAGGTGTTCGCGGAGGCAGGTGCCGCGGTGATGATGCTGCAGGCGGAGTTGACGCCGGAAGGGTTGCTCGCGGAGTTGGTGCGGCTGCTTTCGTCGCCGAGCGAGCTTGCGACGATGAGCGCGCGGGCGAGAAGCCTGGCGCACCCGGGAGCGTTGCAGCGGATAGCGGCTATCGTGGTGAGTTTGGCGGAAACGTCCTAAGCCCCGGGAAACAAACGGCCGGGAAGAGTCCCGACCGTTCGTTTCCAACTCCATCTGGTCTTAGCGGTGCCCGCCGCCACCACCGTGCGACCCACCGCCGCTGGGAGCGCTGGCATGACCGCCTCCGCCACCCGACGGCGCAGAGTAGTGCGCGCCGCCGCCGGAGCTTTGCGCGGGAGCCGAATAGCCGCGGCTCTGTCCGCCGTAGCTCTGTCCAGCCTGGGCAGGTGCCGAGTAACCACGGCTGCCGCCAGCATACCCTTGCGAGGTGCCGCCGTAGCTACGCGAGGGCTGACCGACACTGCCGCCGCCGAAGCCCTGCCGCGTGCTGCCGGTGTAGCTCGCCGCCGGCGCTCCGCCGCGATTCGCACCGTAGTTCGCCACGCCTGCACCGTTACGATTGCCGGAAGCGACGTATGACCCGTGGTTGTTGTTGAAGCCTCCGCGTGGCTGGAACTGTGTAGGTGGATGAGCGTTGAAGGCGACGCCACCGCCGAAGTGGTACCCACCGGCGAAGCCGCCATACGGACGGTTGTAGAACGCCCCGCGAAAGCCGTTGCCGAAGTGACCATAGGCCCGGTTATAAAAGAAGCGTCCGCCGTTCCAGTACCCGCCGTAGAAACCTATACCGAAGTAGCCGAAACCGTAGTTGATGCCACCGTAGTAGCCGATTGTCGAACCCCAGTAGCCGGCATTCCAGAAATAGCCGCCGCCACCGTAGCCCCACCAGCCGGGTGTCCAAAGCGCGCCGGTGTAGGGAGGCTCTACCCATGCACCCTGCACCCAGACGTACCCACCCGGGCCATAGGCCCAGTATCCGGGAGTCCACAGGTAGCCGTCGGCCGGAGCTTCGGGCTGGTCGTATTCGGGAATCGGCGGCGGTGCCTGCTCGGTCTGAATTTGCGGCGCACCCTGCTGCCCGTAGCCATTGTTGTTCTGTCCATAGCCGTTATCCTGCGGCGCGGGCGCCTGATTGTAGCCATCCTGAGGGTCGCCGCCTTGCTGCGGGTACCCCTGCTGCTGAGGATATCCCTGCTGCTGCGGATACCCCTGCTGGCCGTAGCCTTGCTGCTGTTGCGGATAGCCTTGTTGGCCGTATGCTTGCTGCTGCTGCGGGTATCCTTGCTGCTGCGGATACCCCTGCTGCCCATAACCCGGCTGCTGCTGCTGTTGCGGATACCCCGGCTGCGCGTAGCCGGGGTCCTGCGCGACGGCACCCACCGAGAATGCTCCGGCGACGAGGGCGGTTGCAACGAATGTCTTGATCTGGCTTTTGTGCGTCATCATCTGACCCTGTCCGGACGCCCTTCGATTGCCCGCTGCGAATCTGCGGGTTGCGAGAACGGCTGGGGTGACACCCCGGTGGTTTTGGCTGACCTGTTCCGGCGCTCAGTGGATTAGACACAGAGTGGGGAGTATTTGTTGCGTTTGCTTCTGTCCGGTGATCGTCCAGCTTTGATCGTCTAGCGCAGGGCCGTTTGCGGTGCTCGGGGATTGGTAAATAGAGCTTTGGCGCACAGCACGTGAACGCCGGAGTTGGTGTCGACAAGCTCCGAAATATCGACGTCGCAGGCCGT
>CALMON010000075.1:46374-59658 GCA_937871785.1 uncultured Granulicella sp.
CGGACCGCGATCTCGGTCGCGGTTTTGAGGTCGGCGTCGAACCCCATAGCAATGTATTGGGTTGCAGTTTCGGCGCGGGGCCAGCGATACGTGGAAGGCGTCGAGTTTTGCGGTTTAGCCGGTGTTGCCGCGGTGGCGGAGGGTGTAGGCGCCGTGGGGGAGGGTGCCGGCGGCGGTGGAGGCGGCGGCGCGGCCGCGGCCATCCCCGGTCCTTTATGCACGATGAATTGGAATGTGCCGGTCAGGAAGGTTTCAAGCGCGGTGATGTCGACTTCGCCGTTGCCCTGGTTGGCGTGGCCGTCGCCGGCTTCAAACAGCGCGCCGGAAGCGAACACCGGGTAGTAGATGGTGGTGCCGGCGGTGAGTTCCTTGTTGTCCATGTTGCCGCCGTGCACCCAGGGCGGCGCGGAGTTCCAGCGGCCGGCCTCGGGCGGCGGGGCGACCCCGGCCGAACCGAAAAAGGGATGCAGCGGAATCGTGATCCCCGGCGCAAACTGCGCCGTCATCGCCGCGCGGTCGAGCGGAATGATCTTTGAGCGGCTGTAGGGGAAGTCGTCCGGCAGGAAGCTGTGGCCTTTGCCGAAGCCGTTGCAGGCCCAGTCGGTATCGAGGTTGATCTTGAGTACACGGACTTCGAGAGTATCGCCGGGCTGCGCTTCGGTGACCGCCACGGGACCGGTAAGGATGTGGCCACCGGGGCCGCGCTCCGCCCTGGGCACCTGGGTGTAGATCGCGCCGAGCCAGGCGGGAATCTGCTCCGGCTTGAGCCCCTGCGCGGCCAGCCGCTCGGGAGGACCGCAGGTAGACGCCGTTTGCAGGATGACGGTATCGCCGGAATGCACCGTGAGGACCGGTTTCGCGTTGGCCGCGTAATAGCCCCAGGCCACGGTGGAAGGCGTGGCGAGCAGGGTCTGGGTGCTCTGGGCGGAGGCGGGCAAAGCCAGCAGAGCCACGCTGCCGAAGAAGACGACGCCAGGGGAAAAGAGCCTGTGGATGCGCATGGGTGAGGTATACCACGGAACGGTTTGGCAGACCTACCAGATGCCATCATGATAAGGGGGCGACCGTGTAAGGTCGTTCTGAGAGGTTTGGCACGGTGAGCATGGCAGAACAAACGATGTTTGCGGCGTCGCAGCGGGTCCACTTCATCGGGATCGGCGGCATCGGTATGAGCGGGATTGCTGAAATCCTGCTGACGATGGGCTACACGGTGTCGGGGTCGGACCTGCGCGGATCGGCGGTGACTGAGCGGCTCGCCGGTATCGGCGCGACGATCTTTGTCGGCCACACGGCGGAGAACGTGCTGGCCTCGGACGTGATCGTGACCAGCACGGCGGTGAGCGCCGGCAATCCCGAGGTGCTGGAAGCGCGGCGGCGCAAGATTCCGGTCATCCAGCGCGCTGAAATGCTGGCGGAGCTGATGCGGCTGCGCTACGGCATTGCGATTGCCGGGATGCACGGGAAAACGACGACGACCAGCATGGTGGCGGCGGTGCTGGCCGGCGGCGGGCTTGATCCCACGGTTGTCGTCGGAGGTCGGGTGGACGCGCTGGGGTCAAATGCGCGGCTGGGCTTGTCGCGCTATCTGGTGGCCGAAGCCGACGAAAGCGACCGCAGCTTCCTGAAGCTGTCGCCGATTCTCGCCGTGGTGACGAACCTCGACCGCGAGCACATGGACACCTACGCGGACATGGGCGATGTGGAGCGGGCGTTTCTGGAGTTTATGGACAAGGTACCGTTCTACGGCGCGGTGACGGCCTGTGCGGACGATCCGATGCTGGCCGCCGTGCTGCCGCGGGTGCGGCGGCGCGTGCATACCTACGGGGAACACCCCGAAGCCGACTTCCGGCTGGTGCGGCGGGAGCGTGAGGACGGCTGCCACGCGAAGTTCGACGTCGATTTGCACGGGCTGCTGCTGGGGCCCTTTCATCTGCACGTCCCCGGGCGGCACAACGTGCTGAACGCGACCGCGGCCATCGCGATCGGCGTGCAGTTGGGCGTCGCGCCGGAGCTGATCGCCAAAGGGCTCGCCACCTTTCGCGGGGTCGACCGGCGCTTCCAGACCAAGGGCACCGTTCGCGGCGTTACGGTGGTGGACGACTACGGGCACCACCCGACGGAAATCCGCGCCACGCTGCAGGCGGCCCGCGAGTGTGGCTACCGACGCGTGCTGGTGCTCTTTCAGCCGCACCGGTTTACGCGCACGCGCGACTTGATGGAGGACTTCGCCGGGGCATTCGCGGAGGCGGACCGCGTCGAGGTGCTGCCCATCTACGCCGCTAGCGAAGCGCCCATTGAGGGCGTGTCCGGCCAAGCGCTGGCGGCAAAGATTCCGCGGGCCACCTACGCGGCGACAGCCGGGGAGGGTGCGGTCCGGCTGGTCGGCGAGGCGGGGAGCGGTGACCTGATCATGACTCTTGGGGCTGGCAATGTGTCGGCGGCAGGGGCGCTGGTGCTTGCGGAGCTGGGACGCAACTCGTAGCGTAAAGGCGGGCAGCTCGAGCGAAAGCTCTTATAAAGAGCCAGGAGCGGTGAGCGTAAAGCCGCGAAACACGCCGACTTTGCCTCAGGGCGCAATTACAGCGCATAAAGGCTGACGGTATTTTTCAGCGGTTTGAGAAGCGTCATGACGCCTGCGGGTTCCCCGGCGTGTACCTGCACGGCGGAAGTTGTAGCTTCCGCGCTTCGCTTCGCGGTAAAGTGGAGGCCTGGCGGTTTTCCGTGGCCTTGCTCGGGCTAACGGATGAAGATGAAGGTGTTCTCGAAGCGGTCTGGAACAGGCGCTGCGGTGCTGGAAGCGCCGGAGGACACCTATGCTTCGGCTCCGGACGCGGCTCTGCCCGACAACTGGGTTGGCCGCGGCCCTGCGCCGGCCGGCGCGCTGCATCGCACGATTGCCGGTGGATTCCCGGAAGACGACTTCGTCCCAGCTCGCGAGCCGGGCGACTCGGAAGCAGGCTATAAACCGCACCTGGGCTCATTCCGTGTGCGGCTGCGCGGCGGAATGCCAACCAGCGTCGCCGGACGCCTGACCGCGGGCGCCATCGCCCTGGCGCCGCTGCTGATTGCCGCCGGCGCGGTGCTCGCGACGCGCAGCTACCTGCTACATGACGAACGCTTCGTCATCCCGGCGTCCTCGCAGATCCAGACCACGGGCAATGTTCACCTGACGCGGGCGCAACTGTTGAGCGTGTTCGGCGAAGACGTCGAGCGCAACATCTTCAAGATCCCGTTGCAAACCCGGCGCGAAGACCTGGAGCGGCTGCCCTGGGTAGAGCACGCTACCGTGATGCGGCTGCTGCCGAACAATCTTCGCGTGGCCGTCACGGAGCGGACGCCGGTTGCCTTCGTGCGGCAGGGAACACACATCGGGCTGGTCGACGCGAGTGGCGTGCTGCTCGATATGCCGGAAAATACGGCCGGCGATCCGCATTACTCGTTTCCGGTGCTGACCGGGTTGTCGCCGGACGATGCAGCCACGTCGCGCGCGGCGCGGATGGAAATCTATCGGCGCTTTGTCAAAGACCTGGATGGCAGCGGCTCAAACATCAGCGACTCGCTAAGCGAAGTGGACGTGTCCAATCCCGAGGACATCAAGGCGCTGATCCCAAGCGGCGGCACGGACATCCTGGTGCATTTTGGCGACGAAAATTTTCTGGACCGGTACCACCACTTTGAGGAGCACCTGCCGGAGTGGAAGACGCAGTATCCCAAGCTGGCCTCGGCGGACATGCGCTACAACCAGCAGGTGGTGCTGGAAATGCTGCCCGGGGCGGGTGTGCCACTGAACGCCGCAGGAGACCCCGCCGCCGACGGTACGGCAGCCGATGTAGGCAGCAAACCCGGGCCCGCGACGGCTGCACCCAAGACGTCCGCTCACCCGGTGGCTGCGGCCAGGCCGACGGTCAAGTCCACGGCGAAACCGACAGCCAAACCAGTGGCGAAGCCGGGAGCCGTGGCGACGACAGAGGCAGCAAAGAAAGCAAAGATGGCGGCCGCGCTCGCGGCGGCACGGCAGGCGAAGCCGGGAGCGGGAGGGGCTCGATGAATCCGAAGACGGAAAATCTGATTACGGTTCTGGACGCGGGAAGCACGAAGATCTGCGTGCTGGTGGCGGAGCTGACCGACGGCGTGCTGCGCTATCGCGGCCACGGGATCGAGGCGTCGAAGGGGATGCGGCGCGGCGTCATTTCGGACCTCGCGCCTGCGGGCGATGCGATCAACAAGGCCGGCGTCGAGGCGGAAAAGCGGGCGAAAGCGCCTATCGAAGCGGTCGTGGTCGGCGTTGGCGGACCGCACGTGCGCGGCATGAACTGTCAGGGCGGGCTCAGCATGGGCAGCCGCATGAAGGAGATTACGCGCGAAGATGTGCGCTCGGCGATCGACCGCGCGCGCTCTGTCGGGCTGGCGGCGGATCGCGAAGTGCTGCACCTATTGCCGCAACAATTTGTGCTCGACGACCAGAACGGCATCCATGACCCCGTGGGCATGGTGGGCAACAAGCTCGAAGTGATGCTGCATCTTTCGACGTGCTCGGGCTCCGCGGCGCAAAGCATCGTCACCTGCGCGAACAAGGCCGGGCTTGAGGTGACGGATACTATCTTTGAGGGCATCGCGGCGGCGGAGGCCGTGCTCTCAGCCGATGAGCGGGAGCTCGGCGTTTGCATCGCCGATATCGGCGCGAGCTCGACGGAGCTGGTGGTCTTCTTTGAAGGCTCCGTGGCTCACACGGCGGTGTTGCCCATCGGCGGCGACCACTTCACGAATGACCTTGCCGTGGGTCTGCACGTAAGCGTCGAAGAAGCCGAGCACCTGAAGCGGACGTTCGGCAACTGCGTCGTGACCAGCGTGCCGCAGTTGAACGAGATCGAAGTCGGCGGCGACCTGACCACCGGCAGCCAGAGTGGGCGCATGGTGCGGCAACGCTTTCTGGCGGAAATCCTGGAGCCTCGCGCTCGCGAAATGCTGACCATGCTGCGCGATAATCTGCGCCAGGGCGGGGTGCTTGAAGCCATGGGCGCGGGCTGCGTGTTTACCGGCGGCGGCGCGAACCTGGCCGGGCTGCTCGACAATGCCGAAAGCCTGCTGCGCGTCCCGGCGCGCATCGGCTACCCGGTGCCGCTGAGCCGGATGCCGGCGGAGTTGGCCAAGCCGGAGTTTTCGGCGGCCATCGGCATGCTGCTGTACACGCACCGCACGCAGGTGCGCAAGGCGAGCGAAGAGCAAGGGCTGCGGCAAAAGCTGCAGGCGATTTTCGCGGGGACGTTTTAGGGCGCGTTCGGGTAGCAACTTTCCCGCGCGAAAGGCGGCTTTCTTTGCGATGCTTTCGTTCGGCAAAGGCGCGGGCGGCTGCCCGGAACCGCGGCTTGGACAGGTAGAATGACGTATGACTTTTTGCAAGACAATGGTTCTGGGCGCGGGGCTGGCCTTGTTGGGTGTATCCGCGGCACAGGCGCAGTTCGGGGCGTACGGAGTCGTGAACGGGCAGCGCATCGGCGGCATCACCTGTCCCCCGAACGCCGCGCCCTGCGCCAACAATAACGGCGAAGTGCGGCCGTTTGGCGGCGACTACGGCGTGTTTTACGACTTCCGCGACGTGGGTCCCGTCAAGCTCGGCTTCGACGTTCGCGGCGAAACGCTGGTAGCCAACAAGCGGGGCGACAGCGGGGCGGGTGGAGGCAAAATCGACCGGCATTTTGGCGTGGTAGCCGGGGTCCGCGGCAGCTTCAACACGCGCATTCACATTCTGCACCCCTATGTTGAAATCCTCGGTGGGCTGGACCGCAACAACGACACCGGCCTGTACACCGTGACAACGACGAATCTGACGACCACGGGGGGCACGATCGCGACCACATCGCTGACGTTCAATCCCAACACCTACAAGAATTACGGTGTGATCAAGGGGTTGGCCGGCATCGACGTGCGTCTGGGGTCGGTTGTGGAACTGCGAGCGATCGAGCTTGGGGTAGGGGAAGCGTTCGGCAGTGCAACGAATTTCCAGTCTACGGTAGTGAACACTGCGGGAGGTTCGACGACTACGGCCGTGAGTTCCGGCCCAAGTACGCACGGGATTCAGAGCATTGGCGGCGGCATTGTGTTTCGCTTTGGGCGCAGCAATTAAATCACTCGAAAAGCCTGTAGCAGGCAGGCAACGGCTCCATCTCGCGGAACCGATGCTGGTTCGACTTCGACTTTTCCCTCGCGCAGGCAGCGCTTGCGAGGACGTGTAAGGCACAATCAACAGAGGTGTATCCCGATATACCCTCAGGAGTTCGCCCATGACTCATCCGTCAGACGAAGCGCCTCGGATTCAGTATCACGAAGAAACTCGTCGGAACGCGCGCATCAAGGTGATCGGCGTCGGCGGCGGCGGCAACAATGCCGTCAATCGCATGATCGCGGCGAACGTGGAAGGCGTCGAGTTCATCGCGGCCAATACGGATGCGCAGGCGCTGGAAGGATCGAACGCCCCGGTCAAGCTGCAGCTTGGCGTGAAACTGACCAGCGGGCTGGGCGCTGGCGCCAACCCGGACATCGGCCGGCGGGCGGCGCTTGAGGATTCGGACAAAATCATCGAGGCGCTGGAAGGCGCGGACATGGTGTTCGTCACGGCAGGCCTGGGCGGCGGCACGGGAACGGGTGCGGCTCCGGTGATTGCTTCGCTGGCGAGCGAAATGGGAGCGCTGACCGTCGCCGTGGTGACGCGGCCGTTTGCGTTTGAAGGCAAGCGCCGCCTGATGCAGGCCGAACGTGGCATGCAGGAGCTGCTGGAGTCGGTCGATACGCTGATCGTGATCCCGAATGAAAAGCTGCTCGCGGTGGCGAAAGATGCCGGCTTTTTTGAGAGTTTTCGCATCGCAGACGACGTGCTGCGGCAGGGCGTTCAGGGGATTTCCGACATCATCACAATTCCTGGCGTGATCAATCGCGACTTCGCGGACGTGAAAACGACCATGGCGGGTATGGGCTACTCGGTGATGGGAACCGCGGTGCGCTCGGGCCCGGACCGCGCCAAAGAAGCGGCGATGGCGGCGATGGCGAGCCCCCTTCTTGAGGCCGGGGCGATCGACGGAGCGCGTGGCATCCTGATCAACATCACGGGTTCCAGCGGGCTCAAGCTGAACGAAGTCAATGAAGCGTCGACGATCATTCAGGCAGCCGCGCATGAGGATGCAAACATCATTTTTGGGGCTGTGCAGGACGAAAGCATGGGCGACGACGTGAAGATTACGGTGATCGCGACCGGCTTCCGCAAGGAAATGCCGGAGCGCCGCGCGCGCATGCTCTCGGAGGCGAACCTGCCGGCAGCCCGGCAGGAAGCGCCTCCGCCGCGGATCGTTCCCCGTCCGGAAACGCCGCGCTTTGCCAGCGAAACAGCGGCCGAGCGCGGAATCCCTGCGGTCGCAGCCGCCGTTCCCGTCATTGTGCCGCAGGCGCAGCGGTCCGGGGCGACGGAGTCTAGCCCGGAAACGTCCTTCGCTGCGGAGCCGTCGGGCGCAGGCCAATATGGCTCAGGGCAGTACGGTTCGGCCCAGAACGCGCCGTCTCCCGCACTCGCTCAAGCCGCGGCTATGCCGGGAATGAGTGTGGCGGAAACACCGTCGTACGCTGCGATCCCCGCGGTTCCGGAGAGTCAACCGGGCGTGTCCGCACCAGCCGCAGGCCTGCGTGAGCCATCATCGGCTCCGACACCCCCGGCGTTTGCCGGTCAGGCGCCCCCGCCGTTGCCGGCGACGACTCAAGCTGTGGGAAACCGGTCGTTCCGTTACCAGGAAACGACGCCGCAGGCGGGAGCGTCGCCATACGCGCCAGCTACGCCCGTGCCCGCCGCGCCGCTGGCGACTCCCGGTCCAGCGGCTCCTATTCCCGGTGCAGCCGCGTCCACTCCTCCGCCTGTCACGCAAGCTCCGACGGTGACAACCGAACACTCCCCCTCGCGCCGCGAATTGATCCCCGTACCGGCGTCTGTTTTCGACGATGACTTCTTTCGTCGCCCGATTGCGACCGAAGAAAGCGGCAACACGCGCGCGCACTGGGGTGAGTCGGCCGCGTCCTCCGGGGCAAAGCGGACGGAGCTTGAATCGCGGCCGGTCGGGCACTATCCGGAGCCTCGCGTGCCTTCGTTCGCGGGCTACGCCGGCTCGAACGCCGATGGCGGAGACCCGGACATCGACGAGCTCGACAAGCCGGCCTTTCTGCGGCGCAATCATTAGCACGACCGCGCCCCCCTTCCGCGCGCCCTTTGTGGAGCCGCTGGCGTCGCGTATCGCCAGCGAAACTCCGGCCAAGGGGGTCTGCGTCCAATGAGAGTGATGATGAGACGAGTTGCCACGGCCCTGCTTGCCCTGGGTCTGCTGTTGGGGAAGGCTGAAGCAAAGCCGGCCAAAAAACCTGTCGCGTCGAGCCACGCCGCGCCCGCAAAACACACCGCCGCAAAAGGCAAAGCGGCGGCGAAAGCCGCGGGAGGTGCCGGCAAAACTGCTGCGGTCCACGCGACAAGCGCTCGGTCTCGGCGCGGGGCTGGGCACGGGCGAGCGTCGTCTCGCGTGGTCAAGGCTGCAGGGCGGCCGGCGGCCCGTCGCTACCGCGGCGAGCGCTTCACCGCCAGCAGCTTTGCCGACGACAACACCATTGGCGATGTAACGACTGGCGAAGACCCCGTCGTGCGCGCCGCGGCCATCGAGGCTCTCGGCAACCTGAACGGAACGGCCCTGGCCATCGACCCCTCGAGCGGGCGCATTCTTGCCATGGTGAACCAGAAGCTGGCGCTGAGCGCAGGGGCGGAGCCGTGCTCGACGATCAAGGTCGCGGTGTCGCTGGCGGCGCTCAAGGAAGGCATCGTGCGGGCGGACACGCCGGTGAACCTTGGCGGGCACTACACGCTCGATATGACGCACGCGCTGGCACGTTCCGTAAACCTGTATTTCGAGGTGCTGGGGCGCGCCATGGGCTTCGAGCGCGTGAAGCACTACGCGAACGAGTTTGGTCTGGGCGAGCTCGCCGGCTATCGCATTCCGGGCGAGCAGCTTGGGGTCTACCCCGACACCGAATTGCCGCTGGCGCAGGGTGGCGTCGGCCGGATGTGCTCGTTTGGCGAAAGCATTTCGATGACCCCGCTGCAACTGGGCGCGATGGTTTCGGCCATCGCTAACGGAGGTACGCTCTACTACCTGCAGCACCCGACCACCGACACCGACATCGCGGCCTTTGAGCCCAAGGTGAAGCGCCTGCTCGATATCAAGGACATCATCCCGGAGATCCTGCCCGGCATGAACGGCGCGGTGGAATTCGGCACGGCGCGGTCGCTGAAGTCGAACTTCATCCAGTTTCCGGTGTTCGGGAAAACCGGTACCTGCTCAAACAACGGCACCCGGTACGGCTGGTTCGTTTCCTACGGGGACGCGCCTACGGGCCGGATCGTGACCGTCATTTTCCTGAATGGAGCGCGCGAGGTGTTCGGGCCGAAAGCGGCGGAGCTGACGGGGCAATTTTACCGTGGGATGTATGAGCGCGACTACTTCAAATCGGCCCAGCACGCTCCTGGAACGACACCCCTGCCGGCGGCGGATGTGACCCCGACGGCTCGGTAGACCACCAGCGGGTGCTTATGAAGATTCTGACAGCAGCGGAAATGGCGGACGCGGACAGGAGATCGGTGGAGGCCGGGGTCCTTATCGAGGATTTGATGGAGCAGGCGGGCTCGGCGGTGGCGCGGTTCGTGGCGCGGCAATACCCCGCGGCCCACGTTCCGGGCAAGTGTGTCGTGCTTTGCGGCAAAGGCAACAACGGCCGCGACGGGCTGGTGGCTGCCCGGCATCTGGCGCAGATGGACCGGCTTTCGGGTCGGCAGGTGGTGGCCGGGCTGCTCGGCTCGAGCGCGGATATGAAGGATGCTGCTGCCCTTGCCTGGCAGGCCGCTTGCGCTTGCGAAGGGCTCGAAACCCGGGAGATTGCCGACGAAGCCAGTCTACGGGAGTTGCTCACGGGAGCCTCCCTTGTGATTGACGCCTTGGTCGGCACCGGCTTCAAACCGCCGCTGCGTGGGCTCGCGGCGGTGGCGAAGAAGGTGCTTGATCTTGTGTCCGCTCCCGTGGTGGCAGTCGATTTGCCTAGCGGATGGGACGCGGACTCCGTCGGGCAGACGAGCGACAGCGCGTTCCGCGCGAACGCTGTTGTCACGTTTACGGCTCCAAAGAGGGCGCATCTTTTCGGGCAGCTTACGGAGCAGACGTTTGGTCCGGTGGTCGTGGCCGGCATCGGCTCGCCGGCATCGGCTGTGCAGTCGGCAACCGGGCTGACGTGGGCGGGGGCCTCGAAGTGCATCGCCGAGCGGCCGCGCGACGTGAACGGCAACAAGGGCAGGTTTGGCCATGTCTTGCTGATCGGCGGCGCTTGGGGCAAATCGGGGGCGCCTGCCATGGCGAGCCTCGCGGCCATGCGCGCCGGCGCCGGTCTGGTAACGGCGGCGGTGCCCGCGTCCGTGCTGCCGCTGGTGGCGGCTATCGCGCCGGAGTTGATGTGCGCTCCGCTGGCCGAAGTGGACGGCGCCGCGGCGTTGAGCAACGCGTCGGAGGCGTCGCGAACGAAGCTGCTCAAGGGCATCCAGGTATTGGCGATTGGGCCGGGGCTGGGCACCGAGGGCGAAGCGAGCGACTTCGCGCGCGCCATGGTCGCCGAAGCTTGCGACGCCGACGGCAAAGGCCTGCCGACGGTGATCGACGCCGATGCTCTGAACGCGTTTGCCGGTCGATCCGACCTGCTGAAAACGGCCGCCAAAGATGGCGATCGAGTGCTCGTCCTTACGCCGCATCCGGGTGAAATGGCGCGGCTCGCAGGGTTGACGATCAAGCAGGTCGAGGCCGACCGTGTGGGACTGGCACGGCGGTTCGCGACCGAGCATGGTGTCACCCTGGTGCTGAAAGGCTGGCGCACCCTGGTCGCGCACCCCGATGGCCGGGTCGCTGTGAATACGACCGGGAACCCGTCGATGGCGAAGGGCGGCAGCGGCGACATCCTGACCGGGATCGGCGCCGCGATGCTGGGGCAATATCCTGCCGATGTCGCCGCGGCCGTCGAGGCTGCCGTGTTTTTGCACGGGCTCGCGGGGGATTTCGCGGTGCGCGCCCAGGACGAGCACACCGTCCTCGCCACGGACACGGTCGATCACCTGTGGCAAGCCTTTCGAGCGCGGGTAGCCGATGCGGACGGGTTTACCTGGATCGCGGGAACCGTCCTGAATGCGGCGAGGAGCTAGGTCGGCGAGGAGCTAGGTCGGTGAGGAGCTAGGATAATTTTACGAAGAGGTGCGGTTTCCGTTGGCTTTGCTTGCGAATAGGTCTGGGCTTCCGCCAAGACATCTAGGCGAGGCAAGGAACCGGGCTTTAGCTCTGGTGCCTCGGCACCCTGACCAGATGTACGATCTGACTGTAGAAGAGATCTGGCGGAATCGGGCTCTCCGAGGGTGCTTGCGGCGAGGGGGGTTCCGTTCAGTTTGAGTACTCAGTCCTGAGTTTTTGAGTGGAGAACATGGCGGAATTTGCGCGGGAAAAGCGGCTGCGGACGCGGAGTGCGAACGGCACAATCGCTTTGGGTGAAACGATGACGGAGCTTCTACGCGCGCCGAAGCTGGTGGTGCTGCGGGGCGACCTGGGCGCCGGGAAGACGACGCTGGTGAAAGGGATGGCCGCCGCACTCGGCGCGCCGGCCGACGACGTGACCAGCCCGACGTTTACGCTCGTGCACGAGTATGCCGGTCGTAAAACACGGCTGATCCATCTTGATCTGTACCGGCTGGAGAACGAGCGCGAGGTGGAAGGTGTGGGCCTCTGGGAAATGGCCGACGCTCCCGACGCTCTTGTAATCGTCGAGTGGGGCGACAAATTTGCGAGTGTTTTGGCCCGCGCCGATGCCGTCATCACCATGTCGCCGGGTGAAAACGACACGGAGCGCCTGCTGCTGGTGCAGTGGAACTGAACCCGAACCGAAAAGGCCGCGACAAATGTCGCGGCCTTGGTGCTGCTCCCGTTCGTTACCGGTTGTTTCGGCTGCGAGCGCCGAGCGCGTTGGTGCGCGAACGGATGCCGATAAAGGCCGGTGTAAAGATGGTCGAAGCGGCAACGGTAAGAACGAGAGCGTAGTAGGTATGCATGTGCGTGACTCCTGACGGGCGCGGTGGGGCGCTGTGTACAAGGACAGCAGCGCGCGGGCAGCACCCGGTGTTATCTGGTTTGGGCTCGCGAAGCTCCTCTGAGCTATGTTTCGAATCGCGGCAGCGGTACTGCATTCAGTGCGGGCGGTCATGAGGTCCTGACTCAGCCGTCTCGGCCCACTGGCTTTGCGTCGGGGAGGCCTTGGGAGGCTCGACCCTCGCGAGCTTTGCAGGAGGGTCTCTGGTTGGAGGTCCCTCGGACTGCGTTCAAGCTCTATGAATAAGAGTACGCTCCCGCCCCAGGCGGTGCAACTCTGTTCTTTTATCGAACAGATCGTTCGTTGTTCGCACCACTTGCTCTAGTTCTGCCCGTAAAGCGATAGATCATGCAGAACTCATCCCCGGTGGAGCCATACTCGCGCTGTTCGGCGATGGCTGCCAGGTCAGCCAGGTGGTCGGCGATCGACATCGGCACGCGGCCCTCCCACACCATGGCGAAGGCCTGGTTGCGGTCAACCAGCGAGCCATGCTCGGCATTGACGTAGACAAGATCGAAAGGCTGTGGATGCAGCAGCAAATGCCGCTCAACGTGGCGCAGGAAGCGGCGCAGGAGGGGCGCTTCAAAGGGGTGGAAAAGGAAGGCGACGGTGGGCGTTTGCGGTAGCGGATGCATCGTCGCATCGGCATGATGGAGAACGATGGGAGCCAACGGAGCGGTATCCGGGGTCGCCTGCCAGAGTGCGATGTTCGCACGAGCCGTTGCGGCGAGTTCCGCATTCAACTCGATGCCTTGAACCGAGGCAAAGGGGTACGCCGAAGCAATCAGGATGGCGCGGCCCTTGCCGGCGCCAACATCGAGAAACGTGTAGCGCTCAATGGATTGCGGCGGCGCGGTGCGCTGCAGCCAGATGTCGAGCAGCTCGATAAGGATGCTGGGAGCGACGCCATAGTAGGCGGTCAACTCGGCTTCTTTCGCGGCGGTGCCCTGCATGATGACACTCGCGGGTAGCAGACCGGAGGTGTCGGTGCCGTGTAGCTGGTCGAACGGGTGAACCACCGGAGGAGGTATGGGTTTGCGCGGCATGGGTCGGGCTTAGTGTAGCTGTTCCGCTTCCCGGAGAGCGCTGCCGCTT
>CALMON010000075.1:59758-62069 GCA_937871785.1 uncultured Granulicella sp.
CGAGCGACGCAAGCATCGCGTTGGCGGCTTCGTCGCCGGACGGTGCGGAAAGGGTGACGCGGGCGATGAACCTTGGCGGGACGCCCGGGATGCCTGCTCCGGGGGCGTCGACGGCCGGCAGCAACGTGGCGGAGCGGACGAGGCCGAGCGCGACGACGTCGCGCCGGGTCAGGGGGTCGTAGCAGTCGCGGAGAGCGCGGACAAGGTCGGCGTCAGTCATAAGACTCGGGGGCGCGGCGATCACTGAGACAGATCGGCATGCGCGGTCACGCAGGAGTCGACATGGCTGGCGGTCCCTTCGCGGCTGAAGGTGCCGCGCGTGGCGGGGTGCAGCACGGCCTGCCGATAAAACAGGAGCCAGGTGCGGCAGCCTTTGAGCGCGACCGTGTCGGCGGGGGTGGTCGCTGGTGATGCGGCGACCGCGGTTGAGTCGTCGAGGCTCGCGGACAGGGCGGTAAGCGCGGGCGAGAATTGCGCATCGGGCGCATCGCGCAGAGCGGCGGCTTTATCGAAAGCAGACCATGGGGGAGACGAAACGCGGTCCACGTTGACGACCACGGTGGGGCCGACTTCGCGATGATGCCCGCGGTACAGGCGCATGCCGTTATAGACGGCGAGGCCGAGGAGGACGAAGAGCAGAAGGTAGTGGCGGGGAGCGAGGCGCATGGGTTGTCCGGCTAGTGGGTGCGGTCGACGAGATATTGGGCGAGAGCTTTGAGCGGCGTGGCGGCCTCGCCGAAGGGCTCAAGCGCGGCAAAGGCGTCGGCAATCAGTTGAGCGGCGTCGTGGCGCGACTGCTCGATGCCGTAGACCGCGGGCCAGGTCGCTTTGTCGGTGGCCGTATCTTTACCGGCGGTCTTGCCGAGCTGCTCGGAAGATTGCGTCATGTCGAGAATGTCGTCGACGATCTGGAAAGCGAGGCCGGCTTTCTGCCCGAAGGTGCGCAGGCGCGCGATGGTGTCCTTCCCATGGCTGGTGGAGCCCGGCACGTTGCCGCCGGCAAGGCCCAGCAGGCCGCCTGCGACGAGGCTGACGGTAATCAGCGCCCCGGTCTTGGCGCGGTGGATGCGTTCGACGAGGTCGGCCGTCGGCTTGGACCCGCCGCCTTCGATGTCCATCACCTGGCCGCCGATCATGCCGGGAGCGAGGCCCCCGGGCAGGTCGGCACCGACGCCGGTTCCGACCGCGACAGCAACTTCGCTCAGGATGGCGACCGTGGTCGGCGCCGGAGCGGGCAGTTGCGCGAGGGTCTGGAAGGCGAGCGTTTGCAGCGCGTCGCCGGCGAGAATCGCGGTGCATTCGCCGAAAACGACGTGGCAGGTAGGCTGGCCGCGGCGCAGGTCGTCGTTGTCGAGCGCGGGGAGGTCGTCGTGGATCAGCGAATACGTATGCAGCATTTCGATCGCTGCGCCCACGTTGGCCGCGGCTTCGGGCAGGCTGCCGGCGACCATGCGCGCGGCCTCCAGGCACAGCACCGGCCGCAGGCGCTTGCCGCCGGCAAAGGTGCTGTGGCGCATCGCCCGGTGGATGGAATGCGGCTCGGTGGTCGCGGCGGGCAGCAGGCGCTCGAGCGCGGCGTCGGTGAGCGAGGCACCGGTGGTCAGCAGGATTTGTACGTCGTCTGTCATCAGGCTTGAGCTTCTATTCTACGCGCCCGCTTCTACGCGCCCGCGCTCGGAACGAGAGCGCGGTGAACACGCCCAGCGCAGCCAGGCTCAACGCGTCGCCGACGTACTCATCGACCGAGCGCTGCCAGTTCACATAGAGCGTCGAAATGCCTGAGCCGAGGCGCACGGCGATCAGGCCGTCGTCCCGTGGCTCGTGCGGGGGCCTCTCGATCGAGATAGACGACTCGCTGACGACGGTCACGTCCCAGTTGGGGTAGTCGCGCGTATTCAGGACGATGGTCTGGAAGGGCGGCAGAGCGACGTCGAATTGCCACTCCTGAGAGGTGGGAAGGAGGGTGCCGGACCCAGCGGGGGTGGCGGTATCGTCGGGTTTGGCGGCATTGGGGTCGGCGAGCGTGGCGGGGTTCGGCGTGGTGTGCGCGGCGAACGACTGCGGGTCGCCCGAAAGCCAATAGGGCGGGTCGTCGGCGCGCAGGACGTCGTTGGCGGCCTGCGTGGGGGTGTATTCGTCGGTTGGCTCCACGCCATGGTGCTCGCGGAAGAGCTGCACGTGTCGGGCGGGGAGGTCGTCGTCTTCGCAGGCCTGGCGGAAGGTGTGGATGGCCGGCGTGACGAGCGCGGCCAGAAGCGCGGTGCACAGCACAAGAGTAAGCGGCCACGCCCGCCGCGCAGAGGCGGCTGGC
>CALMON010000076.1:0-2204 GCA_937871785.1 uncultured Granulicella sp.
GCGATTGAACCCCTCATCCAGGAAGCGCTCTCCATCGAAGAGGAGTCCGCCAAGGATGCCGGCGCGCTTGGCTTCGTAGCGCGATGCATGGTCCAAGCGACTCTTCCGCACTCCAAGGTTGGGGAGCACTACTTCCAGCGCAAGAACGGCAACTTCCAACTCTCCCTGATGGCCAACCCGTCCATCGGCCTCCCTTACGGTTCCGTACCGCGCATCCTGCTCGCCTGGATCACGACCGAGGCCATCCGAAAGAAGGACAAAACCCTGTTGCTCGGCGATACCCTCACCAGTTTCATGACCGAGCTCGACCTCGTCCCGACCGGCGGCCGCTGGGGAACGATCCCCCGGCTGCGGAGCCAGATGCAGCGCTTGTTCTCCTGCACCATCTCCTGCAACTACGCCGACCCACACGGCAGGGGGGTCGCCGGTGTCAACTTCCTCATCGCTGACTCTTACGCGATGTGGTGGCAGCCTCACCAACCGGACCAGGTCGGCCTCTGGCAGTCTCACGTCACCCTAGGGAGCAAGTTCTACGACGAGATCACGGCGAACAGCGTGCCGATCGACATGCGCGCGCTAAAGGTCCTGCGCCGTTCTCCTCTGGCGCTCGACCTGTATACCTGGCTGACCTACCGGATGAGCTACCTTTCCAAGCACACGGAGATTCCGTGGGAGGCTCTGGCCGCGCAGTTCGGCGCAGACTATACGGATCTGAAGCACTTCAAGCCGGAATTCCGCGCCGCGATGAAAAAGGTTTTGCTGCAGTACCCGAAGGCGCGGGTAGGGGAAGGGAAGTTCGGCATCACCCTGCAGCCCAGCCCCTCGCACATCAAAGCGATCCACAGATAGGCTGTGAATTCAGGTCTATTTCCACGCATAAACGCCGACCAGAGCGTAATCGGAAAGGGCCATTTGGCGGGGCCTCTACGCATAAACGCCGACGTTCCACGCATAAAGACCGAGCGTTTTGCGCATAAACGCCGACCAAAACTCTTGTAAGTTCTTGAAGACAGTGGGGTTAGGAGGGGGGCCTGTAGTACTCCTATAGCTTTACCTCTTAATACATACCTGTAGTTGAAGAGTCGACGAGTTGAGGATAAGTAAAGGAGCCAAAACACAGCATGAAAGTCACCAATCTCTCAGCTGAGCCGCTCGGCAAACTTCACTCTTGGATCCCCCATGATCTTGACGCTGAGCAGATTGTCTTCCTGCCTGATGCGTGTCCGGGCAAGTCGCCACTGCCGACAGGAACCGCCGTCCTCCCACGTCAGGAAGACTGGCGCCGCTTCGCTTTGTCGGACTGCGGATGTGGCATGCGGCTTCTCCGTTCGGACGTCTCGCCCGGCGACCTCGACCTGAAGCGCTGGGATCAGGTCGCGAAGCTGTTGCGCGTCAACAAGGGAGGCCTTGGCGATCTTGGGGGAGGGAACCACTTTCTGGACGCGCTTGCTCCCTATGGGGACGGGCCGCTTTACTTCCTTATCCACACAGGTTCACGCAGCGAATCCGGTCACGTCGACGCCCTGATCGATAGGCCTGCAGAGTTCGACAGAACCTTCGACCAGGTAGTCCAGTGGGCGGCGGACAACCGTGCGACTGTTCAGGACCGGATCGAGCGCGCCTTCGGCAAAACCGAACTTGTCCTCGACCTCCCGCACAACACATTCGAGCAGCTCGGTGATGGCAACGTCATCATCCGCAAAGGTTCCGTGCGCGTTCTGCCTGGCGAGCTGTCCGTACTTCCATCGCATATGTCCGGAGACGTGCTGCTGGTCAAAGGCACACCCAAAGTGGGCGAGATTCTAAACTCCATGAGCCACGGAACGGGCCGGAGAATAGCCCGGAGCGAGTGCAAACCGTTTGCAGACACATACGATTACGCGAGCCTCCGCAGGTCGATTCTGATTCCAACCGGTGTCGAAGACGCATCGCTCAGGACAGATGGTCCGTTCGCCTACCGTGATCTCGATGAGTGTCTGGGTCTGATTAGCGAGTACGTCGAGGTTGTGGAACGATTTGGCGTCGTCGGATACATGGGGCATCTCGGCTAACAGCCTAGGTTGTACCCCGTCAGCATCCCACGCCTATGGGTTTGCCGCTCGCAAAGTGCGCGAGCTTGGACGCAAATAACGCGCCCACAAACCCACAGGGGCGACGGCGGCGATGTCCAAAGAGCAAAGCGTTCTAAGCTAAGTCATGCCGCC
>CALMON010000076.1:2214-5027 GCA_937871785.1 uncultured Granulicella sp.
CGAACGGCGCAGCCGACAGGCGTTGAAGCTGGTCGAGAAATGGAAGGCGCGGCTCGTAGAATTGGAGCGGGAAGGCGTCGCGGCAAAGCAGGCAAAGCTTTGGGCGGACGATCAGCAGGAGAAAGGACTCTGACATGGGCCATCGCACCCGGATCATGTACATCGAGCGCAAAGCCGGCGAGCTGACCGGAGCCGCAAGAATCGGTCGCGTGACCTTTTCCAAGACGGGAGCCACACTCCGTTACCGCGATCAAGAGTTCCAAAGTCTGAAGGGACGCGGCTTCAAGGCGAACTACTATCACGTGGGCACCGGAGACGAGTATTGGATCTCTGGCCCGCGCAAAGATGGAGCCGACGCGCTCTACTCCACAAACGTCGCGCCCACTATCGATGAAGACGTGTGGGCGGAGTACTGGCCAGAGATTCGGAGTATGCCGGAACGACAGGGGCAGGCGCAATGACTACAGCGGCGACAGAATCCATCGACATTGCAAGTGAAGTACAGACAGACGGCTACGCAATCGTCGAAGACGTGCTTTCACGTCAGCAGGTGGACGATCTTCTACATGCGCTGGAGTGCATCGGCGACACCGGATCGGTGCGGAAGCGGGGAGGTATCTTTGCTGTTCGGAATCTCCTGGACGAGTCGGCCGAGGTGAGGGAACTGGCAGGGTCCGACGCGATTCGCGCGCTGGTCGAGCCCATCCTCGGTGCGCACTTCTTTCCCGTCCGGGGCATTTTATTCGACAAGATTCCAGACGCGAACTGGAAAGTTCCATGGCACCAGGACGTGATAATTGCAGTGCGGGAACGAGTTGAAGCCGAGGGCTTTGGACCATGGTCGATGAAGGCCGACGTGCTTCACGTCCAACCGCCGGCCGCGATCCTGGAGCGCATGCTCACGGTGCGATTGCATCTCGACCCATGCGGCGAGGAGAACGGAGCCTTGCGTGTCCTGCCCGGCTCACACATCCGCGGCAAGATTCCCGAGGACGAGATTGCGTCTCTGCGTGCGAGTTTGCCGGAGGAAGTCTGCGCGGTTGGACTCGGCGGAGCGTTGCTGATGCGTCCTCTCCTCCTGCACGCATCCTCGCCCTCGCGTGTTCCCGGACACCGTCGCGTGGTGCATCTCGACTACGCTTCCGTGCAGTTGCCGAATGGAATGCTGTGGTTCTCCGAGCCTGTTTCCATTCAGGTCTAGCAACGGTCACGTACGCGTGACGAGTGTGAGCAGAAGCTCGACAATCTCCTCCGGCCGGCTCCATTCCTTGCTCGCCTGCATACGCCCGCCGAGTTCCAGATCGATCAGTCCGTGCACCGTGCCGTACATCAGAGCGGCAAGTTTGCGCGGATCACCAGGTGCGAGTTCGTCGGCATCCTGGCACGCTCGGATGAGAGTGGCGAGTGCGTCCAGTGCAGCGACCGCTTTCTGCTGTGTGGAGCCGTCCGCCATGGCCACGTCCGCGTCGCTGAAGAAGAGCCGGTATCGTGCCGGTCTTGCACGTGCGAAGGCCAACAGATGGAGCAACGCGATGCGGAGTTCCGCGAGGGGAATGTCGCTGTTTGGGGCGAGCGCGTCGGTGAAGAGAAGTTTGAGATCGTCGAGATCGAGCTCGGCCACCGCCGCCAGCAATGCGTGGCGGCTGGTGAAGTGACGATAGACGGCATTGTGCGAGACGCGGGCTCGCCTGCCAACCTCGCGCAGGGTGACGGCCTTTACTCCACCTTCGTCGAGCAGTTGTTTGGTGGCGGCGATGAGGTATTCGAGTGTGGTGCCGTTCTGAGTTATGAGCATAAGCGGCATCCTTGGAGAGGTTGACAGTGGTCACAAAGCAGGTTGACGCTGGTCACAAATACCGCGAAGTTTGGTGGTTGAAGCTCGCGCGTTGCGGCGTGCAATGCCGGATAGCCTCAACGAGGAGCCGAGTACAAACTGCTGGAGAGCTGCCGCAGTCGGCTTTGTAAGAGGCACGCTCTCAGCTTTGATTCGCCAACGCCTATACGCGCGTTGAGGAGGGCTTGTTGGTCCCTGAGACAGAGCGGCAGGGAAGCGCTACACGGATATTGCTGAAGTCGCTTATGGGCTGCCGAGCGTGATTTAAGGGCATCCTGGCCGGCTGAACAAGCCCACCCAGGACCAGGCAAAAGGCGGCGCTGCTCTGCAGCGGAAGAAAGGGTGACACATCACCCCCAAAGGGTTGCTGTGGAGCAACTTCGCGATTACATACGTAAACGTGCTTTGAATGAGCAACTTAGCTATTTTCCGTAAACGGCGGCGAGGCTCAGACGCGAGCCGGTAAACGATCTGGACGCGCGAGCGTAAACGTGTTGATTCTAAGCAGGTTGTGCTCTACTGGCCGTTTACGGGTTTGACGGCCTGCGGAAGTGGGGCTAGGGTCGCTGCAGGCGGTTTCCATTATGAGCAACACCCGCACGGGCCCCGATGCAAGCTCCCAAGCACTCCCCGATCCAGAGGTCCGGACCGTTCCCCGCGACAAAGTTCAGGCTGCCCGGTTCTCCCCTCAGGAGTTGAAGGAGGTGGAGGACGCGGCCCGGCGCGACGGCAAGTCGCCTTCCACGTGGCTGCGGGATGTGGCGCTGCAGGCGGCGCGACCGACTCCGGACACGACCGAGCTCCTGCTGGCCGAGGTCGCGGCGACCCGGTACATGCTCCTGAATCTCTTCCTCGCGAGTACAAAGGCGAGCGAAGAGGAGAAGCCGATGACTTCGGAGACGGTGCTCAAAATTCGCGAGACGGCGGACTCCCGCAAGCAGCAGACCGCGCGCAAACTGCTCGAGGATTTCGCCGCGGC
>CALMON010000077.1:0-2954 GCA_937871785.1 uncultured Granulicella sp.
CACTCCGGCACCGACCCGCTTGTTTGCCGGGACATCCGGTTGGGCCTACACTACATGGAAGCCGGGTTTCTATCCTGCCGAAGTGCCCGCGCGCGCCTTCCTGCACCACTACGCGGCCCATCTTACGTCTGTGGAAGTAAACTTCACCTTCCGCAAACTTTGCGAAGAAGAGCAGTTGCGCGGCTGGTTGAGCGCCACGCCCCCGGGGTTCCGCTTCAGCTTCAAGGTGCCGCAGCAGATCACGCACTTTCAGCGCCTTCGCAACAGCCATGACGCGCTGGCGGAGTTTCTCACCCATCTCGCTCCAGTTTTCAGCGCCGGCAGGATGGGTGCGGTGTTGTTTCAGCTTCCGCCCAACTTCCAGGCCGACGAAGCCCGGCTTGCTCATCTGCTCCAGGCTCCCTCGCTGGCCGACGCAGCCATACCCCTTGCCTTCGAGTTCCGCCACCCAAGCTGGTTCAGCGAGCCGGTGTATGCCCTGCTGCGCAAGCACAATGCGGCCCTGTGCATCGCGGAAAGTGAAGACCTCGTCACGCCCGAGGTGCATACCGCGGACCACGTGTACTTTCGGCTGCGCTGCCCCGGCGGCTATAACGACGCGAGTGTGCAGACCCATGCGGAAAAGCTGACCGCGCTCGCGGCAACCCGCGATGTTTTCGCCTATTACAAGCATGAAGACGAGCCCAACGGCGTGTTGAACGCGACCGCGATGCTGCGCCGGGCGGCCGCCTTACGCGACGAGGTCCGCTGATGGCGGCGAGCCAGCGAAACGAAGCAGACGCGAAGCGCTACCCGGAGTCCTACACGCCCTTCACTCCCAGAGCATGGCTCGCCAATGGCCACGCGCAGACGATCGCCGGAAACTTCCTGCGGCGCGCGAACTCGCTTCCGGAGCCGGTGGCGCAACTGGTGGAGGTGTCTCCGGCACGCAACCGGCAAATCGCCTCACAGATCCTGTGCCACTGCCATTGGCAGCCCTTGCCGGAGCGCCCAGCGCGGCCCACCGTCATTTTGCTGCACGGGCTGGAAGGCTCGTCGAAGTCGCAGTATGTGGTGGGCAACGCCAACAAGCTGTGGCGCGCCGGGGCCAACGTGATCCGCATGAATATGCGCAACTGCGGCGGCACCGAGCGTCTGACGCCGACGCTGTACCACTCAGGCCTGTCGTCGGACGTCAACCACGTCCTGCGTTTTTTTCGCGATTCGCAGAAGCTTCAGTCGCTGTCGTTGATCGGCTACTCGATGGGCGGCAACCTGATGCTGAAGCTCGCCGGAGACCTGGGCGTGGATGCCCCGGCGCAGCTTCGCAGCGTCATCGGCGTGAGCCCGGCGGTCGATCTAGCGGTCTCCGCCGATGCGCTGCACCGCTGGCAGAACCGGGTGTATGAGCGCCGTTTCTTACGCGCACTGCTCAGCCGCTTCCGGCGCAAAGCCATGCTGTTTCCGCACGTATTCGACCCCGCCCGGGCCATCGGCGTCCACTCGCTTCGCGCGTTCGACGACCGGATCACGGCGCTCTACTCCGGCTTCAGGTCGGCAGACGACTACTACGACCGCGCTGCCGCCTCGCGGGTGCTGCACCGCATTGCGGTCCCGACACTGATTCTTCACGCTTGCGACGACCCATTCGTCCGGCTCACCCCTGATACGCGCGCGAACATTGCCGCCAACCCGAACATTACGTTCATCGAAACCGAACATGGGGGCCATTGCGCTTTTCTGGCCGACCCACACCCGGAACGGAACGACGATGGCTACTGGGCGGAACAGACTGCGCTGCGCTTTGTCTTCGAGCATGCGTATGTGGAAAACAATGCCTTTCCCAGCCGCGCCCTGACGCTGGGAGGGCCACTTGCCGATACCGTCCTGCCGGGCCCTTTGGCCTCAAGCTGACCAAAGCGCGTTCGCATCCCGTATCCTAATGGAACCCATGCTTGCAGAGTGGACCGCCGAGTGTTCTCACGATGCCGCGACGATTGCCGTTCCGTGGTCCGACCCGGACGCAAAGGCCTGCGCCGGCGCGGCCCGCTTCATCAACCTGCGCGACGAGCCGTATGACATCGTCGAGATCGCCGAAGCGGAGTTGTATCCGGCGCTGAACCGGTCTTTGCGATCCTTGAATGCGCAGCGCTCGCCATTCCTGACGTCAAAGTGCGACGTTTGGACGCTGTCGGCGGCCGATGCCGAGGGGGACGAGGAGCTTGAGCCCTTGCGGCTGGAGCTGAACCTGGCGTCGGACGAAGCCGCCAACGGTGTTTCCAACTACATCGACCTGTTGTGGCGCGACCGGGCTTTGTTCGGTTCGGCGCACCAGCAGCAGGAAATGCTTGACCGGCTGACGCGGCGCGCGGAGCGTTTGCCTCACCCGGAAGCGGCGCTTTCCTGCGTGCTGCGGCCGGCGATCTTCTCGAATGAGCAAGTTACCCTGGAAGGCTTTGCCTTTACGCTTTACATGCGCGCCGTCGCGATCGACGCGGCAAGCGCCGTGGCGCGCTGGTCGGCGGCGCTTGAAGATGTGACGGCGCTGTTGCGCGGCAAAGACCTTGCCCCGGCGCGGGCGTCCGCTACAATCGAGGAAGTGCTGGCGCGCTAGGCTGCACGCCAGGGAATCACGTTTTAGCAACGCGGGGGCGAGTAGCTCAACTGGATAGAGCACCGGCCTTCTAAGCCGGGGGTTGCAGGTTCGAGACCTGCCTCGCCCACTTTCGTTCTGCCCGCGGACTGACTGACGACCTCATCCTTTCGCAGAAGCAAACGGCTCCTCCGGCAAAGACAAGGCAGCTTCGTCGGCTTCGCTGCGAGCACCCTTGCCCGACGCTCCACGTCCGTGCAGCGCATGCCAAAGCCCTGCGGCCACCACCATCGCGGTCGCCAGGGCGCAAACGCCATTCCACTGCCAGCGCGCCCAGGCAAGGCTGGCCAGTGCGGACCCGATCGCGCCGCCGGTAAAGTAC
>CALMON010000077.1:2964-21000 GCA_937871785.1 uncultured Granulicella sp.
ATGTAGACCGTGTTGGTGCGGCTGCGGGCTTCCGCCGATAAGCCGAATACCCGAGTCTGGTTGCCGACCTGCATCATCTGCGCACCAGTATCGAGGATGATGACGCCCACCACCAGACCGGCAATGTGCCAGACAACGTGTACCGGGGCGAGTTCCGCCAGCCACAGCCAGACGTACGACGCCGTGAGCACGGCCCCGGCCGCGGTCACCACGGCGCGCGCGCCGCGGCGGTCGGCCATGCGCCCGGCAAACGGCGCGACCAGGGCTCCGGCCGCGCCAATCAGGCCAAAGCTCCCGGCCACCCCGGCCCCCAGGTTGTAGCGGGCTTTCAGCAGAAAGGCGAGGGTCGTCCAAAAGCAGGTGAACGAGCCAAACACCAAGGCGCCGCCGACGGCGGCTTCGCGCAGCGTCGATTCACTCCGGAAAAGCACCCAGAGCGAGCGCATGGCGGCGCCGTAACGCAGGCTTTGCTTCGGCTCCAGGCGCGGCATGGCTCGCGCGATCAAGGGAACGAAGGCGGCGTTGAGAGCGGCGGCCACAAAAAACACCGTGCGCCAACTACCCAGGCCGCTGACCCAGCCGGCAAACGTCCGCGCCAACAGGATGCCCAGCAGCAGCCCCGTCATCACCGTGCCGATGGCGCGGCCGCGCTTTTCTTCGCTCACAAGATCGGGGGCGATCGGCAGCGCAATGTGGGTGACGGACGCGGTCCAGCCGATCAGGATGCTGGCTACCACCATCCCGACGACGCCACGCGCGAACCCCGCCAGAAGCAGCGCCGCCGACACCCCGGCGTACATACGCATCAACAGGCCGCGCCGTTCCAGCACGTCGCCCAACGGCACAAACAGCAGAATGCCCGTCGCATAACCGATCTGCGTGGCCACCGCCACCCAGCCCATCTCACGCGGACCGACGCCAAAGTCGCGGCCCATGACGGGGAGCAGCGGCTGGTTGAAATAGATAGAGGCGGCTCCTACGGCACACGCCAACCCCAAAAACTGCAGGACCCAACCTCCTGCTGCCGGACTGCTTCGGTTGTTGATAGCGACTTCCTCGTCCTTTCCAGTTTACCCGCTATAAGGCGGCGCACCTTGCCGGCGACGCGGCGGTCGACGAGCGCATCTTCGCCGACCCGGTATCATCGAATGAGGCGTATGGAAACGAACAACACAATCGCCGTGGCGATGTCGGGCGGGGTCGATTCGTCGGCCGTCGCCGCGCTTCTGCATGCGCAGGGGTACACGCTGGTTGGCCTGACTCTGCAGCTTTGGAACCAGCGCCGCCTGGCTGGGCGCGAGGGTATGCCCGAAAGCGTACAAGGACGTTGCTGCTCTATCGACGATGTGTACGATGCGCGCCGTGTCGCCGAGCAGATTGGCATACCGTATTACCTCGTGAACGCGCAGGAGCGGTTCGAAGAAGAAGTCGTTCGGCCTTTTGTGAGCGAGTATCTGGCTGGCCGAACGCCGATTCCCTGCACTCTTTGCAACAATCACCTGAAGTTCGACCAACTTCTGCAGACCGCACGCGGCATCGGCGCAGATCGGATCGCCACCGGGCATTACGCCCGCAACCACTTCGACCCGGAGCGCAACCGCTGGGTGCTGTCACGGCCCGCTGATCGCTCCAAGGATCAAACCTACTTTCTTTTTGGCCTGACCCAGGAGCAGTTGTCGCGAACGCTCTTCCCCCTGGGCGAGATGCAAAAGCCCGCTGTCCGCACGATGGCGGCGGAGGCTGGGCTGGAGCTTGCCCAAAAGCCGGACTCTCAGGAAATCTGCTTCATCCCGGGCGGAAGCTACTCGGATTTTCTGAAGGCTTACCTCGACGAACAGGGCCAACCGTTGCCGGACAATTCCGGTGAACTCGTGGCGTCGTCAGGTGAAGTCCTTGGCCGGCATGAAGGCATCCATGGCTTTACCGTGGGCCAGCGTAAGGGCCTTGGCCTTACTTCGCCGACGCCTTTGTATGTGCTGAACATTCACCCCGAGTCGCACGCCGTGCAGGTCGGTTCAGATAGCGAACTCTACTCGCAGGAACTCGTTGCCGATCGCCTCAACTGGGTGTCCATCGCTGCGCCCGACCAGCCACTGCGGTGCAGCGTGAAAATACGTCATCGGCATGATCCGGCTCCGGCCACGATTCGTCTTCAAGCTGGTGGAGAGCACATCCGGGCAACATTCGACGAACCCCAGAGAGCCATCACCCCGGGGCAATCGGCGGTGTTCTACGTGGAAGATGAAGTGGCAGGAGGCGGCTGGATCGTCTAATGCGAAAAGCGAACCCTCGCCGCAGCGAGGGTTTCTCGAGTGGAAGAGCCCTACTTATCCGATTTCGTTTTAAAGGGCTTCACAGGCCCTGTGCCCTGGTAGTTCTTGACAAGCGTGTCGAACCCCGTTTTCAGGCCAGCAATCAGCCCAGCCACTTGACGAACCGGCTCGTTGATGCCGTGAACCACGGTGTGCGTCAGCTTTTCAGTGGAATCGAGCGCCGTGGAAACCATGTCGTTCACGTGGCCGACTTGAGAACGAGTTTTGGTGTTTGCATCGGCAACCGTGTCATTTACCTGCAGCACAGTTCCCTTGATCTTGGTAACTGCCTCGCCGACTTCTTCCACCTTCTTGCGAGCCGTGTAGCTGATCTGCACGGCATTTTCAGAGATGGTCTGCACCTTCGGCTTGATATCCGTAATGATCTGGTCGGCTTTTGAGATAATCGGTAACGACTTCGCATGAAGGTCGTTGATCTTCTCTTTCACTTCCCTGACGAGCTTCGTAACGACGACGGCAACAACGATCAGCGCGATCAAAATGACAGCCGCCAGCAGGGCGATCACGAAAACGCTCCAGGTAATCACGGTCGTTTGTGTTGACGTGAACTGGTCCTGAAACACCGTCATTGCCACGCTATGTAAGCTCATCCTGCATCCTCCATCGGTCCGAGTACGTTGACAACACGAAGGGCCGGTAAACACCGGCCCTTCCACCTGCTTTATCGATTCACTAGGAAGGCTGCTGTTCCGCCGGGCTCGCCGTTTTCACGTAGGCGTCCTTACCCGCATCCACCGCCGATGACACCGCATCTGCCTGGTTCTGGATGAGTTCCTTGCCTTTATCGACATACTCTGACCACTGGGTACGGCCCTTGTCGTAATACTCCTTACCCTTGTCGACATACTGACCCGCGGCGTCCTTCACCTGACCACCGATCTGGGTGGCGGTTTCCTTGGTCTTATCGACATATTGCCCGGCAACCTGCTTACCCTGCTCGACGTACTGACCGGCAGCTTCTACACCTTGGCCGTAAAGCTGAGTCGCTTTGTCTTTCGCGTCCAGCGAGGCCGCTACGAGATCGTCGCGAGTCTCCTTCCCCGATTTGGGCGCATACAAGACACCAACCAAAGCACCAATCCCAAGGCCAGCGAGAAACCAGCCAAAACCACCTACACCGCTATCATTGTCAGACATACACTCTCCTTAGTTCGCAACCTTTTTTGGATTTCCGTGCTGCCCACCCTGCTGCGGTAGAGGCTGCTCGCTGCGTTAGGGCAACCTGCGTACAGGTCACCCACTTCCGAAAAGGATGCGAGGACAAAGTGGGGGGTTGCGCGGTCCCAGGCTTCTTTCTTCCACTTTCCTGCGATCGTGGCCCATGTGGCCGCCAGAGTGATGAGTAAACGGGAGAAGAACTCCCGCAAACGTCCTGTCTCAGGGCGCAAAATCTGCATCGAATTTCAGCAGGGCGCGCCGGCAATCACGGTCTGGCGTCCGATATCTGGAGATCACGCACGATGACGCAACTTTATTCCGTAATTCGCTTCCCTTTCCGCTCCTCTTCCCTGGTGACGTCTCTTGCTTTCGTACTCGCCACTGGATGCAAAACGGGACCCGTCGACGACACGACGCTGGCCAACAATGTGCATAGCGCTTTAACGGCTGACAGCTCCATCGCATCCGAGCCCGTACAGGCTTCTGCTTCGCAGGGTAGCGTTACGCTCACGGGCAATGTGTCGAACGACACCGCTCGTGTGGTTGCCGCGCAGGATGCCGCCAAGGTCAAGGGCGTAAAGCAGGTCGTCAACGACCTGAGCGTTGCCGGACAGGCAGTCGCTCCGACAATCGTCTCTCCGGAAGCGCCTACGGTCGCTATGCCTACCACTCCTGTGCAGCGTCAGGCTATCCGCACGCATCAGCCGCTGCCTCCGCCGCCGGTGCCCGTGGAGCGTGCATCCGCGGCTCCTTCCGCACCACCACCGCCCGCATACCGTGACGTGACCGTGCCTGCAGGAACAGCGATTCCGGTTCGGATCACGCAAACGCTGAGCAGTGAGACGGCTACGGATGGACAATCTTTCAGCGGCGTGACCACTGGTCGCATCGATATCGATGGCTACGTTGCCATTCCGGCAGGAACTCCGGTGACTGGCACGGTAGTCGAGGCTAAAGATGCTACCCACTTCAAGGGTCACTCCATCCTTTCGATTGCGCTCACGGGCATCAACCGCCGCGGTTCAAGGATGCCCCTCTCAACCGAACCGTACACGCTGGATGGCAACAACCGTGGGAAGAATTCAGCCGAAAAAATCGGTGGTGGTGCTGCGGTTGGTGCGATTCTCGGAGGCATCTTCGGCGGTGGCAAAGGTGCCGCGATCGGTGCCGGTGTCGGCGGCGGCGGCGGCGCGGCGGTCAACGGCCTGTCACGCGGGCAACAGGTGACGATCTCGTCTGAAACTGTAGTGCGCTTCCGCACGACAAGTTCTGTGACGGTGCGCACCTACGACCACTCCGAAGGCGCAGATGACGACTACCGCAACAGCGGATTGCAGGAGCGGCCCAACCAGTAAGTGGCAGTCGGCAAAAGAAGGCGCGGCCACCGGCCGCGCCTTCTTCCGTTTGCGAGGAATCTTCTTCCATGCCTGTAGCGTCTATTCGTGTGGTTAGCGAGCCCACGATCAGAGGTCGACTTCCTTGCATTCCGCGCGGCCCGCTCCTACGGGCTTTCTCACCATCACGCTTCACGCGCACTTGCCCTGGGTCATCAACCACGGCACCTGGCCGCATGGCATGGAGTGGCTGCATGAAGCGGCTGCGGAAACCTACCTGCCTTTGCTTCGCGTGCTCGCCAAGCTGGAGCGCGATGGGATCTCTTTGCACTGCAACTTGAACCTGTCACCCGTGCTTCTGGAGCAGCTGACGCACCCGGTATTTCGTGCGGAGTTTCCGAAATACCTCGAGCGAAAGATCGCTTCGGCTCGTGAGGACGAAGCCTTTTTCCTTTCCACGAACGAACCGCATTATGCCGAGACTGCCCGGTTCTGGCAGGGCTTCTTCACGACAGCGCTCGCGGACTTCCACGCCTTGGGAGACGACATTGTCTGCGGATTTCGCGGGTTTTACGAGCGTGGCCGCATTGACATTCTGACCTGCGGAGCCACCCACGGGTACATGCCTCTACTTGGCACCGACGAGAGCGTCCGCGCTCAGGTGCGCACCGCGGTCAAGGCGCACAAGCGCCACATCGGCAGCGCGCCGAAGGGCATCTGGGCGCCGGAATGCGGGTACAGGCCGGCGGGCGTTTGGTCCTACCCGGTGCCCGATGCGGAGGGCGCGACACTCCCAGGACCGTTCCCGCGCATCGGCGTGGAACAGGCAATCGCGGAGTCCGGTCTCGACTTCTTCTTTGTGGACACACACCTGGTTGAAGAGTCCGCACGCGTGGCCTCACCGTATGAACGTCAGCCTCACCCGCCGGCTGAGTCGGCGGGCGTGCCTTCGGCAAGCTCCCCCGAAACGTCGCGCAGCCTGTACCATCCGTACTTCGTCGCTGGACCATACACCGGCATGAGTGAGCATGTCGCCACGACGGTGTTTCCGCGCGACCCCCGCACCGGCATCCAGGTGTGGTCGGGGGAACATGGCTACCCGGGCGATCCCGACTATCTGGATTTCCACAAAAAGCGCTGGCCCGGCGGGCATCGCTATTGGCGCGTGACAGGGGCGAACGTCGATATGTACGACAAAGCGCCCTATGACCCTGCCGCTGCGGCGGCCCGCGCGCTCGACCATGCCGGTCATTTCGCGCACCTGGTGTGGGAAGCGCTGCATGCGGAAGAAAGCACGGAGATTCCGCCGGTTCTCTGCTCGCCCTTTGACGCCGAGCTGTTTGGACACTGGTGGTTTGAAGGACCCATCTGGCTGGAGGCAGTCGCCCGCAAACTCCACGATTATCCGCATGGGTTGGAGATGATCACCTGCGCCGACTATCTCCAGCGCTACCCGCGGGCGGAAACAATCGCCATGCATGAGGGCTCCTGGGGAGCGGAAGGCACAAATCACGTCTGGATGAACTCCGAAACATCCTGGACCTACGCCCGCATTTACCCGGCGGAGCTGTTTTGCCGTGAAGCCTGCACGGGGGAGCTCTGGAAACGCAGCGAGGTGAGCCAAAGGCTCACTCGCCAGCTTTGCCGCGAGTTGTTGCTGCTGGAATCTTCCGACTGGCAGTTCCTGATCACCACCGGAGCGGCACGCGATTATGCCGAGCTCCGCTTCAACACCCACCACGACCAGTTCAACGAGCTGAAAGCCATGTGGCTGCAGATACATCGCGAGGAACCCCTGAGTGATGAACAAGCGGGCCGCCTGCGTGTGATAGAAGAGCGCGACAGCTTGTTCGCGGACATCGACCCGACGTACTGGGCCGCAGGTTCGCACGACGATCACGGCTATGCCTCCGCAGGCGAGGGCGCATGGCTTCCCCCGTCGGAAGAATCGCGCTGACGATTAAATCATCAACAAGCGTGCCACGCCCTTTGGCGCGAAGACTCGACGTTTCTGCTGCTCGCCCGGCCGTCAGCTACACGCCACTGGCAATGTGGCATCTGCTTTCCATGGATGCGCCTTCCGTGGCGGCCCTGTGGATGGGGTTCATCGCACGAAGTGCAGGCGTAGCATTGTCGCCTGCCTCGATTTTGTCGATGTTCGTTGCGGTGTGGATGCTGTACGCCGCCGATCGTTTGCTGGATGCGCGCCTGCTTGGTTCGGTTCCGGCGCAGCGGGAATCCTTTTCCGCAGACGCTGACGGCTCGGTTCCTTCGCTGGAACTTCGACACTACTTTCACCATCGGCATCGCCGCCCCTTTCTTCGAGGAATCGCGGTAGCGGCAGTTCTGCTGATGGTGTTGTTGCCCGGACTGCCCTTGCGGATGTTGCGGTTGTACGTTTCGCTGGGAGCGCTGCTGATCGCCTGGTTTCTGCTGATCCACACGCAGGAGACGCCCAAAGCGGAAGGTGCCGGCTCCAGCGCAGGCGCGGTCGGCTTTCAAGACTCGCCCGCCCCCCACCTTCCCAAAGAGCTCGCCGTCGGTGTTTTCTTTCCTGCTGCAATCTTTGTACCTACCGCCGCCGCGCTGCCCCCTCTGACCCGCGGTCTCCTGGCCTGGGCCATCCTGTTTTCAGCAATTTGTACGTTGAATTGCTTCTTCCTGTATCGGTGGGAACACCCCGCCGGAACCACCGACGCGCATTGGACGACCGCCTTCGCGCTACGGCACCTCCGCGTTCTCGCTTGGCTTACGGTTGCAGCGAGCGTGCTGCTGGCCATCACGGCAGCTGTTCCCACGCTCCAAATGCTCCCCGGCGGCACAGCCGTTGGTTGCGCGAGCGCCCTTGCAAGTCTGCTTTTGCTGGCCCTCCACGCTTTTCGCAACCGTATGTCGGCGGTGCATCTTCGTGCGATGGCTGACGTTGCTCTGCTGTCGCCGCTGTTGTGGCTGCTCGCTATGTGGAAGCGCTGATCGTGCCGTCGCCAAACCTGCCGCCGCCGAATTTCGACGCTGTCGCCCGTGTGTATCGCTGGGCGGAGTACCTTGCGCTTGGGCCGCTGCTGCAGCGTACGCGCACGCACTTTTTGCCGCAACTGGCCGGTTCGCGCCTGGCGCTGCTGTTCGGGGATGGCGACGGCCGCTTTCTCGCCGCATTGTTACGGCAGAACCCGGAGACGACAGCAACGGCCGTGGACAGCAGCGAAGAAATGCTGCGACTGTTGCGCCGCAGAAGCTCCGGCCGCGCGCTCACAACGTGTCACTGCGATGCCTTCGCGCACCAGGCCGACCCGCGGACCGACCTGATCGTCACCCATTTTTTTCTGGACTGCTTCAGCCAGAGTGAGGTCGAGAGGCTCGCGACAAACCTGGCGGCGCAGGTGCAGCCCGGCACCTTGTGGCTCTTGTCCGATTTTCGCGTGCCGGACGGCAGGCTGCTTGGGATGGTGGCTCGAGCTTACATCCGCTTTCTGTATCTGGCCTTCCGCCTGTTGACAGGCTTACGCGTCAGAGAGCTTCCCGATCCGCAGACGGCGCTGTCCGCCGCCGGTTTCCGCCGCGAGCAGCAGCATCGGCGGCTCGGTGGCCTGCTGTACACCGAGCTTTGGCGGCTGACGGCGAACGGAAAGAGCTACCCGCTAGAATAGGAAGCGGCGAGCGCCTATGCCTCGCCCCCGCAAAGGTCCCCCCTCGATGAATCTGTACATGCTTCGCCACGCAAGCGCCGGAACGCGCCGCGTGAATCCGCTGCTCGACGCCAAACGCCCGCTCGACAAAGAAGGCAAACAGCACTGCCTCGATCTCGCCACGGTGCTCAACGGCCTCAAGCTGAACTTCGACCTGATCGTGTCTAGCCCGCTGAAGCGCTGCCTGCAAACCGCGCAACTGATCGCGACGGAAACCGGCTACGAGTCGCGCATTCTGAACAGCAACGCGCTCGACCCCGCAGCGACCGTCGCCCAATTTCAACGGCTGCTGCGGGAATGCACTGCCGCCGAAAATGTTCTGGTCGTCGGCCATAACCCAAACCTGAGCGTTTTTTTAGCGTCGCTGGTGCTTCCCGTTCCGGTCACCGAAAATACCGAAGCGGTCTCCGAGCCGACACGGATTCCGATTCGCCTGCGCAAAGGGTCGCTGGCCCGGTTGAGCGTGCAGCGCGGGCCGGCAACGCTGCAATGGCTGCTCGATCCGCGCACGGTGCGCGCGCTTTACACGACGTCTACAAAGAGCTCGCGGCGAAAAACTTCACGAAAGTAAGCCGCCTCCTTTTTGAGCGACCACATTTCGAGCTCCGCGTTTCCGCGCGTGGGCAGCAACTCCAGCAACACCCGCTTTGGGTACACCCTGGTCCGCACCTTCACCGGCGCTGTCGCCTGGTCCTGGTTCAGAGCCGAAGCCATGCGCAGCAGCACGACCGCTCGGCGCACATGGGTGTGCTCCTCCACCGGCACAAGGCGCATCACGCGATCCATCGGTTCCGGCCGGCTCTTGCCCAGGTAGCGGGCGATGGCGGCTACGATAGCGCGCTGACTGGGCGAAAAGCCAAAGATCTCGGAGTTCGCGATAATGTAGTGCGTGTGCCGGTGGTGACCCTGGTGATTCATGTACTTGCCCACCTCCTGCATCAGCGCGGCGGCCTCAAGCCACGGCCGAAACTCCGTCGGCAACTCATGCACGGCCTTGAGCTGGTCGAAAAGCTGCACGGCGTACAGCCGTTCGGGCTCGCTCTTTTTAGGGTCGACGCCGTAGCGCTGGCACACCGCCGCCACGCCTTCCCAGCGCTCCGCTTCCATGGTGCGATGCACCGACGCCTGCTCGTCGGCGTCGCCAAGCATCTGCGCCAGCATGCCGTCGCGCAGGCCTAGCGGCGAGTAGCGGAAGCCGGCCAGGCCCATGCGTTCGAGCAGCGTGGCATATACCTGCGCGCCGCCGGTGATGATTTCCGACCGCCGTGGCCCGATGCCGGGCACCGCGGCGCGCTGCGCATTGTTCATCTTCAGGAGCTTGTCGGCGAGCAGCCGGACACCGGCGGTTTGCGCCGTAAGCACACGGCCCCGCTTGCCGGGAGTGCCCTCGACGGGAGCCGTTTGCTTTGCGGACGCAGCGCGAGCCGCCACGCCGCCCTTAGTCGTCACGCCCTTAGCCAACGGAGCCGCGTGGAGGGCTTCACTGGCTTCGGCCAGGGCAGCCGCCGTACCGGACGTAGCGATCACCAGATCGATAGCCGGCGTGCCGAGCTTGCGGCCCGCCCGGCGCAGTTCGCGGTCAATGTATTTACGCAGCCGCGCGACGTCCTCTTTGCCCGGCGGGTCGACACGCAGGAACTCCTGCTGCAGCCGCACGGCGCCGAGAGGGAGGCTAACCATCTCGCGGATGCGGCCGGCCTCGGACACGGTGACCTCGCAGCTTCCGCCGCCAAGATCGATCAGCAGGCAGTTGCCCTTGCCTCCGGGCTCATAGGTGGCAACGCCCAGGTGGATCAGCCGACCCTCTTCGAGACCGGAAATCACCTCGACATTCCAGCCGGTAGTCGATTTCACCCACGCCCGAAAGGCCTCCGCGTTGCGCGCGTCGCGCATGGCGCTGGTCGCGACCACCCGCACCTGGTCGACTACATGCGCCTGCACCGCCTTGTGAAAGCGCTTGAGCGCCTGTACCGTGTTGGCCATCGCTTCCGGAGAAATATCACCGGTTTGAAAGACGCTTTCGCCCAGCCGCGTGACCTCACGGTCTTCATGAACGCTTTTGAGGGCGTGGCGCTCGACCGACGCAATGGCCAGCCGGCAGGAGTTCGATCCTATATCGATGGCAGCAAACGTCGGCATTCGTTCAGGGGTCTCCGCAAGGCAGGTGCCTGACTCAAAGATACAGGGTAGCTACAGACGGCCGCCTACACGGCCTGCCCGCGGTCTCCGAAACGCGTCGAATGGATTGAGCAGAGAGGTTCCGCCTGAGCGCCTGCGTACGCACCACTTTTCCAGCGAGCCGGGGTAGATAACGATATGCAACATTTGCCGGAGTCTGCTTTGGCCTCAGCCGCGCTTCAGACACTGCCATCAGCCCTCGCCGCTAAACCTCACACCCAGGCAGTTCGGGGGCGGTTGCAGCAGCCTGTCAGGCGAGCGGTTCTGCTGCTTGTGGGTCTCTGGGCGGCACTGTTTTTTGCGTCGCTGTTCACCCCGCCGCTGCTGGATGATGCCGATGCCACGCATGCGCAGGCAGCACGCGCCATGCTTTCGACCGGCGACTGGGCGACCCTCCATGTCGACGGTATCCGCTATCTCGAAAAGTCGCCGCTGCCTTATTGGCTGGTCGCCATCAGCTTCCGGTGTTTCGGCGCGAACGCTTTTGCCGCTCACCTTCCCGGGGCGCTGGCTGTGCTCGCGCTGGCGCTGCTCGGCTATGGCTGGGCGCGCAACCGCTTTGGCGAGCGGGCGGGTTTGTACACCGGCTGCGCCACCCTGACGTGTACGGGCGTTTTTCTGTTCACGCGCGTCTTTATTCCCGACGTTTTGCTGTCGCTGCTGCTCGGAATAGGGCTGTACGCGCTGGAGCGCAGCCTTGGAGGCTCTTCGGCAGAAACATCGGTTTGCGACGGCAGGTTCGCCACGCCTCGGCTCCTGTGGCCGGCTGTCCTATGGTCGGCCCTGGCTTTGGCGGTACTCACCAAGGGCCTGGTCGTTCTTGTCCTGTTTTCCGGCACCACAATCTTGTTCTTTCTTGTTACCGAAACATGGTGGAAGTGGCGCTTCCTGCGGCCTGTGGGTGGGCTTACGCTCTTTCTTCTGATCGCCGCACCCTGGCACATCCTGGCGTCGGTACGCAACACCGGAGGCGAGCACGGCCACGGCTTTGCCTGGTTTTATTTCGTCAACGAGCATGTGCTGCGCTTTCTCGGCCGGCGCGTTCCTCGCGATTACAACAAGCTGCCCGCAACGCTTTACTGGACGCTTCACCTCGTCTGGCTGGCGCCGTGGAGCCTGTTTGCGCCCCTGCCCGCCGAGCTGGGTTACCGGCGTTGGCGCGACCGAAGCAGCCGGTCGTCAGCCGCGCCGGAGCAGCCGCAAACCGCGCTTCTGCTCATCCTTTTTGCCGCCGTCGTGCTGGGCTTCTTTTCGCTTTCGACCAACCAGGAGTACTACACGTTTCCGGCGTACCTCCCGCTGCTGATCCTGCTGGCGGCGGCGCTCGCGCACGCCGAAAACGCTCCCGAAGACCCGGTACTGCGGCGTACCCTGCTCGGCGCGCACTGGGTGTACGCCCTTTTCGGGCTTGTCGCGGCCGTCGCTCTCGGCGTGGCCCTGTATGGCTCGCGCGGCTATGCTCGCCCCGCCGATATCGGCTCGCTGCTTACGCATCGCGGTGTGTCGAACTACACGCTTTCGATGGCCAGCTTCTTCGATCTCACCGGGTCTTCCTTCGCAGCGCTTCGTCTGCCGGCCGCCCTGGCGTGCGCAGCCTTCGCCGTCGGACCAGTCGCCGCACTTTGGCTGCGGAGTAAGCGGGCGCATCGCCTTGCCACGGGAACCGTCATCGCCACCAGCACCGTCTTCCTGCTTGCGGCGCACATCGCACTCAGTCGCTTTGCGCCGATGCTTTCATCCAAAGATTTCGCCGACCGCATCCGCGACCTGACAGTCACGCAGCAGATTTGTCCCGATACCGAAATCCTGCTTTTTGGCGACCAGGCCTATGGCTCGTCGATCCCCTTTTACCTTGACCGGCAAGTGAAGCTCGTCGACGGACGCAGCACGTCGATGTACTTCGGCAGCACCTTCCCCGATGCACCCCCGATCTTCGTCACGCCGGAGGAGTTACTCGCCAAGTGGGGCACCGGCCGACGCAAAATCCTCTTTATTCCCCAGGAACGCCACGCGGACGCAGACCGCCTGCTCGGCTCGAAAGCCATCGTTCTGGCGGAAACTTCGGGCAAGCTGCTCGTTACCGACCGCCCGCTCGCGCCGTCGAGCTCTTCGCCGGCAGAGCGGCCGCGTTGACACTTCGAAACGCTTCGCCGACCATGGATTGACCGTTTTGCAAACTTCCGCAGTCAGCAGCAACCAGCCACACCCCGTCAGGAACGAGCTTTTGACCGACTATTCCGCACGCTCACGACCGTCGGTCCGCTCGCTTGCCATCCTCTTCACCGTCTGGCTCACCCTGCAGATGGGCGGGCTGTTTTCGCCCGGGCTACTGGACGATGTGGATTCCATTTACATCCAGATTGCCCGCGAAATGCTTGCGCGCCATGACTTTGTGACGCCGACTATCGACGGCATCCGCTTCTTCGACAAGCCTCCCCTGATGTACTGGATGGCTGCCGGGTCCATGCGCCTTTTCGGCCTGCATGACTGGGCCGCGCGCCTGCCGCTTGCGCTTGGCGTGCTGGCGCTGCTAGCGGCGGTCTACGCGCTGGGTCTTCGCTTTTTCGGCAGCCGGCAACATGCGGACGGCTCGCTTTCCGATCGCGGCGCGTTCTACGCGGCACTCGCGATGGCGACCGCCATCGGACCGTACCTGTACACACGCTTCTACATACCGGACATCCTGATCGCGCTCTGGATGACGTTGAGCGTTCACCTCTTCCTGATCGCGCTGGACCGGACGCAAAGCGCCGGAACGTCTGCTCGCCCGGCAGTCCCTTCGGCTCTGCTGCCGATGCTCGGCTTCGGCACGGTGACCGCACTCAACGTGCTCACAAAAGGCCTGATCGGCGCCGTATTCCCGATCCTCTTTGTCCTGCTCTACCTGGCGATCACCGGTCGCTTGCGGCTGCTTGGCAAGCTACGTTTGCCAGAAGCGACAGGGACGTTCCTGCTTATCGCCGCGCCCTGGCACATCCTCGCGGCCCTGCGCAATCCGCCCATCGCGATGCCCCATGGCGTCGGCCTGCCCGCGCACGCCGGCTGGGCCTGGTTCTACCTGTACAACGAGCACATTGCCCGCTTTCTGCAGCGGCGTATCCCGCACGACTACGGCCAAACGCCCGTTTGGGAATTCTGGCTCTTCCTCCTTATCTGGATCATGCCCTGGGGAGCGTTTCTACCCGCCGCGCTTCGCTGCAGCATCGCCGCACTGCGCGGCAGGCTTTCGCTTGAATTTGGTGGTCGAGAAGTTCCGCTCACGCTCCTGCTCTGGACGGCCGTCGTGCTTGGCTTCTTCACCCTGTCCGCGCGGCAGGAGTATTACTCCCTGCCTGCCATCCCCGCGCTCGCGCTGCTTATCGGAGGCACCCTGGCGGCCGCCGACGCCGACCGATCGGGCCGCACCGCTCGCAGCCTGCTGCGCTGGTCGCTCAGCCTGCTCGTCCCGGTGTCGACCCTGGTCGGGCTGCTATGCACGTATTTTGCCGTTACCGCTCCTGCGCCGGCCCCGGGCACGGATATTTTTACACTGCTCAACAGCAATCCCGACCTGTATAACCTGTCACTCGGCCATCTTTATGACCTGACCGGAGCAGCAATGGGCCTGTTCCGCGGGCCCTTGCTGGCCATGGCCGCGGCTATGGCGCTGGTCGGCCCGGTGGCATGGGCCTTGCGCCGCCGCAACCGAACCTATGCTGCCAATCTGACGCTCGCCGCGGGAGCGTTACTGATGCTGCTTTGCGTTCACACGGGGCTGGTCCGCTTCTACCCTACGCTGGGCTCGAAAGCGCTCGCGGACGCCATCCTGCAGGCGCAAACGCGCGAGGCGCATCCATCGCAGCAGGACTTGCTGCTGCTCGATGGCGAGTTGACCAGCGGCTCTTCGCTGATCTTTTACACCGGGCAGCCGGTGAGCATGGTGGACGCACGCGTCAACGGCCCGTGGTTCGGCAGCTTCTGGCCCGACGCACCAAACCGCTTTGAAACCGACGCTTCCCTGCACCAGCTCTGGCCAGGACCCCGCCGGCTTTTCTTGCTGACCTATCATCCGGAACGCCTCATCGACCTGGCCCGCACCGGCCCGGTGTACCGCATCGCGGAGTCAGGCGGGAAGCTGATCCTGAGTAACCAGCCATAATCTCATCGCTCACACGCTCAAAGCGAATAGATACAGCTTCCCAATGAACTATGCCACCTCACGCGCGGCCCTTTCGCAAAGAGCGCGGAACGGACACTGCCGCCCACTCAACTCAGGCGTTCAAACACCGCAGCAAAGAATCCGTCTCCGTCAAAGCCGTTCCCCGGCAGCGTCCGCAGCACGCCGTTACGCGACACGGCGGAAACATCGGCCGTTTCCGCGAGCACCCGTTCTTCGCGCAGGCGCTCCAGCAGAGGCCCGGCGTCTACCTGCCGCAGTTCGCCATCGCGCAGCCGCTTGCCGAGCACACCGTCCACCACGCGCTCGTTTTCTTCGGCTTCCAGCGAGCAGGTCGAATACACCAATCGTCCGCCAATCGTCATGCGCCGCGCCGCTGCCGCCAGAATTTCGCGCTGCCGCTTGGACTGCCGGAGCAGCTCACTTTCCTCGAGCGTGTGGCGGATCTCCGGGTTGCGTGCCAGCGTTCCCGTGCCGCTGCACGGCACATCGCACAGAATCAGGTCGAACGAGCCGAACTCCGCCGGAAGCGCCACCGCATCCGCCTCCACGGTTCTGGCGGCCGAACCGGCTTCGGCCAGCCTCTCGGCAAGAGCCTTCAAGCGACGCGCGCTGACGTCGGTGGCCAGCAGCTCGGCCTGCGGCAAGCGCCGGGCCAGCACCTGCGTTTTGCCGCCGGGAGCGGCGCAGCAATCCCACACGCGAGCGGCGGTCGGAGCGCTCGCGGCGGCAAGCTCCGCCACGAGCCGCGAGCCGTCGTCCATCACTGGCGCGTCATCGGCCGCCGCGAAAAACGTACCCACCCCCGGCTCACGCTGGTCTGCTTCACAAATTTTCACCGCCGCCGACCGGCCAAAGGCGGTCACCCAACGCTCCACCAGCCAAAGCGGATGACCCAAGCGCTCGGTAAACGCCGCCGTCGTTTCAACCAGCTTGGGTCCGGACTTCGGCGCTGCGGCAATCTTGCGCAGAACGGCGTTCACCATGCCCGCCGCATGGATTTGCCCGGCTTCGCGGGCCAGCTCCACGCTCTCGCTCAACGCGGCGTGCGGCGGAATGCGATCAAGATGCAGCAGTTGAAACGCGCCCATCCGCAGTGCCACCGCGACCGGCTGCGCGAGCTTCGCGTCGGGCCGCGCGAGCCACGGCCGAATGCTTGCGTCGAGCGCAATCTGCCAGCGCAGAACGCCCATCACCAGCGTGGTCGCCAGGTTTTTGTCCGCATTTGAAAGCGGCCGCAGCAAACGGCCGTGCAGCAGATCGTCAGAGTGCCCGCGTCCTTCAGCCACCAGTTGCAGGATCTCAAAGGCCGCTTTGCGCGCGGCGCTTACCTTGCTCGGCAGAGGCGCCGCGCGTCCGATGCGCGCCAGGCCTTCGCGCCGTGAAATCCCGGAAAACTTCCGTCCTGAAGCCGCATCGTCAGCCAACGCGTTCCCCCGATTTCACCTGAAAATCGCGGTAAAACGCCGCTCCACTCATGCGCGCTTTACCCTCAAGCTGCACCTCGTCGAGCCGCAACGCGGTATTCTGCGCCACTCCCAGCAGCAGTTCGCCGCCGTGCAGCAGCAGCGCCCCGGGGGCAAGCCCATCGGGCAAATCCGACTCCGCCTGCCGCAGGGTCAGCAGCAGGAAGCGCTTCCCGCGAAACTCCCCGTAGCACCCCGGCCAAGGACTGAAGCCGCGCCAACGGTTGTACGTTTGCCCGGCCGTTCGGGCCAGGTCGAGCCGGCCATCTTCCCGCGTCAGAATCGGCGCAAGCGTGGCCGCCGCGTGATCCTGCGCGCGGCCACCGAGCGTTCCGTCGTCGAGCCCGCGCAGGGTTTCGAGCACCAACCCGGCACCGATCGCCGCCAGCTTCGGATACAGGTGGGCGGCGGTTTCGTCCGCACCAACGGGCAGCACGTGCTCCAGCAGCACGTCTCCTGTATCGAGCCCGGCGTCGAGCCGCATCGTGGTCACACCGGTCTCGGACTCACCATTCGCAATAGCCCATTGAATCGGCGCCGCTCCACGGTACTTTGGCAGGAGCGACCCATGCAGATTGAGATTGCCAAAGCGCGGCAGGTCGAGCATCCATTGCGGGATGATGCGGCCATAGGCGACCACCAGAATCGCCTCCGGCTGCAACTCTTCGAGCGTAGCGCGCAGGTCCGCGTTGTTTTTGATTCGCTCCGGCTGCTCGACGCGCAGCCCATGCGCCAGCGCGAACGCCTTCACCGCAGGCATCTGCACGTCCTGCTTGCGGCCGACCGGCTTGTCCGGCTGCGTGAGCACCAGAGCGACCTCATGCGCGGCCGCGAGTACCGCGGCAAGCGTGGGGACGGCGAACTCCGGCGTGCCGCAAAAAACCAGCCTCATCGCTTTACCACTCGCCATTCTTTTGCAGTTTTTTGATCCGGCGCTTCACCAGGTCGCGCTTCAAGGGGCTCAGGTGATCGATAAACAGAATTCCGTGCAGATGATCAATCTCATGCTGCAGCGCGCGAGCCAGCAGCTCTTCGCCTTCCACCTCGAACCACTCGCCGTGGACATTCTGGGCACGCACCTTTACCCAGGCCGCGCGGCGTACCTTTTCGCGAATCTCCGGCAGGCTCAGGCAGCCTTCTTCCTCCACCTGCTTGCCTTCGCGGTCCACGATTTCCGGGTTGATCAGCGCCAACTTGTCTTCGGGCCGTTCTTTGAAACTGACGTCGATCACCGTGATGCGCTTCGACACGTTGATTTGCGGCGCCGCCAGGCCGATGCCCTGCGCGGCGTACATGCTGTCGAACATCTCGTCGACAAACGTGGCAAGCTCCTTGTCGAAAACCGTTACGGTGTCCGCCGGACGCGCCAGAACGGCCTCCGGGTACTTCACGACCTGATGAATGCTCGTCTTGCTCATGACCTAGTACGCCCGAATCTGTTCGCAATAGCCGTTGTAGTTGCGCTGCAGCTCACGCAGGGAGTCGCCCCCGAATTTCTCGACGACCAGCCTCGCCACGCACAGCGCCACCATAGCCTCCGCCGCGACACCGGCGGCCGGAACGACACACACATCGCTCCGCTCGTAAGACGCTTTCGTGGTCTCTCGCGTCGCAAACGAAACCGACGGAAGCGGCTTGCGGAGGGTCGAGATCGGCTTCAGGTACCCCCGCACCACAAGGTCCTCTCCGTTCGAAATGCCGCCCTCGAGCCCGCCGGCGTTGTTG
>CALMON010000077.1:21010-25062 GCA_937871785.1 uncultured Granulicella sp.
GTTGCGCTCGCGAGAAAACTTGGTGAAGCCGCCGGAACCCGCAACGGGCTCGCCTTCGTACGCAATCGCATCGTGCACCGCCGACCCCATCGACTCGGCCGCCGTCACCCCGCGCCCCAGCTCGACAGCCTTCACCGCCTGCAGGCTCATCACCGCCTGCGCGAGCAGACCATCCAGCCGCTCATCCCAGTTCACGTGCGTTCCGATGCCGGGCGGCAAGCCATGCACCAGCACCTCGAATACTCCACCCACCGTGTCGCCTGTTCGCAGCGCGCCGTCGACGACCGCCTTCATGCGCGCTTCGGACTCCGCATCGGCGCAGGCCAGCACCACGTCCTCACGTTGCGCAATCGCGGAGACTTCGGCAAACGACACTTCGCGGCCAAGCGACTCCGGCCCTACCTTAACGACGTGGCTCGCGACCTCAATACCGAGCGACCGCAGCAGTAATTTGGCCATGGCCCCGCAGGCTACGCGTGCCGCGGACTCCCGGGCGCTGGCGCGTTCAAGCACGTAGCGCGCGTCGGGAAAATCGTATTTCAGCGCGCCGGGCAGGTCGGCATGGCCGGGCCTGGGGCTGGCGACCGCTTTGTGCTTTTCGGGGTCGCCCGCGCCGACCGGCAGGATCTCTTCCCAGTTCTTCCAGTCGCGGTTAGCCAGCGTCATGGCGATCGGCGAGCCGATGGTTTTGCCGTGGCGAACGCCGGAAAGAATGTGCGCCGTGTCGCGCTCGATGCGCATACGCCCGCCACGGCCATAGCCCTGCTGCCGCCGCCAAAGCTCGTGGTCCAGAAACTCCTGATCGACAGGAATACCCGCCGGCAGCCCGCTTACCATCGCCACCAGCGATTCGCCGTGACTTTCACCCGATGTAGAAAAACGAAGCATGAAGGTTCGATTATAACGAGCCTGAGCCTGCTCGCCGCTCACACCTCAATGCTCATCGCCGTGGCATGCCAGTTTTCGCTACAAGCGCCGGATCTCAGCTGCGAGGCTCGTCCGCCAACCACGCCTTCGCGTTGAACAAGGGCCGCTCCATCGAGCGCACCCACTCGGTTACTTCGCCCGCGCCTTTGCCGGAGGCCTCCGCGGAGGCAAACTCGCCGCGCATCGCCTGGAACTTCGCTTCCAGGTCGTCGAGCGCGCTGAGCAGCATCGCTTCCGGGGTCATCGGCAGCTTGGGAGAGCCGAACTCCAGGCGCCCATGGTGCGACAGGATCATGTGCTCGAGCAGCACGCGCAGCTTGTCCGGAAACAGCTCCGGCACGTCGCCCTCGATGCCCGCCGCTGCAATCGCCTGCGCGTTGAGCACCGCAATCTTTTCGTGCAGCATCCCCGTTGCGACGCTGATGTGTCCAATCAACTGGCCTTCCAGCGTGTAGCCGAATGTTGATTTCCAGAACAACTCCCGCACCTTGCCGATGTCGTGCAGAATGGCCCCCGCTACCAGCAGGTCGGGGTCGGCTTCGGGGTAAAACGGCGCGGTGGCGCGGCATACCCGCACCAGCGTCAGCACGTGCTCCAGCAAGCCGCCGATCCAGGCATGGTGCAGCTTTTTGGCCGCGGGCGCAACGGCAAACGCCGGCCCGATCTGCGGATCATCCAGAAATGCAAGCACCAGGGTCCGCAGCGGCACGCTCGCGAAGCCTTCCACGTAGCCGCGTAGCTCCGCGGACATTTCCGCGATGTTGAAGCGCGTGGTCGGCACGAAATCCGCGGTTTCCACCTCGCTTTCGGCGGCGTGGCGCATCCGCGTCACCGTGATCTGGTATTTGCCCTGGTACTTCGAAACCTGACCCTGCACCTTGACATAGCAGCCTTCGCCGCAGTGTTCGAGCGATTCGGCGAAGTCTTCCCACATGCGCGCTTCAAACTGCCCGCTTTTGTCGGCCAGGGTCAACGCCAGGTACTGCCCGCCCTGCTTGCGGTCGCGGACCTGCAACGAGGAGATGCAGAAATACGTCGTCACATTCTGGTTTTCAAAACGGGGCGCGTCGGCTACGAAAAAGTCTTTCATCGTCCTCTTAGGGTACCGCTCAAGAGCCGCTACCGAAAAAGGGCGAGAGCCGAAGCCCTCGCCCTGATCGTGCCGAAGAAACTGCGTTCCGCTTGTAAGCCTCTACTGCGGTCCTGGGTTGGCCGGGTTGAGCGGCTGTGTCGGTGATGTCGTCGGCGCGGGCTGCGCCGTCGGAAAAGATCCCGGGGGCGCGGTTGACGAAGGAATGGAAGAGCCATCCGACTTAGGCGTGGACGACGCGGGTTTGTCTTCGGTTTTGGTGACCGCGGAAGCCGGTGCCGACGCCGCTGGTAGCAGCCCGGAAGTGTCTGAGCCGACCAGAGCCGGGTTGGCCGTTGGCGCAATCGGTGCGGCCGTATCGACGACTTTCGGCTTCTCCTGCAGACGCTCCTTGGCGTCGCCCTTTTGCCGCTTCACCTTCACTTTTTTCTTCTTCGCCGTGTCGCCGTTCAGGCCAAGCGGCGCAGCTTGTACCTTTTCCGAAGCTGTATCCTGCGGTGTCGCCGCCACCGGCCGCGCCGCCTGGTGCTCGCGAGCCTTCACCGACTTGTCGGTTGCCTTGGCCAGAGCGACGTCCGCCTGCCGCGCGGTGTAACGCGTCTTCTGCCGAACCGCCGGCCGCGGCGCGAGGGGATCAGGGTCCGGATCGTCCCCGGTTCCGGAGGAAACGACGGTTACCGAAGGATTGTTGCCAGCCAGCGCCACACCGGGAGCTTGCCCGGCCAGCGGCGTGTCTGCACCGGTCACCGTCGTTTCCACGCCGGCAGACGGCAGCGCATTGCGCGGAGCCTGGCCGAAGCGTACTTTCTCGCGCTTCACCTTCTTGGTCCTGACGAACGATGCGTTCTGAACGCCACCGTTCTTGGCTCCTTTGGCCGCAGCTTTGTCAGCCGCCTGCTGCCGCAGCTCCGCCAGGTGCGCCTGAGCGGCGGCATCCTTCTGCGACTCCATCCGACGCTTTTCTTCGGTCTTCTTCTTCACCGCGGGAGCCGTGTACGCCGTAAACACCGGCTTGGTCTCTTTGCGGCTGGAGCCGGTATCCACAAAGCCCGGCTTGATGTCGATGTACGCTTCTTCGCGAGCTTTGGTCAGGTAGGTACGCAGTGCCGGTTGCAGCGCGGTCACGTACATGGCTTCCTGTACCTGCGGTTCCACGTCGGCCAGCGGAGCGACGCCTGCCGGCGTGTGGCTGTCCGTGCGGAGAATGACGAAGCCCTGCCGTGTGCGGATGGGCGCGGTCACGCCGCCGGCCGGAAGCGAAAACGTCGCGTCCTCCAGCACCTTGGCCAGCGCGCCACGCTTGTACTCACCCAGGGCTCCACCCTGCTGCGCACTCGGTCCGCCGGAATAGGTCTTGGCCGCCTCCGTAAACGCGAGACCGCCCTTTAGCTTCTCCTCGACCTGGTCGGCTTTGGCCTGCGCCTGCGCAACCTGCTCGTCGGTCGGATTCTCGGGGGTGGGGATCAGAATTTCGCTCAGCTTGGCGGACTCCTGCTGCTCGAACTCCTTTTTGTGCTCCTCGTAATACGCTTGCTCCTGGGTTTTGGTCATATTGAGCTTGCGCCCTACCTGATCCTGCACCACCTGCCGACGAATGCACTGGTTGCGCATGTTCGCCTTGAAATCCTCAAAGCTCACACCCTGCTGCGTGGCCGCTTTTTCAAGCGCTTCCATGGAATCCAAATGGTTCTGCTTGCGGAGTTCGTCAAGCTGCCGCAACACTTCGGCGTCGCAGGTGACACCCAGTTCCTTGCCCTTCGACAGCAGCAGCTCATTGTCGATCATGTCGCGCAGCAGGTCGCGCTGATGTTCCGCCAGTTCTCCGGCAGACGCATTGCTCTGCTGCGCTTCCTGCGCCAACTGCTCTTCGGAGCGCTCTACTTCAGATCGCGTGATGATCTGGTCGTTCACGCGGACCACAACGTCCTCGACCACCGTGCCGTTCGGCGTAATGGGTGTAGGCGTGGGCATTGACGGCACCTGCAGCTTACCAGCCGCTCCGCCGCCAAACCCACCCCCCGGAACGGGATACTTC
>CALMON010000078.1 GCA_937871785.1 uncultured Granulicella sp.
GGTTTGAAGAGGCGAGGGGGATAAACTCATGATCGCTCCATTTGGCAAGTGTTCGATTGCCGTACACACACAACGATAAGCGCACGGAAACTTTTTCGCAAGAAAAGCGTGCCGGGCATGCACCGGCACGCTCCTTAGGACACTGCTACTTGTTGCTTCGGTAAAGCTCGATCAACTCATTGGTGGAGCTGTCGTGATGCAGCGGCAAGGCCGCTTTGCTGTCGAGTTCAGGCACAATCTTCTGCGCCAACGCCTTGCCCAACTCAACGCCCCATTGATCGAAGGAGTCGATGCCCCACACCACACCCTGCGTAAAGACCGAGTGCTCATACAGAGCAATCAGCTTACCCAGCGTCATTGGGTCGAGCTTGTCGGCCAGGATCACATTGGACGGCCGATTGCCCTCAAAGACTTTGTGTGCCACGAGCTCGGGCGCGACGCCTTCCGCCTTCACCTGCTCTGCCGTTTTGCCAAAGGCCAGAGCTTCGGCCTGTGCGAAGATGTTCGCCATCAGCAGATCATGATGGTTGCCGAGCGGGTTGAGCGCCTTGAAGAAGCCGATAAAGTCGCACGGAATGAGGCGGGTACCCTGATGAATCAGCTGATAAAAGGAGTGCTGTCCATTGGTGCCCGGTTCGCCCCAGTAGATGGGCCCCGTCGAGTAGGTTACCCGGGTGCCATCGAGCGTGACATGCTTTCCGTTCGACTCCATCGTAAGCTGTTGCAGGTACGCGGGAAAGCGCTTCATGTATTGGTCGTACGGCAGAATCGCAACAGTCTGGGCGTCGAAGAAATCCGTGTACCAGACCGTAAGCAGACCCAGCAAAGCCGGCAGGTTCTGCTCGAGCGGCGTGGTGCGGAAATGCACGTCCATCGCATGGAAGCCGGCAAGCATTTCCTGGAACGCGTCGGGACCGATCGCAATCATGGTGCTGAGACCTATAGCAGAGTCCATGGAGTAGCGCCCGCCTACCCAATCCCAGAAGCCGAACATATTTTCCGTATCGATGCCGAACTCGCCCACCAGCTTCGTGTTGGTCGAAAGCGCGGCGAAGTGCTTGGCGATCGCTGTTTCTGGAGCTCCCGAGGCCAGGAACCAGTCGCGCGCGGTATGCGCGTTGGTCATGGTTTCGAGCGTGGTGAACGTCTTCGACGCCACCAGAAACATCGTTTCTTCGGGGACGAGATCGCGCGTAGCTTCGACGAAGTCCGTTCCGTCAACATTGGAAACGAAGCGGAACGTGAGGTCGCGCTGCGAGTAGTGCTTCAGCGCCTCATAGGCCATCACCGGCCCAAGATCGGAGCCGCCGATGCCGATATTGATTACGTTGCGAATGCGCTTGCCAGTGTGCCCGGTCCACTCGCCGGAGCGGATGCGGTTGGCAAACGACGTCATTTTGTCGAGCACCTTGTGCACTTCGGGCACGACGTCCTCGCCGTCCACCTTGATCGACTCCGATGCCGGCGCGCGCAACGCCACATGCAGCACCGCACGCCCTTCCGTGGTGTTGATCTTTTCTCCGGTAAACATCGCTTCGCAGCGCGCTCGCAGTCCCGAATCCTTCGCAAGCTGGATCAGCAGCTTCAGCGTTTCCGCCGTGATGCGGTTCTTGGAATAGTCGAGAAACAGGCCTTCCGCTTCTACCCGCATCTGCTCTCCCCGTTTGGGGTCGTCGGCAAAAAGCTTGCGCAGGTCAGTAGCCTTGATGGTTTCCGCGTGGGCCTGCAGCGCTTTCCACGCGGGCCGCTCGGTAAGAAAAGGGATCGGCTGGGTCTGGGTCATGAAACTCCTGGAACGGCTCTCGAAATCTGATGCGACTAACTGTCTTTACGGTAGAGAAGATTCCGCATCGCTTCACGCCGCGCGGCGTTGGCTTCGCGATCTGTCGTCGCGGCAGCAGGGGTCTTGGCTGCCGACGTTTCAGGGCTGCTGCACTCCGGACAGCGGTTCGCGTAGCCGGGTTTATCGGGCTTCAGCTCGAACTCCTCCGAGCAAACGACACAGGTTCTGATAGGAAAGGCCATGCGCGAATAGTGTACGACGACACGCCCCGGCTAGCGAACAGCATTGACCGCCGCAAGCGCCCGCAGCGCGTCTTCGGGCTCAGGCCGCACGCGGTGGTCGGCATACGCCTGCGCAAAGAGAATCGTGCCGTCCGGCGCAATCGCGTAGGTGGCCGGCAACGGCAGGCGCCAGCTTTCCTCGGCGGCGTCACCGTCGCTTCTACCCGTGTTGACGAACGGAATATTCACCATGATCGACCGGTAGTGACGCTGCATCGCGGGCGGCACAAGGTACGTCAGGCCGAACTGCGTCGCCAGCGCCGCTCCGGCATCGGACAGCACCGGAAACGTCAGGCCATGGCGCTGCACCGTAAAGTCGTTCTGGCGCGGCAACTGCGGGCTCACCGCCGCCAGCATTGCGCCGCGCTCGCGCACCGCGGGGTAGAGCTGCTGCCACTGTTCCAGCTCCGTCATATCGTACGGACACCAGCGGCCGCGAAAAAACGTCAGCACCAGCGGCCCGAGCGCCAGCAGGTCCGCCGAGCGCACCGGCTTGCCGGTCAGCGCGTCCGGCAGCGTAAACTCGGGCGCCCGCGCGCCGGCCGCGAGCATGCGGTCTTCGATGCCGGTCGCGATCAGATCGCGAACGGCGTCGTCGGTAATCGCTAGCCGCTCCGGCTGCACCAGCGCTCGGGTGTTGGCGGTGATCCGGTCGAGCTGCGTCTGGAGGTCCTGCATTGTCCCTTCATTGTAGAGTGAAGGGATGCTGCGAGCGTGGAATCGTGGGGAAAAGCGGATCGCCGTATTGCGCGGCCTCGTCGAAGTCGCCGGAATCATGTTCCTCTTCTACGCCAACCTGCTGATGGGCGAATTCAACCGCTCATCGGGTCGCGGCAAGACGATGGCGGCGGCGCTGCGCAACATCGTCACGCGGGAAAACCTCGCGATCGCCGTGGTAAGCGCGATCCTGGGCTACCTTGTGTTCCACTCGCTGCGGCAGCTCCTGCGCGTAGAAGGCGAGCCTGACGACCTTTAAGCCCTGTCCTTTGTCGCGTGCCGCTCTGAGCTAAAGCGCGGCTCCTGCGGACTCAGTGGCATTGACCTGTCTGTCTAAGCTGGCAAAATTACGTTCTGCAAGCCATGTGAGTTCAAATCCGGTAGCCATGCTTTCCCGGAACTCGGCGAAGAACTCGTCGGCGGGGCGGGTTCGGCCATTCGCAACATGGTCGCCACCCTGGCGAATCGCTTCGTGGATATCCGCTTGAGCCGCAAGGTCGAGTTGGCGCCGGTACTCCTTGGCGAGCTGGGCAGCGAGTGCGTTCGGGATGTTGAAGGTCGCCTGCATGCAGACATCCTGGCTGCGTGTGCGGGTCAATCGATGCCGAGGTCCTGCACGATGCGGGCCGAGTAGTGGATTTCGTCCGGTTCGAGGAGCATCTGGTCGACAAAGATCGCGACCAGGGTGTCCCAGACAGATTGCGGCGACCAGGGGAGGACCTCCGGGGGTGACGGGAGGCTGGTGTGCCTTTGAAAGAAGCGGCCCTCTATCGCGGTGATGACCGGGAGCGCGTCTGAGGTGGACGCGTCGGCGAGCGCAGCGAGGTCGAGCTTGGCGCAGATCAGGCGGTAGAAGTCGCCGACGGTGCTCACCTGTCCGGCCTCGTCGTCGGTGAAGGTGGTGGCGTAGAGTTCCTCGGCGCGAAGCACGAGTTCGACGGTGTCCAGACCCATGGGGAAGTGTAGGGGGTGCGGCGGATCTGAGGATGACGGGTGGCCCATTCATCGCGCTCTTTGCGATGAGTGGGGTGCTGAGGGTGTTCTGCGGCACTTCACGTCGTGTCGCCGGCAGCCGAGCTTCTCCACTCATGCCGCAAAGTACGCGGCATGAATGGGCAACCCGGGCATGAGTGGGCCACGCGCCGCCACATAGCCTACGTGGTGCGTGACCCTCCGTCTCCAACGACTACTACCTAGGAGCCAACCCCGTTACTGATCATCCTTAGTTTGTCACGTAAATAGCAGAAACTCGGTGAACTGTTCACTTCGACGTTCATATGCCGTGGAATGTCATTCGCCCATTTGCACTTTGCAGCGCCAATCTCGTAGTACTTTTTCCCTTTCAGTGACTTCGAGCCTCCTGTTATAACGGCGTCTGCCAAAGTTTCCCAAGTGCCACATATGGAATCAGGGACATAGTTATCTAAAACATTCCTCTTAGACAGGGGATATGCGGTAGTGATAGCAGGCGGATCGCCCAAAAACCACGCTTCGCCCTCTTCTTCAGCAATACAGAAGTAGCACTCAACACGCGATTGGATGCTTTTAGCTAGTTCTAGGAGTTCAAGGCGGAAGTCATGTCGGCAACGACGATCCAAGTCACAGATACAAACAAGTGCTACCTCAAAATCGCTCGCATTGTCTCGATAAGTAAGCGCATATCCCTGCAGCAATCTCGGAAGCTGCGTTAGCAACATCCGTTTCTTGGGATCAGGATCACTCCTTAGATTACCGGGCAATCTTCCGATACCTCTGTAGGAGTGGATTCGGAAAGTGTCTGAGCTTTCTATGATTTTGGGAATCAGAGTGTTCAACGCATCTTTCCCGGATCGGTCCTCGATAAGGAACTCAAAGTGCATCACTTTGCCTCGAGGTAATCACTGTACCAAAGGCTTCCAAGCGGGAGCCCTTGGTCAACAAGGTGCTTGATAGAAGAGTCTGTGTTCGCCCGCCTGAGCGTCGAGAAACCATGCTCATCTTTCTCAAGTATCCAGACCTCATCAGGCGACAACCCATCAACCAAATAAGGCTGGTGAGTTGTTAGGAAAACTTGAGATCCACCCCGTTTATCTGAGTGTTCCCTGAACTCGCGAACAAGGGTTTCTAGAAGGCGGTGGTATAGTCCATTTTCGGGTTCTTCGATGCAGAGGAATGGTGGCGGCACCGGGTCTTCTAAGAGTAATAAATATGCAAAAAGCTTGAGTGTCCCATCTGACATCTGTTGAGCGTTGAACGGGGCACCAAATCCCGAGTCAATGAACGTCAAAAGAAGC
>CALMON010000079.1 GCA_937871785.1 uncultured Granulicella sp.
CCCCCGCCACTATGGTGCCGCCGATCCTGAGAGCCGCTCCCGCCGGTGTCGTTTCCGCCAGACCCACCGCTGCCGGACCCGCTATCGTTCCCGCTGCCGCCCCCGCGCTGCCCACCGTTCGAAACCTCGATCTGCTTCAACCCTGCTTGCAGCTTGCCGCGAGACATGGTCACATCCTGCAAAAGGTCCACATCATGTGCAAACTGGATCACAAACGCCTGATCGCGCTCCGGAGCCAGCATCTTGTCTAGAAACGTAGCGCTGGCCGTCCTTTCGTCATCAATCACCTCGCGCTGGCTTTGGCTGGTGTCCACCAGCAGGCCTACTGTCAACGGAACATCCGCTTCCGTATCGAAATATTTGATTGCCTGCGCTTTGCCGTCCACTTCAAGCGCGAAGTTGTCTCGCGGTATACCGCGCACCAGCCCCCCTTTTTTGTCGCGCACCACCGCGGGGATCACCACCAAGTTGGTGTTGACAGACAGGGTTGTTGTCGCGGCGGAGGTCGGGGGGGTCGTGGCAGGAGCCTGCGCCCAGACACAGGCTGTGCCGGGTAAAAAAAACACAACGAGAGCGGGCAGAATTCGCTTCATAGCTCCTTAGACGAAGATTTCTTCCACATAGTTCTCCGAAGGCCACACGCGTTCTGCGCCTTCGCGCATCCAATACCCTCATGCAGCCCCTCGAAGAACTTCCTCCCAACCGGCCGAATTTCAAGTTGGTCGTGATCCTGTTCGCAGTTTCGATCGTGGTGATTCTTGTTCTCGCCATCTTGTTTTTGAGGCGCGACGCCAGCCACATGGAACCCTCCGGCAGGCCGTCTCCGCAATCGCGGTTGCAGCGCCATGACGGAAGCGCGAACATCGTCCAGTCGTAGCGGCCATCAGCTGCGGTCCTAAGCCGTGGAAGGGTTGGTGCGCATCCAATGGATGAGAGCAGCGTTGCCGTGTGCAGCTTGCTTTGTATTTGGAGGTTTCCCATGTCGAACAAAAATCTGAAGCACAAGTTTGTGTTGCAAGCGTTACTTAGCCTGGCGCTGGCCTCTCCCGCACTCGCCTTGCATGCCCAGCAGGTCAGCACGGACTACGATCACAAGGTCAATTTCGAGTCGTACCATACGTTTTCGTTTTATAAGGTCAAGACAGAAAACCCGCTGTTTGAGCAGCGCGTGCGCGATCAGGTAACGGCCGATCTCCAGGCCCACGGCTGGCAAATGGTTCCGACCGGCGGGGATGTCGCCATTACCGCTATCGGCAACGTGCAGGATCAGAAGGAATACAACACCTTCTATGAAGGTCTTGGACCGGGCTATGGCTTCGGCGGATGGGGCGGACGGTTCGGCTACGGCGGATGGGGTGGCGGCGGCTTCGGTGGCTCAGATGTGTCCACAACCCGTCAGGTCGACATTCCTGTCGGAACCTTGATCGTCGATCTGTACGATAACAGCACCCACCAGTTGGTGTTTCGCGGCCGCTCGACCGAGCAGCTTCACGTGAAGCATGAAGATAAAAACATCGCGCTCGTCGACAAGTCGATCGACAAGATGTTTGCGAAGTTTCCGCCGAAGGCTGACCGGTAACTTCCTGCGCTGTAGATCTGCCCGAAGGCACGGCATTCGCCGTGCCTTCGGTGTTTGCAGCGCGACGACGCAACCGGCTACGCTTCCACACCTGCTATTACGACGTCGTCCGGCAACTCCGTCCGGAACTGCCCTTCCCACTTGGCCACCACCACGCTTGCCAGGCAATTGCCCACCACGTTCACCATGGTGCGTGCCATATCCATCAGTGCGTCAATGCCCAGGATGACAAAGATCGGCTCCACCGGCAGACCGAACGTAGCGGCCGTCGCCAGCAGCACGACCAGAGTGGCGCGCGGCACGCCGGCAACCCCCTTGCTCGTCAGCACCAGGGTGCCCATCATCAGCAACTGCTGCCCCCAGCTTAGGTGAATGCCCGCCGCCTGCGCGACAAAGATGCTCGCCACCGCCAGGTACAGCGTCGACCCATCTAGATTGAAGCTGTAGCCCGCCGGAATCACGAACGCCACGATCCGCCGCGGCACGCCGAGAGCTTCCATCTGCTCCATCGCACGCGGTAGCGCGGCCTCGCTGGTCGCGGTTGCAAACGCAATGGTGGCAGGCTCCGCCACGGCTTTCAAGAACGCGGTCACCGGCACCTTGAACAGCAGCGCCGCCGGCAACAGAACCAGCAACGCAAACAACGCCAGGGCCCCGTATAAGGTCAGCAGCAACTTGCCCAGATTTACCAGAACGCCCAGCCCGAGGTGACCAACGGTGAACGCCATCGCCGCGCCCACGCCGACCGGCGCAAAGTACATGACAATGTTCGTGAAGCGGAACATGACCTCGCTGAGGCTTTCGCAAAGCCGCAGGACCGGCTCGCGTTTCGGGCCGGCCAGGGTAGCCAGCGCCACACCGAAGAAAACGGCAAACACGGCGACCTGCAGAATCTGCGCGTCGGACACGCTTTTTGCGATGTTTTCCGGAAACATGTGCAGCAGAAAGTCATCCCAGTGCGTCGGCGGCGGGGCGGTCACCCCGGCCGAAGCCGCTGCCGCCGCCGCGGGCAGCTTCAAACCGACACCCGCCTTCGTCACGTTGATGACCAGCAGACCGAGCCCGAGTGCCAGGGTCGTCACGACCTCGAAGTACACCAGCGCCTTGACGCCCATGCGCCCGACGCCCTTCAGGTCGCCATGCCCGGCGATGCCGACCACCAGGGTCGCAAAGATCAGCGGCGCGACGATGGTCTTGATCAGCCGCAGAAAAATGTCGGAAAACACCCGCAACTGCACGGCAAACCGCGGCGCGTCGAACCCCAGTTCCGCCCCGGCGACCATGGCGACGAAAATCCAGGGCGTAAGGCTGCGCGCGCGGACCGCGTACGCCGCAAACAGGAGCACCCCCACCCAGCGCACGGCCAGCGCGGCGGCCATCAACCCGCGGACACCGCCCGGAGCCTGACCCACATACGCCTGCATCGCGGCCCCCAAGGCCAGCAGGACGGCGGCGGGCAAAATCAATTCAACATCCTTGCGAGAAACGGCCACACTCACCCCGGAACTTTGACGATTTAGCCTGAGTCCGCAGAATAGCAGCGCCGTGACCCGTCAGCGTTCATGCCTTGAAGGTAGACGCCGAGCCGCCCATACAGACCCGGGGAAGGGAGTTGCCTCTGGCCATGGTTCATAGGCGGAGACTCGTCTTTGCCCTTTTCAGGGAGTGTTCTTGCTGTTGTTTCTGAGATAGGTCTGGGCTTGAGCCCAGATTCTACCCCGGGATACAGCCCGGTCTGCACCCGACTTGCGCCTGAGCCACGGCCCGATGTACGACCTGACCTGCGGATCGGCTGCCCCATAGCCATCACCGGCGGGACTACGAACATCCGCTCGAACGCTAAAGCCACTCCCCCGTGCCGCCGATAAGGGAAACGACGGGGAACAGGCCGCCCATCTCCCACGAAGGAACGACACTATGACTCTCGCCCGTACCGCCACGCTGGTCTCGCTGCTTTGCGTGCTCGCCCTTGCCGGATGCGCCCCTTCCCACACCGGTCCGTTTGCTCCCAATTCGGCCCTGGCGCGCTGACGCAGCAAACCCCGCAACGCCGCGCCTCTGCCGTTTTACAATGAACTTCATGCGATGCCCGAACCTCGCTTTCGCCATCCTTCCGCTTCTTCTGTTCCCGGCTGTCGCTCTGGCGCAATCACCGACGAGCGGCGCACTCAGCCCATTTCCATCATCCGGGCAATCCACTGGCGCCTTGGCGCCGCGACCGCAGATCATCAGCCCGCTCACGCAGCCGTCGCTGTCCCCGGCGTTGATTCACCTGCTGGAGCTTGAAGCCCGCTTTGCCGAGGCCGTCGCTAAAGGCGGCGGCGCGGCTTTCTCCTCCTGGTTTGCCGACGACGCGGTCACCCTCAACAACGGCAAGCCCGCCATCCTGGGCCGCCGCGCCATCGCCACCAATGCCGTTTGGGACCCGCAAAAATACCAGCTCACCTGGGTGCCGCAGGGCGGACAGGTCGGTCCTTCCGGCGACACCGCTTTCACCTGGGGCCACTACGACGCCAAGGGCACCGATAACAGCGGCCAGCCGTTTTCCACCTCCGGCCGCTACATCACATTTTGGAAAAAAGTTGCCGACGGCAGCAAAGACGGTACCTGGAAAGTCGCTCTCGACGCCAGCGCGCTCGACGTACCCGACGCGGGCGACTGTTGCGCCCTGCCCAAACCGTAACCGCAGCACGCGACCCGGTAACTACCTGAATACTCCCACGTTCCACCACGGTGGTGACTATCGTTCGCCACCCCACAGCCAAAGTGGGAGAGTCAGGGGCGGTGTAGCCTCGCTACTCTTCTTGTAGGGTAATGACTGAAATCCTTCCCAGCGTCGACCAGCCGCGACTTCAGGCGCTCGAATACTACGAGCTCCTCGATATGCCGCCCGATTCCGCACTCGACGACATCGTTCGTCTCGCGGCGCAGATCGCCAATGCTCCGGTCGCGGCGCTGACGCTGGTCGAAAAGGATCGTGTCACCATCCCGTCGCGCTACGGCCTCGACGTGACCTCCGTTCCGCGCAACACGTTACCTTGCGAAACCACCCTCGCCGGCGACGGCATCTACCAAATTCCCGACGCCCGCCGCGACCCCGATTACGCCCCCGGGGGCATTCCGGTGGGCGACCGCCGCTTCCGTTTTTACGCCGGCGCGCCCATTCTTTCGGGCACCGGCGTCACCATCGGCTGCCTGTGCGTGCTCGATACCGCTGCCCGCAAGCTCACCAGTGCGCAGCTTGAGTCGCTCGACGCGCTCAGCGGCCTGATCGTCACGCGGCTGGAGTTGAACCTCCGCGTCCGCCAGATGGACCGCGCCAGCCGCGCGCGCCAACGTGTCGAAACCGCCCTCACCGTTGAGCGCAACTTCGTGTCCGCCGTTCTCGATACCGTCGGCGCGCTTGTCGTTGTGTTCGATACCGCAGGCCGGATCGTCAAGTTCAACCGCGCCTGCGAAATCATCTCCGGCTACCCTTCCGCGGACCTCGTCGGCAAATATGCCTGGGAGCGCCTGATCCCGGAAGAAGACGTTGCCGCGTATATTGAAAGCTTCGAGCGCATCCGGTCCGGCGAGTTTCCCACGGCCTACGAAAACTACTGGGTCGCCTCCGACAGTTCACGCCGCCGCATCTCCTGGACCGCTACCGCCCTTGTCGACTCGCATCGGCAGGTCGCCTTCGTTATCGCCACCGGGATCGATGTCACAACGCAGCGCGTCGCCGAAACGACCATGCGCGAGTCGGAAGCGCGGTACCGCCAGTTGGTGGAAGGTTCACTCGGTCTTGTGCTTACGCATGATCTCGACGGCGTCATTCTGTCTATCAACGAGCACGGCGCGCAAAGCCTCGGCCGCACCGTCAACGAGGTACTCGGCCGTTACCTGCAGGATTTCACGTCGCCCGACCGCGCCGGCTTCATGGAGCCCTACCTCCACTCGCTGCTCACCACCGGTGAGGCGCAGGGCCTCTTCCACCTTCGCGACGTCAACGACGACGAGCGCGTCATCGCCTACCGCAACCGCCTCATCGAGGAGCCCGGCCCCAGCCATTCGGAGTCCGCCCACACCGCCGCGCCAGTCCGCTACGTTCTCACCTTTGGCGTCGATATTTCCGAGCAGGTCCGCGCCGAAGCCCAGCTTCGCGCCCTTATCCGCCAGTCGAACTCTGTCCTTGAGTCCGTCGGCGACGGTATTTACGGCGTCGATCTCGACGGCAAAATCACCGTCGTCAACCCGGCCGCCGCGCAGATGCTCGGCTACAAGGCGGAAGAACTCCTCGGCCGCGACATGCACGACCTGTTCCACCACACGCGCGCCGACGGCAGCCGCTACCCGCGCGCTGAGTCGCCCATCATCGGCTCCATGCACAAGCGCGACACCGTCCGCATTTCGAACGAGGTTTTCTGGCGCAAGGACGGTACCTCCTTCCCTGTCGAGTACGTCGCACGCCCGCAGATTGAAGCCTTTATCGACTCGGACGACGCGTTCCGCCGCACCGGCATCACGCCGTCCGCGCAGCTCGCGCTGGCCCTGCCTGAAAGCGACACCGCCACCGAATCGACCACGCGCGCCTCTCGCATCGGCTCCGGCGAGCGCTCCGCCATCTCCCCCGGTGACGATCAGACCAACGGCCGCAACGTCGGCATGGTGGTCGCGTTTACCGATATTTCCGAACGCAATGCGCTCGACCGCATGAAGGACGAGTTCATCTCCACCGTGTCGCACGAGCTGCGCACGCCGCTTACGTCGCTGCGCGCCGCGCTGGGGCTGGTCGCCGGGGGCGCGTTGACGGCACGGCCCGACAAGGCTCGCCAGATGATGGACATCGCCATCGGCAACACCGACCGGCTCGTCCGGCTCGTCAACGACATCCTCGATCTTGAGCGCATCGGCTCCGGCAAGGCCGAGCTTCACACCACCATGTGCTCCGCCGACGACCTCTTTGGCCGCGCCACTTCGCTCCAGCACGCGTCCGCCGCCAAGGCCAACATCCGCTTCGTGCTGGAACCGAACGGCGTCAGCGTCTGGGCCGACCCCGACCGCATCCTGCAAACGCTGACCAACCTCGTTTCAAACGCGATCAAGTTTTCCCCGCAGGCGAGCACGATTCCGTCCGAAATTCGCCTCACCGCGCAATACCTGTCCGAAGACGAGGCTGTTCTCGAAGTGTCCGACCACGGCCGCGGCATTCCGGAAGACAAGCTGACCTCGATCTTCGACCGCTTCAAGCAGGTCGACGCGTCGGACTCCCGCGCCATGGGCGGCACCGGCCTGGGCCTGGCCATTTGCCGCAGCATCGTCGCGCAGCACAACGGACACATCTGGGCCACCAGCGAGCTCGGCCAGGGCTCTACCTTCCACTTCACCCTGCCCACC
>CALMON010000080.1:0-7749 GCA_937871785.1 uncultured Granulicella sp.
ATCTGCACCTCGCCCGGCAAAGGCCCGACCAAGTCGGCATCCTCGAGCGCCAGCTTCGACTCGTCCCCGAACCCGGTAATCACCACCTTGCGTATATGGCTCATCGTTTCGTCATGCCCTCACGCCTTTTCAGATGCCAACTCCCCGTTATGCGACCCGCTCCGCGTACTATGATGTCGCATGCTCGTTCTGATGCCCTTGACAGACACGCTTGAATCGTTCGTCTATCCTCCCTGCGTGATCGCTGGTCTGATGGGAGGTCTCGTGACCCGGCGTTGGCCCGTTGCCGTTGCGATCGGCTTCCTGCTCCCGCCGCTGCTGGACTATGCCCTTAGCCAGGCCACGTTCGACGCGGAGCCCCACTACACGCTGGTCAACAGCCTTACCTACGCCATCATCGGCGCCCTGCTGGCGTTCGTGGTGTGGGCCGTGGCTCGCGCGATTCGCGGGGCAGCGGCCCGCAACAAGCGTTCCGCATGAGGCGCGGCCTGAGCGTGTCTCTCGCCACGTGCCTTGCTCTCAGCGGCTGCGCTCTTACCGGCTGCAAAGCCAGGCTCGCGCCGGAGCTTACAAAACCGCTCGCCGAATGGCGCTCGACCGGCGTGAACATCCGGCGCATCCAAACTGTTGGCGGCCCTCTGCTGCAGATTCCCGTGAGCTTCGACGTCACGTGCAGCGACCCCGGCCCATCCAATCCACTCACCGACTGCGGCTTTACGCTGGATGAGGCATCCGGCCGCTTGCAGCACGGCGATACAAGCCCGCTCACCTGGCTGCATGTCAGCATGTCGTTTGAAGTCGGCCGCTACGAGTACGAGCGCGGCATCGCGCGGCCGTACCCCCGGCAATGGCCGGGGAGCGGCTTACCCTTGAACGAGGCTCCCGTGCGGCAATCGCTTACGGGCGTCAGCGGTGGCCAGCCTTTCACGCTCGGCTGCTGGGACGAGCGCACCGTCAGCGGCCCTCCCGCGTACGCCTGCGTGCTGGTCATCCGCAACCGCAGCATTGGCGATACAGTGGTCGACTTTTACGCTCCGCGCCCGCCCGCGGGGGCCGATCCCGCCAGGCCTGACCCGAGCGCCCCGCCCTTCGACCTTGCCCGGCTCGATCGGATCGTCGCCATCATGGGGCAGATCGAGGCGTCCTTCACCGCCCCATAAGAATCTGCGGCGAGCGTCAGCGAAACAGCCTGAAGTACCATCCAAACTACCGGAGTGTCATCCAACACCTTATGATCGCTGAAATCATTGCCGTCGGCTCCGAGATGCTTACGCCGCATCGCCAGGACACTAACTCGCTCTTTCTCACCGCCGGGCTCAATGAGCTTGGCGTGCAGGTGGCCTTCAAGACCATCGTCGGCGACAACATTTCGCACCTCACCGAAGCCGGCCGCATCGCGCTCGGCCGCGCCGATATCGTCATCTTTTCAGGAGGGCTGGGGCCCACCGAAGACGACCTGACCCGCGAAGCCGCCGCCTCCGCTCTAGGCGTCGAGCTGCACAAAGATCCCGATACCATCGCTTCGCTCTACAAACGCTTTGCCGAGCGCAAAATCCCGATGCCGCCCAATAACGCCAAGCAGGCCGACGTGCTTGAGGGCGCGACGCTGCTCGACAATCGCAACGGCAGCGCCCCCGGACAGTATCTCGATACCGTGCTGCAAGGCGCGGACGGCGAAAGTCACCGCAAAATTGTGATCCTGCTGCCCGGCCCGCCCAAGGAGTTGAAGCCGCTGTTTACCGAGGAGGCCCGGCCACGGCTGGCCGCGTCGCTGCCGCCACGCCACATCGCCACGCGAATGCTGCGCATGGCGCTGATCCCCGAAAGCACCGTGGACGCGCGCACCGCGCCGATTTACAAAGAGTTTACCGACATCAACACGACCATTCTCGCCGGGCGCGGTGAAATTCAGCTGCATTTCGAGTGCGCCAAGGCCACGCAGGAAGAAGCGCAGGCACGCGTCGACGAGCTTACTGAAAAGATAGAGCACGAAATGGGCGAGGACATTTTTTCCGCGCACGGCGAGTCGATCGAAGAGGTCGTCCTGTTGACACTGGAGATGCGGCAACTGACGCTGGCCGCCGCGGAAAGCTGCACGGGAGGCCTGCTTGCCGCGCGTCTCACGGACGTCCCGAACAGCTCACGCACGTTTATCGGTGGCGCGGTAGTCTACACGGACGCGCTCAAAACGGAGTTTGCCGGCGTCGATCCGGCGGTCATCACCGAGCACGGAGCGATCAGCGCCGAAACCGCGCGCGCGCTGGCCGAAGGCATCCGCCGAAAGACGGGAGCGTCCCTTGGTCTCAGCATCACCGGCCTGGCCGGGCCGACACCCATCAGCACCGGCCCGGACGCCGGCAAGCCTATCGGCCTTGTGTATATTGCGCTCGCCGACGGCGAAGATACGCAGGTCAAACAAGTGAACGTCATCGGCGACCGCGAGCGCGTGCGCCTGTGGGCGACGCAGCACGCGTTTGAGCTGCTGCGCCGCTACTCGTTGTAGGACCTTTCGCTCATCGATGTACGTAGTTTTACTTGTCATCCTGAACGAAGTGAAGGATCTGCTTTCCCGAACGCTTCTACAGGCGTCAGAGGAAAGCAGATCCTTTGCGATGCTCAGGAGGACCATGGTGGTCGCATTTGGTGCTTCTGTGCTGATCGCTCGCTACCGCCCAGACATCATGTCGTTGAACTTGCTGAAGAACGCATATTCATCCGGACCGACGTTGTTGCGCAGCATGGCAACGCCCTTGACGTTCACCTCATCTGCGTCGGTGCCGAGAACCTGCACCGTTTCATCGATAAATGCCCCAAGCGGCATTGCGTTGGGGTCGGTAAGTTGGTGCTCTCCGCCTAATTCAGTCTGCACATAGGGCGGAGCGAGTTCCAGAATGCGCACGTTCGTGTCCTTCAACAGATAGCGCTGCGACAAAATAAACGAGTGCAGCGCCGCTTTGGTCGCGCTGTACACCGCCGTGCGCGCGAGCGGCGTAAACGCCAGACCTGAGGTCACGGTGATGACCGCCGCCGCTGGTTGCGCCTTCAGTTGCTCGATCAACGCCGACGTCATCCGGATTGGTCCGAGCAGGTTGGTCGTGATGATGGAGCTCGCAATCGTGTCGTCGATCGGGAAGTCCACAACATCATCTTTCATGATGCCCGCATTGTTAATCAGCACATTCAGCTTGGGGTATTTCGCCGTCAGCGTGGTCGCGACCGACTTGATGCTGTCGAGGCTTTCGACGTCGAGCTCAATCGAATCCATGCCCGCATTCGCGGCCACGACCTCAGCCAGCGCGGCCTTGCGACGGCCTGAAATGATGATCTGATTGCCCTTGGCGTGCAGCGCTTCCGCCAGTCCGCGGCCAATGCCGGAGCCGCCGCCAGTGATGAAAATCGTATTTCCTGTGAGGTTCATAAAGCTCCTTTGCGCCGCGGGACGCGGCCTTGAATGGAGTATAGAATCTTCAGTCTCCGATAGGAAGTAGGCACTCGAAAGTTCTATACTTACCTTTGAGAGAGTGACCTTCACCATGAAGAAGCCCGCGTTCACCGAAAAGCAGATCGCCTCCGCCCGTCAATACCAGAGCACGCCGCCGCCAGAGGTCCACGAAGGCAAGGTGGAAGCGCTCGTCAATGAGCTGATCGGCCGCGTCGCGGATAAATGGACCATGCTCATTCTCGACATTCTGGCCGAGAACGGCGAACAGCGCTTTACGCGTTTGGGGGAGCTGGTGACGGGCGTCAGCCAGAAGATGCTCACTCAGACTCTGCGCCACATGGAACGCGAAGGCCTGGTCACGCGCACCGTGCACCCCGTCGTTCCGCCTCGTGTGGAATACAAATTGACGCCGCTCGGCATGAGCCTCGGAGCGGCGTTTTGCGGCGTCTGGATCTGGGCGGAAAAGAACCTCGATAAGGTCGAGCAGGCCCGCACCACATTCGACCGGAGGGCTGCAGCAGCGAAACGAAAGGCAGCCGCGCGTTAGGCTCGTTTTGGAATGTGTGGGTGCGGCCCCGGCTCGGCTCCCGCACCCACCCGTAAGGGTTAGCTTCCCGACATCATATCGTTGAACTTCGTCACAAACGCCTGCTCGTTCGGGCCGGCGTTGTCGCGCAGCATGGCGACACCCTTCACGTTTGCCTCGTCGGCGTCGGTGCCGAGCGCCTCCATCGTTTCATCGATGAACGCCTTGAGCGGCATCGCTTTCGGATCGTTCGCCTGCCGCTCCCCGCCCAGATGCGTCTGCACGTAGGGCGGAGCGATCTCGACCACACGAACGCCTGTGTCCTTCAGCGCGTAGCGCTGCGACAAAGTGATGGAATGGAGAGCCGCCTTGGTGGCGCAGTAGGTCGCGCCCGCCGCCAGCGGAATAAACGCCAGCCCGGAGGTCACATTGATCACCGTCGCCGAGGGCTGAGCCTTCAACTGCTCAATCAGCGCGGCCGTCACGCGAATGGGGCCGAGCAGGTTCGTTGTGACGACCGCAGCGGTGTGTGCATCGTCCGCCAGCGGCACGTCCGGAGACGCATACGCCGCGATACCCGCGTTGTTGATCAGCACATTCAGCTTGGGGTACTTGGCCGTCAACGTAGACGCCACCGACTTGATGCTTTCGGGGTCCGACACGTCGAGCTCGACCGAATCCATGCCCGGGTTTGCCTTCACAACCTCTTCAAGATAATCCTTGCGCCGGCCCGAAACGATGACCTGGTTGCCCTTGGCATGCAGCGCTTCCGCAAGCCCACGTCCGATGCCGGAGCCTCCGCCCGTGATAAATACCGTATTTCCAGTCAGATTCATAAAGCTCCTTGGAGAAATCGACAGAGTTTCTCAGTCTGCGCATTCTATCCACTTCGATAGATGTGCGTACAGCGGACCCGGTGCGCAAAATTCGCTACGCTTTCTGAAGGGCCGCCCGCGCCGCCCAAGGAGTTCCGATGCCCGCCGAAGCCACACCCACGCCTCCTGCGCCTGAAGCGCAAAAGCCGCTCGACACCTTCGCCAAGGCGACCCAGGCGTTGACCCACATCTTTATGCGTACGGACGTCACGCCCGTGCTGGGCATCATCCTTGGCTCGGGGCTCGGCAACTTCGCGGACCAGGTGCAGGACGCCGTGGCGATTCCCTACGCGGAGATCCCGCACTTCCCGCAGTCGACGGTTGAAGGCCACAACGGCAAGCTGGTTGTCGGCACGATTGGCGGCGTGCCGGTGGCGGTCATGGCGGGCCGTGTCCACGCGTATGAGGGCTACGCGATGGACGACGTCGTGTTCCCGACGCGGGTTCTGGCGCGGCTGGGCTGCAAAAAACTGATCGTTACCAACGCGGCCGGAGGCATCAACAAGAGCTTCGGTCAGGGCGGGCTTGTTTGCATTGCCGACCACATCAACATGACCGGGCAAAACGCGGCTATCGGGAAGAACGAGGTTCGCTGGGCCGTCAAAAAAGGCTCCGGGCAGCGCTTTTTCGATATGTCCGCCGCGTATTCCCCTACGCTGCGCGCGCTGGCCAAAGCGGAAGCCGAACAGCAGGGCACGCCGCTGCCCGAAGGCGTCTACCTCGCTGTGCTGGGGCCAAGCTACGAGACTCCGGCGGAAATCCGCGCGTTCTCTACGCTCGGCGCGGACCTCGTTGGCATGAGCACGGTGCATGAGGTAATCGTGGCGCGACACATGGGCATGGACGTGCTCGGCCTGTCGCTGGTGACGAACATGGCGGCCGGCGTGAGCGACGACGCGATCAACCACGAGGAAGTGATGGAGATCGGCCGCCGGGTCGAAGGGCAGTTTACGTCGCTGCTCAAGGCCCTGATCCCGCAGGTCGCAGCGGCCACAGAAGCATAATCGACTCGGATCGCTTTTTTGGTTTGTCGCCTTTATGGTTGTCATCCCGCAGCGCAGCGTAGGGGGTTTGCTTTCTATTCAGACCTGGCACAGAACCCGGGTGCCCCATCCTCACGAACGGCTCCATCGCTCGTTAGGGTGGCATCGGCCGAAGGCCGACCGCTTCCGCCCATCTCCATACAGGCACAAAAAGGTCGCGCGTTCGCGCGATGCCCATCCACAACGCGCAAAGACGCGCGTTGTGGGTGGGGCACCCGAGCCGTTAGTCGTACACTACGAACGTGGACACGCCGCAGCAGCTCACGCTCCCGGAACGCCCGATCCTGATCGGCATCGCAGGCTGCTCGTGTTCCGGCAAAACGACGCTCGCGCGCGAGCTCGGCACGCAGCTTGACGCGACGCTGTTTCCGCTCGACTGGTACTACCGCGACCTGAGCCAGTTCCCGCTCGACGACCGCCACAAGCAGAACTTCGACCATCCCGACTCACTCGAAAGTGAGCTCTTCGTCGAGCACATCCGCGAGCTTCACGATGGTCATGCCATCCAGCGACCGCGCTACGACTTCGCCGCTCACACCCGCGTGCCAGGAGTGTATGACGAAATCAAGCCCTCGCGGTACGTCGTGGTCGAAGGCATCCTCGCGCTGCATTACCCGGAGCTGCTGCCACTGTACGACTTCAGCGTCTATGTCGACGCTCCCCACGACCTCTGTCTCACCCGCCGAATTCACCGTGACATGCGCGAGCGCGGCCGCACCGAAAAAAGCGTCCGCGCCCAGTTCGAAGCGACGGCGAGGCCAATGGCGGACGAGTACGTGCTACCCAGCGGCAAACATGCGACGCTCACGGTCAATGGGGCGGAAGCGCTGGACTGGTCGATCGAGCAGATCTTACGCGGTCTGAAAGATGCACGCTTATTGCGCTGACGTTGAAGCACCGATGAGAGCTACACCTTTATTCTGGGTCTCTGTGATGGCAGGCTTCATGTACCTGCAATAGCTCGCAGCTGAAAGTTGGGTCGCACGCTTTATAGACTCTTGGACCCCAAACGCGAATAGAACCCGTGCCCGAACCGCAGCCAGGATGCTGAGAATCTATCTCACGGTTGGCGCCTGCATCTTTCTCATCAATCGCTGCGTCTGCATTCCTGATGGGCAGATGAGGGGCCGCGAATCACTTTTCGCGGCCCCTCACCTTGGTGCTTACGCCGTAACCGGCTCCATCAGCACTTCGCTAAACTTCTTCCCCGTCCGAGCCTTGTACGCATCCTTGTGCCACGCGTATCCGGCGATCAGCGGAAACGCGATCGTCGCTTCCGCAAACACCATCTGCTCATAGGTCAGGTCGACCTTGCCCCATGAGCTCGCTTCCTTGAGCGTCGAGCCGGAAAGCGCGCCGTCGCGGGCGTCGGCTACCGTGATCTGGATGGCGTATTTGTGCATCGAGGCCTCGACGCCGAGGATATCCGCGGCGACCACGATATCCTGCGCGAAGTTCTTCGGCACACCGCCGCCGATCATCAGCAGGCCGGTGGTTGGGTTCGCGATTTTGATCTGCGTCAGCTCGTAAAAGTCCTTGCCGGAGTCGATCGAGACCATCGGCTTGCCCTGCCGCGCGTGCTGGTGCGCGACCATGCCGAAGCCGAATGAGCAGTCCGAAAACGCCGGGCAGAAAATCGGCACATTCTTCTCATAGCAGGCGAGGATGATCGAGTCGGCAGCCCCCGCCGCGGGCGTGCGGCCGTTGTCTTTCAGGTACTTGCCCATCTCGGCGATCAGCTCGCGCGAGCTGTACGGCCGAGGCTCGAGCGAGTTGATGATCTTCTCGGTCGTTTCGTCGCAGATGCGCAGCTCTTCCTCATCGATGAACGTGTCGTAAATGCGGTCGATCATCAGCTCGCGC
>CALMON010000080.1:7759-19335 GCA_937871785.1 uncultured Granulicella sp.
GGCGTCGCCGCCGCCGTATTTGTACTCGTCGCCGGCGATGTAATGCTTGAAGCCGAGAGCTTCGAAAAAGTCCTGATCGACGATGTTGGCGCCGGTCGAAACGATGGCGTCGACCATGTTGTTGCGCACGAGGTCGACGATGACCTTCTGCAGTCCGGCGGAAATCAATGACCCGGCAAGGCAAAGGATGACGCCGCAGTCGGTGTCGCGCAGCATCATGTCGTAGATGGTCGCGGCGCGGGCGAGATCACGCGAGCTGTAGGCCATGTGGCTCATCGCATCGACCAGCGGCACGACGTTGAGCTGCGTGATGTCGATGTGCTGGATGGGGGCTTGGAGGAGTTCTTTTTTCGTCGGCATAATCAGCTTCAAGTTTACCGCGACCGCAGCGCCGCCGCCCCGCGGTCGCGGCACATTCCTCACATTTTCACTTGCCCGCCGGCTGCAGGAAGGCTTCGATGGCGGCGTCCATCCTGGCTGGCTGGTCGTACATGATAAAGTGCCGCGAGCCGTCGATGCGCACCAGCTTGACGTTCGGCATGGATTTGTACGCGCCTCCGTAGATCGCATCGACCTTGGCCGGATCGGCCCCCTGCAGGGACGCGTCGTAGGGGTACAGCAGCAACGTCGGCACCTTGATGGAGGCGACCTGCCCGCGCAGATCGGTCATCAGGTCTTCGGCCATGGCGTTTGCCATCACCGTACGGTCGCTCGCGACGGACGCGGCGATCACAAGCTTTTGCGCGTCGGGATTGCTCACCATGCTGGCCGCCAACTTCGGCTGCATTGCCGCAAACTCTTCCGGCGTCGCCGCCACGATGCCGGCCTTGATGCCCTCAACAAGAACCTTCGTTGATTCCGGAGTCGCTGCCGGCCCCAGCATCAGGACGCCGATATACGGCAGCGCGTCGAGGAGCACCGCCTTCCGCACATCCTGCGGGTATTTGTCTTCAAGCATCAACGTCACGGTGCCGCCAAGAGAGTGGCCAATGACGATCGGGTGCATGTCGCGCGTCTCAATGTAGCGGTGCAGCTCTTCGACGATCCCGCTCATCAGCGGCCCGGTCGCATTACCGCCAGCGGGGGTGCCAGCGAAGCCGTCGACCTGCACGATGTGGAGGCGGTAGTTGGGCGCCAGCAGGTTTGCTTCCGCGTCCCACACCGCCTTCGAGCTGGCGAGCCCCGGGATCAAAAGCACCTCGGGTTTGCCGGTCGTGCCGGAGTCCGTCACGGTGAAGCGGGTCGGCGCAAACGCAGCCACAGTGGGCGCGGAAGCGTGCGCAGCCGCGCCGATCAAGAGGCTGCCGGCGAGTCCAACGAAAAAGGCAAAAGAACATGGGGTGCGCTTCATGCGATGTCTCCTGAAAAGGGTGCAGTGTAGAGTGCGGTTGGCGAAGTCAGCTTGCCGATGCTTTATCGGCCAACAGAATGAGGTTTGTCAGCAATCCGCTTGAAAGATTTTCTCGATCGGCTTGCCGAAAATCTTCGCGATGCGGAATGCTAGGGGAAGCGAAGGATCGTACTTGCCGGTTTCGATCGCATTGACGCTCTGGCGCGACACTTCGAGCTGTTCGGCCAGATAGGCCTGCGACCAGCCGAGTTCGGCACGAAGCTCTTTAAGCCGGTTAGTCATCCGCCGGCACCCGGTCGCGCAGACGCTGCACGATCTGCGTCAAGCCCACGCCAGTGAAGAAGATCATGAACCCGATGAAAGGAGGAAGCGCTCCGGTGCCGGCGAAGGCTCGGAGAAAGTCGTTGACGACCAGCGTTCCCAGCAACCCCGCCGCTCCCAGCAGGGTGGCTTGCATGGCATGGAGACGTTGATACTCATCCGTTTCCTGCTGCAAATACCGTCCAAGGCGCCCCAGCACCCCGATGATTGGAACCGCCGGAAGCACCGCAAGAAAGTACAGTGCAAAGCGATGGGGATGGTCGTGACGAATGATGTACGAAGCACACAAGAGCAGCAATGCGTAGGCCACCATGATGCGAATCACATCTCGTTCGTAGCGCTTGCGAGCCGCGGTATTGGCCTTGCAGAAGATGGAACGGTCTCCTCAGAATGCCAAGCACACTTTAGGACAAGCAAGCTTGTCATGTCAAGCACCCTTGTCTCTTCAGGGTTGGCAGCAAACTCCTGCGCGAGTACGCTTTCTGTATGAACGTCAACTTTGCCGAGCGCGCGCACAACCACAATTGGAAGCTCGACCCGATCGTCCGTTCGCTGCTCGACACGGACTTTTACAAGCTGCTGATGTTGCAGTTCATCTGGAAGAATTTTCCGGCGACTCCCGTGACGAGCGAAGTGCATAACCGTACCACCAGCGTGCGGCTGGCCGAGCGCGTTTCGGCGGGCGCGTTGCGCGAGCAGATGGAGCACGTCCGCGGTCTGCGTTTCCTGAAGTCGGAGCTGATCTGGCTAGCCGGCAACACGTTCTACGGCACGCGGCAAATCTTCGAACCAGCCTTTCTCGAATGGCTCGAACGCGACTTCCGCTTGAGCGACTACGAGATAGCCGAGCACGACGGCCAGCTTGTGCTGCGCTTCAGCGGCTTGTGGACCGAGGTCACCATGTGGGAGGTCTACGCGCTCGCTATCGTCAGCGAAATGAAGACGCGGTTCGCTCTCGGCGGGCTGACAGAGCTTGAGCTGGACGTGCTGTACGCGCGCGCGAAGACGCGGCTGTGGGACAAGATCGAACGGCTTCGTCCGGTGCGTGGCCTGCGGCTTTCGGATTTCGGCACGCGGCGGCGCCACTCCTACCTGTGGCAGGAGTACGCCGTCGCCGCGATGGCGTCTGCGCTCAACACCCCCGGGGAAACCCGCTTTACGGGCACCTCAAACACGGCCCTGGCCTACATCCACAATCTTGAAGCCATCGGCACCAACGCGCATGAGTTGCCGATGGCCATGGCCGCCCTGGCCTCGCGCGGCAGCGACGACGACCTGCGCGCGTCGCAATACAAGGTGCTCGAGCTATGGCAGCAAAGCTATGGTGGAGAGCTGCTCATGATGCTGCCGGACACCTTCGGCACGACACAGTTTCTGGAAGGCGCTCCCGGCTGGGTGGGCCAGTGGACCGGCGAGCGCGTGGACTCGAAAGACCCCTTCATCACCGGGGACGAGTACATCGCGTGGCTTGGAGAGCGCGGCGAAGACCCCCGGCGCAAGAGGCTCATCGCCTCCGACGGTCTCGACGTGGACGACATCGTCAAGCTGCACGCCTACTTCGACGGCCGCATTCGGTTCAGCGCCGGTTGGGGCACGCTGCTCACCAACGATTTCCGGGGCTGCCACCCACGCGGCGAAGACACCTTCGCGCCCATCTCGCTGGTGTGCAAGCTCACCAGCGCCGACGGCGTGCCCACCGTAAAGTTATCGGACAACCCTCGCAAAGCCACCGGTCCGGCGAAGCTTATCGCGCGCTACCGCGAGGTGTTCGGCTCGCCGGTGCTGGCCGAAGAACCCGTGCTGGTGTAGGTTGCAGGACAACGTGAGGGCTGATGACCATGCTGCACCTCTCGACGGAGGAAGCGGCTCGCCACTTCAACGCTGTGACCGGCGTGACAGCCCTGGAATGAAATAGAGCGCGAGAATGCGGAACGTGCGTCACCTTACCCAGATCCTAGGACCCCACGTGATCCGGCAGGAGACCTGATCGCGAATAGCCGCACCCGTCATCCCCCCCTTTCAACGTGGTGCCGCTCCACCTCGCTATACTGCTCTCATGGCCTTCTCGAAAGCCCGCACCGTCGCTCTGACCGCGCTCACAGTGGCTCTCCTTTCCCCCTCTGCCTACGCCTGGGGACGCGACGGCCACATGATGATCAATCGCCTGGCCGCGCAGTACCTTCCCGCGGACGTTCCCGCCTTCCTGCGTAATGGCGCCGCGCTCGACACCATGGAGTATCTTGGCCCGGAGCCCGACCGCTGGAAAGGCAAAGCCGAGCAGGAGCTTTCCGACACGCAAAGCTCCGACCACTTTCTCGATTATGAGTGGGCCATCTACGGCGCGAAGGCCTGCACCGACGGCACGCCCGACTGCGTCGCCGGATACGCCTTTCCGCGCCGCCGCTACGACTTCATGCGCGCTCTCGCCGCCGCGCAGCCCGCGCATCCGGACCTGAAGCTGCAGGAAAACGTCGGCCTGCAGCCCTGGCAGGTCGAAGAGGTGTGGGAGCGGCTCAAGTCTGACTTCCGCGAATATCGGCGGCTGCTCGCGGCCAATCGCGACACGCGCCCCGATGAGCTGGCCATCCTGTTCGACGCCGGCTGGCTCGGCCATTACGTCGGCGACGGCTCACAGCCTCTTCACGTCACCATGTACTACAACGGCTGGACCGGCCCCAACCCCAATGGCTACTCGAACGACCACAAAATCCACGCGAAGTTTGAATCCATTTACGTCGGCGCCACCGTCAAGCGCGACACCGACGTCACTCCCCTGGTCGCCGCCTCGAAGCCGGTCGTGATCGATAACGAGTGGGTGCAATACCTCAAGTACCTGCACCACACCAACTCCCTGGTGGAGCAGACCTATAAGCTCGATAAGGCGGGAGCGTTCGACGACGCAGGAACCCCGGATGGGAAAGCGTTTGTCGATGAGCGGCTCGCGGCGGGAGCGATCGAGCTGCGTGACCTGATCTACACCGCTTGGGTACATTCCGCCGACCCGGTGGAAGAGTACCGCGGCCCGCAGTAGCGCCTCGGCTTTCCGTCGCTGGGCTCCCTGCTGCATCTAACCGATTGCATCTCAGTACGTGGAGAACGCATTTGTCCTTTTTTCGATCTGTATGGCGCGCGGTTGTGTGTGTCTCCCTCTTTGTGTACGCCACCGTCGAGCTGCTGGTGACTCGCCCGCACACGCGCCCTGAGCGGGCCGCCTGGCTCAGCCGCTTTTGCGCCCGGATGCTGCGAATGGTCGGCGTTCACTATGGCACGATCGGCACTATACCCACCCACGGCGCTGTCATTTCGAATCACCTTACGTTTTTCGACATCCTGCTGCATTCAGCGGTACACCCTTGCGTGTTTGTGTCGAAAATCGAGTTGCGCAAAACGCCCCTGCTCGGCTGGATGAGCTTTATGAGCGGCACGGTGTATGTCGTCCGCGGCGGCGGCGGCAGCGCGGCGGCAGCGGCCGAAGGCATGGCGAAGGGCTTTCGCGACGGTCTCCCCATCGTCTTCTTTCCGGAAGGAACGACCGGTGTCGGCGACGAAAAGGCGATGCCCTTCCGCAGCGGCCTGATCGCGCAAACCATTGACGCTAAAGCGCCGATGACCGCATCCTTCATCACCTACACTCTTTCCGCCCAGGACCTTGCCGCCGGCAAAACGCTGCGCGACGACGTCCACTGGGGCAAGCAAACACTGCTCCAGCAGATTTGGCGCTTCTGCAGCCTGCATGATCTCGACGCCACGGTTCACTATGCCGACGCGCCCATCGTCTTTAGCGAAGCGGCCATCGCCAACCGAAAAACGGCCGCCAACGAAGCGCGTGCCGCTGTTCTTGCCGTCAGCTCCACGGCAAAGGTGCCTGACTCGTCACTTATCTGATTGGTAAACGAGGTAACCACCCGTTGCCTCCCTCGCGTATGCTCAGGCATCGGCCCCATGACCCACACGACCATAGTCATCGCCGCACTAGCCTGTGCCACGACGATCTTCCTCGTACAGTGGCTTAGGACGCGTGCGGCTTGCCAGAAGCTTGCCGGCGACATCCGCCGCGCCAACGACCTGGCTCTTGAGCAAACGGAAAGCCTGCAGCAGCGCAATCAGCTCGACACCCTGAAAGACGAATTCATCTCCACCGTATCGCATGAGCTGCGCACACCGCTGACCAGCATCCGCGGCGCTTTGGGCCTTCTTTCCGCCGGGATGCTCGGCAAAATGGACCCCAAGGCGCAGAACCTGCTGCGCATCGCGAGCACCAACACGGACCGTCTGGTGCGTCTTATCAACGACATCCTCGACCTCCAGCGCATGGACTCCGGGCGCGCTCCCCTGCAGATGCATCGCTGCTCGCTTGCCGAGCTCGAAGCGCAGGCCGTCGAAACCATGACGCCCATGGCGCAGGCTGCCAACGTGTCGATCGAAATTGTTCAGCCTTCCGACCGCGAAGCCATCGTCTTCGATGGGGATCCCGATCGCATCTTGCAGGTTTTGTGCAATCTGCTGTCGAATGCCATCAAGTTCTCTCCCGCTTCGGCTACGGTTCGCGTGCAGTCCTCGGAGGCCGGCAACGACCTGCTGCTGCGCGTGGAAGACAATGGTCGCGGCATCCCGGCGGAAAAGCTTGAAAGCATCTTCGACCGCTTTCAGCAGGTAGACCCCTCCGACTCCCGTCAAAAAGGAGGCACCGGCCTGGGCCTGGCGATCTGCCGCAGCATCGCCACCCAGCATGGCGGCGCCATCTGGGCTGAACGGAACGACGCCACCCGTCCCGGTCAGCCCGGCAGCACGTTCACCCTGCGCCTGCCGCGCGTCACCTTGCGTAACGACGCTCGCCCCGCTCCCCTGCGGTCGTCTGGCACCATCCTGGTCTGCGACGATGATGGGGGTATCCGCCACATCGTCGCCGAGCAGCTCCGCGGCCACGGCTACCATGTTCTTGAAGCCGAAAGCGGCGAACATGCCCTCGTTATGGCCGAACGGGAGCAGGTCGAAGCGATTCTGCTCGACCTGTACATGCCCGGCATCAGCGGCTGGGAAACACTGGAACGGCTGAAAGCGAATGCTGCCACCGCGGAAATCCCGGTCGTCATTCTGAGTGTGCTTCCGCCCGCCGCGCGCGAAAGGGAAGATCCGGCCGCCACAGGGGCCGCGGCAGCAGGCGCCGCACAGGGCTGGGTCACAAAACCTTTCAGCGACAAGCGTTTACTCGCCGAACTGGGCCGCGTTCTGCACTATGGCGACGGTCCCGCCCGGGTTCTGCTTGTCGAAGACGACGCCGATCTGGCCACGGTTGTGCTGTCCGGGTTCGAGCAGCACGCCTCCGAAAGTGGACTCCCGAGTGGCCTTGTGCTGGAACACGCGGCCAGCCTCCAAGAGGCGAAGATCTGCTGCCTGCAGAAGCCTCCCGACATTTTGATCCTCGACCTTGCACTGCCCGACGGCTCAGGATACGCCTTCGTCCATTGGCTTCGGCAGCAACCCACCCTTTGCACTTTGCCTCTGGTGGTCTACTCTGGCAGCGACGTGAATGAGGGCGAAATGGAGCAACTTCGTTTAGGGCCCACACAATTTCTGGCAAAAACCCGGGTGCAGCCGCAGGAAGTGGAAGAACTCGTCGCGGCGATGGTGCGCACCTTGCGCACGTCCGCCCTGCCCCAACCGCAACCCTCTTCGCCGTCAACGCTCCACCACGGGACACAACCATGAAGCGCATTTTGATCATCGACGATGAAGACGACATCCGCGAAGTTGCCGCGCTTTCGCTCGAGTCCGTAGCCGGCTGGGAGGTCCTGACCGCCAGCGGTGGCGCCGAAGGCATCCGCACCGCTGTTGCCGAAATGCCGGACGCCATTCTGATGGACGTGATGATGCCCGGCATGGACGGCCCCACCACCTTCAAGCAGATGCAGGCCACTCCTGAAATCGCCAGGATTCCCGTCCTCTTGCTGACCGCCAAAGTACAGGGCGTCGATCAGCGCCGCTTTGCGGGCCTGGGCGTCGCTGCCATTCTGTTCAAACCGTTCGACCCGCTTACCCTCGCCGACCAGATGTCGACAGCCCTGGGCTGGAAACCGTAACCGACTTTCCCGCCGACCTCCTCACCCTTGAGGCCAGTGCTTCCGAGCAGCGATGCCCCCATCTCCTGAAGCAACGAAAGCCATTCTGGCCCGCGTCTGGGAAAAGAACCTGCCCTTGCTGCGCGAACGGCTCGACCACTTACAAGCGGCGGCGGACGCGCTCCACCATGGCCCTTTGACGGCGGACGCGGAGGCCGAAGCCGCCGGCATCGCACACAAGCTCGCGGGATCGCTGGGCATGTTCGGCTATCTCCGCGGTACCGACGCCGCCCGCAAACTGGAGCTTTCGTTTGAAAGCGGAACTCCCGAAGCGGAAGCCGTGCAAATGCTTCTGCACGAACTCCGGACCGACTTGAACTTTGACTAAGTCGACTCTTCAGGTCGAAGTCCGTCTATGAAAAGCACTGCGTTCTTTCAGGGCCACAGGCCCGACTCATACCAGTCTGAGGCAAATCCCCAGGTGGGGTCCGTAACGAGGTTGAGCGCTGAAGACGCGAATCATACCCCGGGAAGCAGGCACGGTTAGCTCAGAGGGAAGAAGGCCTCGGAGGCAAACACGCTACTTTTCCGCCGGAATCTGCCCGACGCCCCAGCGCACCAACTCCTGCCCCGCCGCAAAGTTGTCCTGATCCTGCGCAGCGTTGCGGCCATCGGTGTATTCGTTGTAAAGCCAGGGACTACCGTTCGCGAACACGACCCCGCTGCCTGCATGCGACACCGCCATCAGGCCCCTGCCTTTGTCGGTCAGGATGCCCATTGCCGGCGAAGTTGCCGCCGTCGTGGACACGTCGCCTTCAAACGCTGTATGCGCCACCTTGAAGATGCCGCCGGTTCCTTCCGGAATCGTCACCAACGCCTCGCCCGACTCTCCGGGCAACTCGTGAGACGCGGCGCTGAAGTGGATGCCGAAGCCATCGCTCAGTGTGTCGACATGCTCGAAATCAGTGCTCGCCGAAGCGCCTTCCATCAGCAACAACACGCCTCCGCTCTTCACCCACGCTGCAATCGCGTTGCTGCTGGCGGCATCCATCAGGTGCGCTCCCGGACGGCTCGCCGCACTTTCCGGAGACACAATCACGTACACGGCGGCTCGGCTGAGGTCTTCCGCCCGAGGCGCGTGCGTCAGCGCTTCCGGACGCATACCGTATTGCTGAAACATGCGGCTGAAAAACGAGTACCCACTCGGTGCGTCATCGTTGTATTTGTAGTGAAACGCCTCTTCGCCACCATCAGGCCGCTTGCGCGTTTCCGCGTTGAACCAGGAGTCGAACAGGATGGTTTTACCCGCAACCCTCGCGAACAGCTTACCCGCTCGCTGGTGTTGAATCACTTCACTGTCCGCGAGCAGATAAGCGCCAACTCCCTGCGCGTCGTTGTCCACCACCGGCTGGCTGACGTAAAACTCATACATGCCGCTGCGCGAAGGAGCACCGCCCAGACCGGCGCTTTGCGCGGTCCCGCCCAGGGTGCCATCGGCCTTCACAAAGGTGGTCTGAATGCCGCGCCAGCCACGCTCCGCATTCTCCGCCAGCGCGCGCGGCACCACACCCATGCGAATCCCCTTGAACAGCGCGTACACAAACATGCAGCTCGCCGAAGCCTCGGGAAAATTGCCCTTTGTCGCAACGGCCGCAGGCGATTCCACCACCGTCCCGTCGCCGCGAGTCGTCTTGAACGCCGCACGGTTGCCCTTATCCATCACCTGCCACCAAAGCCCGGTTTCGGCATCCTGGTAGCGCACGACCGTCGCCATCAACCGGCGTGTCAGATCCTCGATCGCCGCGCGCTGCGGGTCGCTGTCGGGCATCCGGTCCAGCACGTCGACCAGTGCCATCGCGTACCAGCCCATGCCTCGCGCCCACACCTCAGGGCTCAAACCCTTCTTGTCGCCCCACGCGCTCTTGTGGCTTTCGTCCCAGGCGTGGCGCAGCAGGCCGGTTTTGCGATCGCGCAGTTTGGTATCCATCAGCAAAAGCTGGTTGGCGACCTCCTCCATATCCGCTTCGCGGCCGAATGTACGCGCAAAATTCGCCATAAACGGCTCCGCCATGTACGACCCCTCGATCCACATCTGATCGGGGTCAGTCTCCTTATGCCAATACCCGCCGCTCGTATTCTTCGGCTGCCGCGCGCGCACCTCGTCGAACAGGAATTTAGCGGCAACGTAGTAGCGCACATCCTGCGTGGTGCGATACATGGTGACGACGCTGCGACCCATTTCGACATTTTCAAGCGATCGTTCCGCCGCCGGAAACGGAGCATCGCCAACCTGGATGGCGCCGTCCTTCGTCACAGCCCGGTTGATCGCGTCAAACACATAGCTGTAAGCGCGGCCGTCGGCGGTTGCCCGCCACTCGGCAATCATGCCGTCAAGCACCAGGCCCTGCTCATAGCCCCATTCGCCGGGATGCTTCAAGGTGCCGATGTTGCCCGCCGGCCACGCCCGCAGAGTACGCTCGTACACTGGGTCAACGGCAACCGGCATTCGCACAGGGGTGGCAGTAGGTGCTGACTGAGCGGCAGGGGTACTTTGCGCGAGCAGTGAAGTCAACGCCGGCCCCAGCGCCGCTCCGAGCAAGATCACCGCGCGCCCCATACTCATTGTCGTTCTCCGCAGGCCCAAGCCTATCCCCAAATCAATCAGTGCAGCACAATTTCTTGTAGCAGAAAAGACGCGCGAAACTCGGAAGGGGATGCGACGCGGCAAGCAAATCTTTATGTCTCAGCAGCGGCCCGGAAGAAGCGCGTGCGATTGTTCTTCCCGCTACACAGCCGGTCGACTTCCCCGGGCCGACTCTCCCGGAGCCGCACTCAATCACATTCCAGCGCCGTCCACACCCCGGCCGGCGTTCCCGAAGCGCCGCTGATGCTCACGTCCAGAAACTTGCCCGGTGCCACCGTAACCGTTCCTGTTGCCGTGCAGCTACCGCCGTTGGATGCCGGCGAGCAGGTCAGCGCCGTGTCCGCCATGGTCCCCGGAACCCCCATCCGCACCGTCACGATCACTGCGTTCGACTGTTGCGAAAACACATCCAGCCGCACCGCCGAGCAGCCTCGCGGCACCCACGCCAGCACGGCCGCCGACTCCGCGTTCGCCGCCGTCGGCGCATTGATCGCATAAAAGATGGTCGCGTAGCTTACCTGGTGGTACATCGCGGCGTAGCTTCCGCTGCTTGTCGTCGTCGTGCTGCCGCCGCCGGCCGGTCCGGCGGCTCCCGTTGCTCCTTGAGCACCTGCCGGAATTGCGAAATTCAGCACCGCCGCGGTCGCCGTTCCGGTGTTCGTGACGGTCGCCTGCGAGCCGGCCGACAGCGTCGTCACCGGGCCGAGAGTGATGGTCGCCCCCGCCCCCGTCGGACCCACGGCTCCCGCTTGCGCCAGAAGCGACCAGGTCTGCGCATCCGTGTCGGGCTCCACATTCTGATTGCCCGACTGCGCCAGGTAGGTCGACCCCGCGAACGTCACGGCGTCATTCACGGCATAATGCGTTCCGCTCACCCACGCCGAACGGAAATTGACCCCCACCGGCCCGGTGGGGCCGGTCACACCCTGCGCCCCCGTCGGTCCGGTAGCGCCGGCCGTTCCCTGGGGCCCCGTCGCCCCTGCCGGGCCCTGCGGTCCGACTGCTCCTTGCGCTCCCGCCTGCCCGGCGGAGCCTTGTGGCCCCTGGAAACCGGTGTCGCCCTTGGCACCCGCCGCGCCAGTCAGGCCCTGCGGTCCGGCAGGCCCTTGTGGACCGGCAACACCCTGGGCTCCAGCCGCGCCGGCAGGTCCGGACGCGCCAGTCGGCCCCATCGCTCCCCCGGCACCCGCCGTGCCTGGAG
>CALMON010000081.1:0-13545 GCA_937871785.1 uncultured Granulicella sp.
AGGTCGAGCGCAAAGTAGTCCCGGTCGTCCGGCAGCGCGTCGATCATGCGGCGAAAGGTTTCGCCTTCCGCGATCAACCCATGCAGAAGCACCACGCCCGGCTTTCCTGTCGGCGTCGCCGTTCGGCGCGCGAGGATCGACAGCGTTACCCCGTGCGACCTGTATTAAGCCCGGCTCCACGGCGCAGCCACGCCGCCTAGACCCCGGCCGCGACGAGGGTGTCCGGCATCACAGGAACATTTGCCTTCAGCAACCTGTAGACCAGCTCCATGGCGACGTCGACGTGCTCCCGCTGCAATAGAAAGGAGGGCAGAAAGCGCATCACATTGCCCTGCACCATGTTCAACAGCACGCCTTCTTCCAGCGCGGCTTCAATGAGCGGACGCGCCGGCACGTTCAGTTGCACACCCAGCAGCAGCCCTTCGCCGCGAGCCTCGACAGCCAAGTCCGAAGCAGTCTCCAGCTCCTGGAGGTTCGCCATAAGGTACGCTCCCGTTTCGCGCACCTGTTCCAGCAGGCCCTCGTCGTCGACAATGTTCAGGAACTCCAATCCCAGGCGGCAGGCCATCGGCGAGCCGCCCAGCGTGCTTCCGTGTTTCGCCACGCCAAAGGCGTCGAACAACATGTCATTGACCAGCAGGGCGCTCAACGGCAGCCCGCCGCCGAGCGGCTTGCCCAGGATCAGCGCATCCGGCTTTACGCCGCTGCGGTCCGACGCGAACCAGACCCCCGTCCGCCCGAGGCCGCATTGAATTTCATCGAAGATCAGCAGCGCGCCGTGGGCATCGGCCAGGGTCCGCGCTTCGCGCAGAAACGCATGGTCGAGCACATGGACGCCGCCTTCTCCCATCACCGGCTCCATGAGGATGGCGGCGGTGTTCGCCGTGACTGCTTCTCGCAAGCCGGCGATGTCGTTGCGATCGACAAAGTGCACATGCGGCAGGCCGGGGCCGAAGTCGATTCTGTAGCGTTCCTGACCCGTCACCGAAAGCGAGCCGAAGGTGCGGCCGTGGTAGCTCGACCGCAGCGCGACGATTTCCACCTTATGCAAACCATACTGCTGCCGCGCATGGGTGCGGGCCAGTTTCAGCGCGCCTTCCACGGCTTCCGACCCGCCGGTTGAGTAAAACGCGCCCTTCATGCCGGAAAGCGCGCAAAGCCGTTCGGCGAGCTCGCCGGGGTAGCGGCTGGCGTAGAGCGGCGACAGGTGCACCACGCGCCCGGCCTGGTCGGCCATGGCGGCCACCATGCGGGGGTGCGCATGGCCCACGGCGTTCACCCCAAGGCCGGCCATCAGGTCCAGGTAGCGGCGCCCGGACGTATCGTACAGGTACACGCCCTGGCCGTGGTCCATGACCACCGGGTACCTCGCGTACACCGGCAACAGGTGGGCGGTGTCGCGTTCAAGAATCTGTTGCGCTTCGGCATTCTGCCTGAGAGGAGACATGATCTTTCCAGTTCACAGGGTTTGCCGCGGGCGGTCAAGCAGTCTGAACCAGAAGCGGTGCACCCCCGGCCCTGAACGGAACGCGCCCAAAGCGTAAAAACGTATGAAACGGAGGAGCTTAGCGCGAATCTGGTATTTGGAAGGGCTTTATACTTTCCAGTAGGTTCCTTACCCGGCAACAGCGTGGGAGCCTGCGGTGCAACGGCTTTAGGGTTTGGCCCACAATGTGCTGTACCTTGCGGCGGCTATGGCATTACGTTCGAGGAACTTTTGCCGCCGTGCCGCGTACGATGAGACGCTGCGTAGGAAACGGAATTGAAAAGCGGCTACCAAACTCGTTTGCTTGCCATTCTGCTTGCCGTGCTCACTTTGGGCGCTGTCGGCTTGGCGGCGGCGAACCTTTCGCAGGAACTCGATTACCCACTGCCGACCGACGGTGCCCGCATGACCGAGGTGTCCGCCGCCGCGGGCTCGCCGGCGGGCCTGCTTATCTATTCCGTGCCGGTCGATACGCCAGCCGAGCGCGCCGGCATCCGCAAAGGCGCCCTCCTTACCGCGATTAACGACCATCCCACGCCGCGCCTGGCTGCCGCGCAACATGCCGCCATCGACTCGGGCGTCTGGTCGCGAGCCCACTACTCCATTGAGCGCGTCGCCGCCGGAGGCCGCCGCATCAAGCTCGACGTTCAGGTGATCCTCGCTGAAGTCGACCGGCTTGACCAGCAGGTGCTGCGGCTGATCGCCCTTGTCTACCTCGCGATCGGCCTCTACGTTCTGTTTCGCCGCTGGACCGCGCCGAAATCGACGCACTTCTTCGTCTTCTGCCTGGTTTCGTTCGTGTTGTTCGGCTTCCGCTACACCGGTCAACTCGACGCGCTCGACGATGTCGTGTTCTGGTGCAACATCGCTGCATCGGCCCTGCAGCCGGCGCTGTTCCTGCATTTCGCCGTCAGCTTCAGCGAAAACCCCGAGCACCGCGCCCGTCGGCGCCTGCTGTATCCCCTGCTCTACCTGCCAGGGGCGGGCCTGATCGGCCTTTGGCTCCTGACGATCTATCGCTGGTCGCCCACCGGCCTGCTGCAGCACCGCCTCGACCAGATCGACTACGCCTACCTGGCGCTGTTCTATTTGACCGCCGCTGCCGTCTTCTGGTTCCGCTATCGTTCCGAGCCGCAGCCACTACAGCGCCAGCAGCTCAAATGGCTCACTCGCGGCACGCTGCTTACCATCCTCCCTTTCACGGCCTTTTACGTGATCCCGTTCCTCGCCGACGCGACCGTTTCGGTCTCCCTGACGCGTGTCGCGCTCCTGTCGCTGCTGCTGCTTCCGCTCACGTTCAGCTGGGCCATCGTCCGTTACCGCCTTATGGACGTGGACCTGATCTTCAAGCGCGGCGTCACCTACACGCTCGCCACGGCCGCTCTGGTCGGCCTGTATTTCGGCGTGATCGCCCTGCTGGCCGAATCTGTCCACAAACGTTTCGCGGGTCTTGGAGCGTGGGGTCTCGTAATGGCGGTGATCGTGACGGGACTCCTTTTCGACCCGCTGAAGCGCACCATCCAGGCGCGGGTGGACCGCGTCTTCGACCAGAAACGCTTCGACTACCGCGAAACTCTGGTCGAGTTCGGCCGCGAACTGAATGCGCAGACCGATCTCGGCACGCTGGTCGCCTCTATCGTCGAACGCCTGCCGCAAACCCTGCTGGTCAATCGCGTAGCGGTCTTTCTCGCCGACGAGCCAGCCGGGCTTTCTTTCGGCCCGCAGCACTTTACGCTGGAAGCCTCGCACGGACTTACGCACAGGCCCGCCCCTGAGGCTCGTTTCGACCTCGACTTCCTCGACTTCGACGGCCGCAGCGCCCGCAACCACATCTTTTTCGACAGCCCGCAGGCGATGATGCGGCTACCCGCGAAGCAGCGGGAAGCCGCCACCGCTCTGGACCTGAACTACTACCTGCCCTGCCGCGCGGCGCGGCACGAGAGCGGTGGCCAGCGAACGATCGCCGTCATCGGCCTGGGCCGCACGGACGATGGCGATTTCCTTTCCTCGGAAGATGTCGAGCTGCTCGAATCGCTGGCTGGCTATATCGGTATCGCCATCCAGAATGCGCAGCTCTACCAGTCGCTGCAGCAAAAAATCACCGACTTCGAACGCCTCAAGGACTTCAACGAAAATATCGTCGAATCGATCAATGTCGGCGTGTTTGCGGTCGATCTCGACGACCGGATCGATAGCTGGAACGCGCAGATGGAAGTGATGTACGCCCTGCCCCGCGCCGAGGCCCTGCGGCGGCCGCTCAGCGAGGTGTTTCCTCCGGACTTCCTTGAGCAGTTCGATCGCCTTCGCGCCGAGCAGGGTGTCAACACGATCTACAAGTTCCGCGTCAACACGCCAGCCGGCGAAACGCGCACCACGAACATCACGATCGCTCCTCTGCTCAACCGCGACTTCGCCGCGGTTGGCCGCATCGTCATCGTCGACGACCTGACCGACCGTATCCAGCTCGAAGAGCAATTGACGCAATCGGAAAAGCTGTCCTCGATCGGCCTGCTTGCGGCTGGCGTGGCGCACGAGGTAAACACGCCGCTCGCCGTGATTTCAAGCTACACGCAAATGCTGGCTAAACAGATGAAGCAGGACCCCGCCAATGAACGTCTTACCCCGGTGCTCGACAAAATCACCAAGCAAACCTTTCGAGCGTCGGAAATCGTCAATGGTCTGCTCAATTTTTCCCGCACTGGCTCCGGCGCCTTCACACGCGTCGATTTGAACGCCATTGTGCGCGAAACTCGCACGCTGCTTGAGCACTCCCTGCGCTCGGGACGGGTGGAAATCGAACTGCAGTTGACGGAAGGTCTCCCACGCATTCAAGGGAACGTCGGCAAGCTGCAGCAGGTAATCGTCAACCTGATCATGAATGCCAAGGACGCCATGCAGGACCGCGGCTCCGGGCGCATCGTCGTCACCACGCTTGAGCGCCACGACGCCGTCGAGCTCCGCATCGCGGACGACGGCGCGGGTATGCCACCCGACGTGATGCGCCGCATCTTCGATCCCTTCTTCACCACCAAGGGCGCTCCCAAAGAGGGTCAACGCAAAGGTACCGGGCTCGGCCTTGCCGTAACCTATGGCATCATGCAGGAACATACTGGGAAAATCGACGTACAAAGCGTTGTAGACGAAGGCACGACCTTCCGGCTCAGGTTCCCCCTGGCCGAGACTGAAGCGAACCCCCGCAAGGGAGACGGCTCTTCAGGTTCGCTTGCCGCTTCTACGGAAGGAAGTGCCGTACATGTCTAATGCAGCCACCATGGAGCGCACTCCCGCTTCCCGCTCCGCGTTCGAAGCCAGCATCCTCATCATCGACGACGAGGCAGGCATTCGCGATTCGCTTGAAACGCTGCTGATGCTTGAAGGCTTTGCCGTGGAAATGGCGCCCGAAGGCCGCAGCGGGTTGGACCTGCTTGCGCGCAACAGTTACGACCTCCTGCTGCTCGACCTGTCGCTCCCGGGCGAAAGCGGTATCGACCTGCTGCCGCGCATCAAGACGCTCGCGCCGGGGCTTCCGGTCATCATGATCACGGCTTATGGAACGGTCGGCAATGTGGTCGACGCGATCCGCGCCGGCGCGTCGAATTTCGTCCAGAAGCCCTGGGATAACGAGAAGCTGCTCGCCGACATTCGCACCGCGATTGGCCGCTCGCAGGCCGAGCAGGAGGTGGTTCAGCTCAAGAAGGTGCTGAAGCAGCGCTACTCGTTTGAGAACATCATCGGGAAGTCGGACGCCATGCTGCGGCTGTTCGATCTTGTCTCGCAGGTGGCGCTCAGCCGCTCTACCGTGCTGATCCAGGGTGAAAGCGGCACCGGCAAAGAGCTGATTGCCAAAGCGATCCACTCGCACTCGCCCCGGCGCGACCGTGCGTTTGTGCCGCTCAATACAGGGGCCGTTCCCGCCGACCTGCTGGAGTCGACCCTGTTCGGGCACGAACGCGGTGCGTTCACCTCCGCCGTTGCCGCAAAAAAAGGGTTGTTTGAAGCCGCAGACGGCGGCACCCTGTTTCTGGACGAGATCGGCACCATGCCCATGGAGATGCAGGCGAAAATTCTGCGCGTGCTGCAGGACCGCCGCTTTATGCATCTCGGCGGCACTCAGGAAATCCAGGTGGATGTCCGCATTGTGGCAGCCACCAACGTCAATCTGCAGCAGGCCGTGCGCGACGGACGCTTCCGCGAAGACCTGTTCTACCGCTTGAACGTCATCACGCTGGAGCTGCCGCCGCTGCGCAGCCGCAAGCAGGATATCCCCGCACTGGTGGCGCATTTCCTCAAGGTCTATGCCGAAGAAAACGGCTTCGCGCCGCGCCAGCTTACTCCCGAAACGCTGCGTATCCTGATGGACTACGATTGGCCCGGCAATGTCCGCGAACTGGAAAACTCCATTGAGCGCGGGGTGGTGCTGTCGACGGGAACGTCCATTACGCCGGACCTGCTCCCCAATCAGCTACGCAGCGCGACATACTCGACCGAGCTCCTGGAGCACAAACCCGACGCCTCCCTCTTTGACTTGATGGAGGAAATCGAACGCCGCATCATTGCCGATCGGCTGGAGCGCTGCAACTGGAACCAAACGGAGGCGTCTGAGTACTTCCGCGTCCCGCTTTCGACGCTGAACCAAAAGATCAAGCGCCTGAATATCGAAGTGAAAAAGCGCGTTCGCGACTAGAGCCTTTCCTGCCGATAGAGCTCTGCTCCCAACTTCGTCGTCGTAAAACCGAGGAAAGGACGTGCTTTGCATCGCCTGTTACAGCGAGCGAAAAAAGCATATCCTTCGCTCTGCCAAGGGCGACAATGACGGAGGGTATCGCTGGACGGGAAAGGGGCGAGAAGCGACGACCTAACGACGTGCAGCCGCCTTTTTGACGGCGACGACTTTTGCAGCGACACTCTTCCCCGCCGCCTTCGGGGCCACGTCCCCTGCTTTTTCAGCAGCAACGGCCTTCTTGCCCGCCTTTGGCGCGGGGACCACTTTAGCGGCCGTCTTCAGCGGCGCGGCTGGTCGAGCCGATGCAGGCTGCTGGACGGCGCTCGCCTTTGTTTTGGCTGTGGAAGTCTCGCCTTTGCCGGGCGCGCTCACAGCCTTTGCCGAAGCTTTCGGAAGCGGCTTCGCCGCTGTAGCTTCTTCTTTCGTGGCCGAAGAGACCTTCGCCAAACTCTTCCCGGGCTGCACAGCTTTGAGCGCCCCCTGTGTTGCAGGAGCAGCCTTCGGGGGAGTCGCCGGCGCGACAAGGGGAGCTTCGGGTGATGTGTTTTCCTCGTTGTCCGAAGCGTCGACCTCCGCTGAAACCGATGTCTCCGCCGGCTCGAGAACCACATCCTCCTCGGACTCGTCCGGCTCCACGGCCGCGGCTTTTTTCGATCGTGGCTTGGCAGCCTTTGTTTCGCGCTTCACGGCGCGACGGCGCAGGTTGACCGGCGGTGGAGGCGCAGGAGGCGAAAAGGGTTCAAGGAACGCTTTTGCAGCTTCCGGGGTGTCCATTTTGCCGTCCATCGTGGCAAAGAAAATCTGCTCAATCAGCTCGGCGTAGCCGGGAAGATCCGGGGTGATGCGCATTTCCTGCATCATCCCGTAGGGCACGCGCTGACGCGCTTGCGGCCACTCCGTGAGGAACGCCTTGAAGCGGGCCTGCACGGCCGGGCTTTTCGACGTGTAAGCAAGCCATAACACTTGCTCGGGAACGGCCGCCAACAGCATCTTGTACGCCGCGGAAGGGGCAGATGCTTCCTTCGCGGAGAACTGCGCCGCGAACGCCTTGGTTTCCGCTTCCAGATCGTCGATCTGCTTGAGGAAGCCGGGTCGCGCCAGGCCTTCCTTGACGGACGCGATGTCCTTGGGCGTGAGCTTTGCCGTCAGCAGTGGAAAGTACGCGGCAGACGTATCCGGAAAAATGCCCATGCCGTGAAGCTGGCCCACGAGCTCGCGCAACCGGTCGAGCTCCGGCTCATTCGCCTTGGTGGAACTCAGCGGCGTCGCGAGCGGGCTCATCCAGCCTTCCGACTCCAGGCGCCGAAGCACCCGCAGGGGATCTTCTTCACGCAGGATTTCTTCCACTTCCGAAGCCCGGCGCCAAGAGCTCAATGCCCCGATATAGTCTTCCTGTTTGCCGGTGTCGTAGCGCGCCTGCGTGCGTTCTTCCAAATGCCATCCCAAACGAGCGCTCAACCGCGCCGCGCGAATCATGCGCACAGGATCTTCAATGAAACCGTAGTTCGACACCAGTCGGAGCTCACGATTTTCGATGTCGGCCACGCCATTCAAGGGGTCCATCAGCAAGCCGTAGGAGCCCTCGTTGAGCGAAATCGCCATGGCGTTCGCAGTGAAGTCGCGATGCCGCAGATCGTCAAGAATACTGGCGGCCTTCATCACCGGTTTGCCCGGCTTGGGATACGTGATCGCCAGCGTGCTGCCGACCTCCATCCTGACGCCGCCCATGAAATGAAAGTGGAGAGATTGAGTCGTATCAGACTCTCCGACCAGCAGCCCTCCTGCTTTTTCAATGTCTTTACGAAGCTTCTGCGCCGCTCCCTGTACCACCACGTCCAGGTCGCGAATCGGCGAGCCGCTGGTGAGGTCGCGAACCGCACCGCCGACCAGGAAGACCGTCAGGGCACGGGAACGGGCGATGTCGCGAACGGTCGAAAGAGCGGCTTGCTGGGCAGGAGTAAGGCGAGTTTGCAGCAGATAAATGTAGTCGGCCATGGTATTCGGTCGCCCCCTCCTGGGGGTCGTGCGCCAGCGCTCGGCACGCAGCTAAATGCCTTGTAATGTATGCCTTAGCATGTTCATTTCTACCGTCGCGACTCCCTATTCTACATTACAGCCCGCAGAGTTGACGAGCTTTCTGCACAATTTCTGAGTCGCTCCTCCGAACGCACCGCGGCGATGCTGTAGCTTCAAGGGGTGGCAGGTACACAAAAGAAGGTGATCGTCCGGTTTTTGAGCGGAGACGTGCTGCACGGCTACCTGCCGGCACGCTCCTTCGTGGATGCTGGCCGGTTCACCTTTCTCGACACAGCCGGTTCCGTCAAAGTATTACTTTTGAAAGACATACGTCACATAGCCTATGTAGTGGATTTCAATCTGACTAGCAAGGACGACCCTGAAAGCCTGGGTCGTCAGGCGTTTCTGGCACGGCCGCGAGCGGAAGGACTCTGGCTACGCCTGACGCTTCTTGACGAGAGCCTGCTGGAAGGCCTGGCGACAGCCGATCGTCGCTTGTTTGAAGACCTGGTCAACGATCAGGGTGTTTTTCTGGTGCCGCCTGATCCCCGGTCCAATGCGCATCGTCTGTTCGTGCCTCAGTCGGCCATCGTGGCTATGGAGATTCTCGCCGTCATTGGAGCGGCGCGCGGAAAGAAGCCGACGGCCAAGGTACCGCCGCGCTCGCAACCCAATCTGTTTGAGAATGGGTAGTCCGCTACGCAGCGATTCCGGTACAAGCTGCAACACCAGGCGCGCTACAATCCCGGCATGAGGTTGAGTGTTCTGGCCGAGCAGCTCGGTGCCGTTCTGACCGGGGCGACCGCCGACCCCGAGATTACCGGAGTGGCGGGCATCGAGTCCGCGTCCGCGTCTGAGGTGACGTTCGTCGCCAACCGCAAATATGCCGCGATGGCTCAAACAACCGCCGCGGCTGCCATTCTGGTGGAGCCTGATTTTGCCGCGACGCCAGTGCCGACCCTGCGCCTTGCCAACCCGTACTTGGCGTTCGCGCGGGCGATTGAACTTTTTTACCAGGCTCCGGCCTACCCGCCCGGCGTTCACCCCACGGCCGTAGTCGCGGCGTCGGCCGTGGTTGGCGAGCGCGCCCATATTGGGCCATATGTTGTTGTCTCGGAGGGCGTTGTGCTCGGCGACGACGCTGTCCTGCTCGCCCACGTGGTGTTGTACCCCGGCGTAACTGTCGGAGACCGTTTCTTCGCCCATGCCCACGCGGTCGTCCGTGAGCGCTGCCGGCTGGGCGACGACGTAACGCTGCAAAACGGCGCGGTGATCGGAGCGGACGGCTTTGGGTTTGCGAAGGGTGCGGGCGGCCGCTGGGTGAAGATCGTGCAGTCCGGCGTGGCCGTGCTCGAAAGCTCCGTCGAGGTCCAGGCAAACGCATGTGTCGACCGTGCGTCGATTGGAGAGACGCGTATCCGTGCCGGGGCCAAGATCGACAATCTGGTGCAGGTGGGTCATGGGTCGGCTGTCGGCGAAAACACGCTGCTTTGTGCCCAGGTGGGTTTGGCGGGGTCGACGACGATCGGCAAAAACGTGATCCTCGCCGGCCAGGTAGGCGTAGCCGGGCACCTGACCGTGGGAGATGGCGCGGTCGCCACGGCGCAGACGGGGATACCTTCGGACGTCGCGCCGAACACCGTGGTGAGCGGGTATCCGGCCATGGACAATCGCGCCTGGCTGCGCACCGTGGCCGCGGTCAATCGCCTGCCGGAGGTTTTACGCAAGCTGCGACCGGGGGCGAATTTGGCGGGGAGCTCGGGCGAAAAACCCTGACACTGGTACCCTTCTCCTATGAGCCTCACCGCCACTTCACCGCGCTGTCATCGCCTGTTCGCGGTGTTCCTTTCGGGTTTCGGCATGACCCTCCTGCTGGGGGGGTGCCACTCGGCGTATATCGAAGCGACCGTGAAGAACACCACCTCCGAAAGCATATCTCCATTTGAGGTGGACTATCCCAGCGCGAGCTTTGGCCGCACGGCCCTTGCGCCCGGCGCGAGCTACACCTACAGGTTCAAGGTGCTCGGTGACGGCGCGACCAAGGTGCTCTGGACCGACGCGAAACACGTAGACCACACTGGCAGCGGCCCCGCCCTGGCGGAAGGCGATGAAGGGACCTTGTCGGTCGCGCTGGGTACGACGAGCGCGCAGTGGACATTGACGCGTAAAAAGGCCGGGGGAGGCTCCTAGGGTGGATTCCGATCTCGAACCTAAGCCGGCTCCTCACGCGGCTCCCGGTTTTTTCATCACATTTGAAGGCCTCGACGGCTCCGGGAAAACGACCCAGCTTCGGCGGTTGGCCGGAACGCTGCACCACGAGGGAAAAAGCGTCGTGACCCTGCGGCAGCCCGGAGGAACAGCGCTCGGCGACCGCATCCGCGCGGTGCTGTTGGATGCGAAAAGCGAAACCGAGCTGGGCGGCATTGCTCCTGAAGCGGAAATGGCCTTGATGTTTGCCGACCGCGCGCAATCGCTACGGCAGGTGGTGCGGCCGGCCCTGGCGGCAGGAAACCTGGTGCTGTGCGACCGCTATACGGACTCCTCCGAGGCCTACCAGGGGGCCGGTAGGGGGCTCGGCCCGGAGCGCATTCTGGCAATGCATCAGGCCGTATGCCAAGGTTTTCAGCCGGATCTTACGATTCTCCTGCTGCCGCCGTTGGCCGGATGCCTTTTTCGCGCGCGCCGCCGCAACGAGCGCCACCAGCAGCAGCACGGAGTGAGCGAAAACCGCTTCGAGCGCGAAGGGGACGCGTTCTACGAGCGCATTTACGAGCAGTACAAAGTGATCGCCGCTCGGGAAACCGAACGGGTTGTGGTAATCGACGAAGAAAGCGGCATACCCGTGATCGCCGAGCACATTCTCCGGGTTGTGCGCGAGCGCCTGGGACGGTACGCGGCGCGGTAACGATGGGTCAGGTTTAAGCCCGGCGGCCACCAACGCCAGAGCCTTGGTAGACTGAACCGATGCCCTTTCCTGCTGCTTTTGCGGAATTTCTCGGCAACACGGCAGTTGTGGAGAACCTGCGCGCCGCGATTGCCGCCGGACGGTTTCCGCACTCCCTGATTGTTGCCGGGCCTCGCGGCGCGGGCAAATACACCCTGGTGCTGCTGCTGACCATGGCGCTCGAATGCGAGCGGCAGCCGCGCGAACTGGCGGCAGACGGGCGCGAACTGGCGGCGTTCTGCGGAACCTGCCGCAACTGTACGCGTATTGCGGAGCCGGCCGACCTGCAGGCCAAAGTCGACGCCGCCGTTGCGGCTCGCGAGGACATGCGCGAAACCGACAAGAAAGACACGCGGGTGCTGATCCAAACGCACCCGGACGTGATGATCGTGCCGCCCGACCCACCGCAGTTGCTGGTAAAGCTGGGGCAGGTGCGCAGCATGATCGGTCGCGCGCAACGGCAGCCGTCCGAGGCTCCGCGCCGCGTCTTCATCGTGACGGCGGCGGCGTTCATGAAGGAGGCGGCGAACTCGCTGTTGAAGCTGCTCGAAGAGCCACCGGCCTACGCGCACCTGATTTTGCTGGCCGAAAACACGGGCGAATTGCTACCGACGATTCGCTCGCGCTGCTCCGTTTCCCGCCTCGGCGCGGTGCCTGCCGAAGAGATCGACGCCCTGCTGGCGAGACTGCGGCCGGACTGGACGGCGACGCAGCGGAGCCTGATCGCCCGGCTTTCCGAGGGGGCCATCGGCCGCGCTCTGGGCTTCGACCTCCAGGCCTCGCTCGCCGCGCGCACCGATGCGTTGACGATGCTGCGAGGGGCAGCGGGCACCGGAGCGAGCGACCACACGGCGCTCTTCAAGATGACCGAAACCTACCGCGCCGGGGCGGAAGGCCAGGTGAAAACGACGGCGCTGCTTCGGGCGCTGGGCAGTGTGCTGGAAGACGTGCTGCTTATGCAGGGCGGCGCGGCGGACCGTGTCCGGAACGTCGACATTTTTGCGGAAATTCGGTCCATGGCCGAGACCTTCGACTTCGGCTGGATCGAAGCGGCCGTTCGCGGGCTCGACCAGGTGCAGAGCGGAATGCGGCGCAACCTGTTGCGCAACGTATCGCTCGACGCGTTCGCGACGGCGATGGAAGGCGGCCGTCGCCTGTAGCGCGCGCTTGAACTCGCTGCCGTAGCTGGAATCCACCGGCGGCGTGGTCTCGCTGCCTGTTGAAACTAACTCACCGGCCGGCAACGTCCCTGCATCGAATCAACTACTTCAGCGTTTCGCCCCATGCCGCGTGGCATAAGGAGGACACCATGTCCGAACCGACCCAGAAAGAACGGCAGGAAGCTGCCGCCTTTAACGGAACCCGCAAGCTCGTCCGCCCGCACCTGCCCATCAGCGACCGCCGCCGTGAGGTTGTGCACGGCGAAGACCCGTTGAGCCACGCCATGTCGGACGGCCACGGGCCGGCGGAAAGCTCGCACGCTGAGGCTTTTTATTTTCAGAAGCAGATTCAGCAGCAGACCGAAATGAGCGTCGTGCTCGATGACGGCGAAGAGCTTCGCGGCGTCATCGAGTGGTACGACAAGTGTGTGATCAAGCTAAAGGCCGGACGGCAGCGCGTGATGATCTACAAATCCGGCATTAAGTACCTGTTCAAGGCCAGCGAAGCGCATGGGGCCGGGTCGGTGATGAAGTAGTCAGGCCCGCAAGCCGTCAGGAAAGTCGGGCGGCTTTTTCGAGCCGGTCGCGCATGGCCGCCGCGAGCCCGGGACCTGGCGGTACGGGGCAAAGGATGACCTCGACCCCGCCTTCATCGAGGGCGCGCAGCCCGGCGAACAGGGCGGCAGCGAGATCGTTCTGGCGCGTCCAGCCACCCCACGGAAAGATTTCGACTGCAGCGGGAGCGGCCCAGCCGTCGGGCAGCATTATCCCCACATTTCTACCAGAGGCGTGAAGGGTTTCGGCGGTTTCCAGGAGACAGCGCCCCGGCGCGAGTGCCGGCGGCTCCACAAGTAGCAGCGTGGCACGCGGAGCGTAGTGCCGTATGCCGACTCCAGGGGAGGGCAGGCTTTCGGGCAGCGCAGCCGTTGGCCCGGGCTCGAACAGGGTCGGTGCAAGTCCGCAGACCGCAGCAATCTGCGCCATGGTGACGGCGCCGGGGCGGTAGACCATCATTGCTTTGGGGTCGAGCACGGTCGACTCCACCCCGACCTGCGTGGGTCCACCGTCCAGAACGGCATCGATTCTGCCCTCGAGATCGGCCAGCACATGCGCGGCCGTGGTGGGGCTGGTGTGGCCGAAGCGGTTGGCGCTGGGCGCGGCGACCGGCCGCCCCGCTGCCCGCAGTAAGGCGCGCGCTGCCGGGTGCGGCGGGCCC
>CALMON010000081.1:13555-16033 GCA_937871785.1 uncultured Granulicella sp.
CGCGTACCCCGACCAGGGCGCGGCCGGCGGTCACTGCGTCGGGCACTGCAGAAGTGCGCGGCAACAGCAGCGTCAGGGGTCCGGGCCAGAAGGCGGCAGCCAGGTCGCCGACGCGCCGGCGCAGGTCTTCAGGTACAGACGCGACTGTCGGAAGCTGATCGAACGCGGCGATATGCACAATCAAGGGGTCCCACGAGGGCCGCTGTTTGGCGTGAAAAATTTTTGCCACGGCACCCTTGTCAAGCGCCTTCGCACCCAGGCCGTAGACGGTTTCGGTCGGAAAAGCGACCGTTCCCCCTGCGCGCAGCAGAGCGGCGGCCTCCGAGACATCGTGGAGGCTACCAGCATCGAGGCGCAGAGTGGGAGGCACAATCTCCATGATATTCGCTTCCTGGTGCGGTGTTTCCGCACAAAGCGGAGGTACACTGAGGCCATGCAAGGCGCCGAGATCGAACTGAAGTTCGCTGTCGCCGATCCCCGGGCCTTCCGCCGGTTGGTCGAAGCTCGTGATTTTCAGCTTGCAACCGACCGGACGTTTGAGCGCAACACGCTCTACGACACGCCCGATCGCAGCCTGCGGGCGCGCGGTCAGTTGCTGCGCCTACGCACCTACGGCGAGCGCTGCGTGCTGACCCACAAGCGCACCCCCGACGACTCGGACGCCGAAGCGCGCTACAAAACCCGCATCGAAACCGAGACCAACGTCGACGATTGCGCCGCCGCCGCGGAAGTTTTTCATCAGCTCGGCTACGAGCCGGTGTTTGTCTACGAAAAATACCGCACCGAGTGGGCGGGCGGTCAGAGCGGCGGGCATCTCGTGCTCGACGAAACGCCAATCGGCACCTGGGCGGAGCTTGAAGGCCCGATCGCGTGGATCGACGCCATGCTCGCGGAACTCGGTGTCAGCATCGACGATTCCATCACACTCAGCTACGGGCGTTTGTTTCTGGACTGGAAAGAGCGCACCGGCGCGGCAACCGACGATATGACGTTCGCGTCGATTGCGGAGCTGGCTGTGAGGTAAGCGCTTCGGTTCGGCGCCCGCTCTGCATCATCGCGCTAAAGCTTGCCGCGGTTTCGCCGATACGGCTTTTGTGAGCACAACGAAGGTCATCCACTTTCCTTCTTCAGCGCGTCCAAAACTGCCGCCGCGTCCCCGCGCCCGGGTGCTGCTGATGCCCGCGCCGGCCCCAGTCCAGAAGCAAGCTCCGCCGCAATGGTGGATCGCCCGCCTATTCCTTCGGCTGCGCTGAGCGCCTGCCTTTTCCTGCCTTTTATCCCATTTCGCCCCCAGAGGTCCAAGCCATGCGTCTCGAATACAAACTCACCCTCATCAAAGGCACGATCCTCGCCATTATCGTGACCTGCATGTGTCTTTCCGCGCACACTGGGCCGGAGCGCATCCTTTGGACCATTGCGACAAGCTCCGCGCTCGTCGGCACCAGCATTTCGATCTATCTCGTCTGGAAGTTGTCGCGCACCTTGGACGCGGTGGCGGAACGCGCCGACGCGATCGCTTCCGGCGTGCTCATCGAAGGCGAAGACAAGCAGTTCCGCGGCGCGGTGCAGGTGCAGGGTGTGGCGGATGCGATGCGCCGCATGAACGATCATCTGCGCTCCGTAATCGGCACCGTATCGATGAATTCCGGAACGCTCGCGAGCAGCGCGAAAACCATGAACGGCGCCAGCGAGCAGATGCACCGGCGCATTGACCAGCAGAGCCAGCAGACGCAGCAGGCCGCGACCGCCATGGCGGAAATGTCGAGTTCGATTGCCGAGGTGAGCCGCCATACGCAGAGCGCCGCCGAAACCGCTCGCGACGCGGCGCAGACCGCGCACGACGGCGGTTCCATCGTGAAGCAGGTGCTATATTCCATGCAGGAAATTGCGAACTCGGTGAGTGAAACCTCCTCCACCGTCGGCTTGCTGGGCGAGGATTCGAAGCGCATCTCGCAGATTGTAACCGTGATCGACGACATCGCCAAAAAGACGAATCTCCTGGCGCTGAACGCTGCCATCGAAGCCGCCCGCGCCGGCGAGCAGGGTCGCGGCTTCGCCGTGGTCGCCGGCGAGGTGCGCCGCCTGGCGGAAAGCACCGCGCAGGCCACCGGAGAGATTGCCGGCATGATCGAAGGCATCCAGCAGCGCACGCGCACCGCCGTAGCCAGCATGGCGACGGGGACAGCGACGGTGAACTCCGGCGTTTCGACCACCACCAAAGCGGGCGAAGCGCTGGAACGGATCATCGGCATGGCCGAGCGGGTCGACCGCATGATCGCGCAGATCGCCATCGCGGCGTCGCAGCAGGCGGCGGCTGCCAACCATAGCATCACCAGGATCTATGAGATCCACACCCTGAGCCACGAAAACCTGTACGAAATTGCAAGAATTACGCAGGGCATCTCCGACCTGCGCACCACCGCCCGCGCCATGGAGCAACAGGTGGACCAGTTCGTGGTCAACTCCCCTACGACGATC
>CALMON010000082.1:0-535 GCA_937871785.1 uncultured Granulicella sp.
GTGGTTACGCCCAGTATATGACCGCTTCCTTGCTCCCGCATCAGGGGCAAAGCTGCGCGGAGAACGCGCACAACGCCGGTATAGTTTGCATCGAAGAGGTCCGTGATCTGCTCGTCCGTCGCCTCTTCCGTCGTGGCGATCAGACTGTACCCCGCATTGTTGACTAGGACATCCACCCGTCCGAAATGCTCGAACGCTTGTTGCACCGCCTCCGGAACGCGAGCAGCGTCGGCAACGTCCAGCTGCAACGGAAGAACCGCGTCTCCAAACCAATTCTTCAGATCTGAAACGCTCTCCAGGCTGCGCGCGATTGCCGCAACCTTATCGCCTCGCTCCAGTGCTGCCTCTGCCCACACACGTCCGAACGGCGCGATGCTTAGGGTTGTAAAACGATCTTTCCAACAACGCTGGACGACTCCAACAGTTGCTGCGCTGCGGCTGCTTTGCTGAGCGGCAGCACGGCAGCGATGATGGGCTCTATCTCGCCTTTGCGGAGATAGGTCATCAGAGCCGCGACATCTTCGGTAAATTGCTT
>CALMON010000082.1:545-4755 GCA_937871785.1 uncultured Granulicella sp.
ATAGAAGGCAATGCTTCTTGTGCCGGGACGAAGCTTCAGCGCCAGAAATCTGGCGATCGTACCGGCCATGGCGACGCGCGAGGTTCCCGCGGCCGAGGCTCCGAACCAGACAAGCTTTCCGCGCGGCGCCAGTGCTTGGTACGACCGCATCAGCTGTGAACCACCCACTGGATCGAAGACCGCGTCAACACCGTTCGGCTCCATGACTTTCAGCTGTGCCAAGAAGTCACCCTTCTTGTAGTCAATGGGGATACCCCCGAGTTGCGCTACGGTCTCGGCCTTTCCTGCACTTACAGTGCCGTACACCTTTACACCGCGCAGCCTGGCAAGTTGCAGCATCGCAGTGCCAACACCCCCAGCAGCTCCGTGGATAAGCGCAGTCTGGCCTTTCCGTAAGGCAGCTACTCGGGTGAGCATCTGATACGCGGTCGTGTAGTTCAGCACTACGCTGACGACCCTTTCCGGAGGGAGCCCTTGCGGCACGGCAAGCACCTCGTATTCCGGCAGGCAAATGAATTGCTGGTAGGAGCCTTTCCCCGGGAAGCCCGCAACCATCTCGCCTACAGAAAATAGAGACGCTCCCGGACCCACTTGCTCGACCACGCCGCAAAGATCATATCCAGGTGTGACAGGGAAGGCTGAAGCACTTACGCCTATGCCTTTCCGCAGCATCACATCGCCGTACGCAACGCCGCATGCAAGGATGCGGATCTTCACTTCGCGGTCGCCGGGTGTAGGTTCAGACTCTTCGACGAGGTGGATCTGATCGACTCCACCGGGCTTTGTGACAATCACCTTCTGGTTCATTCATGGGCTCCTAGGCTTGTAAAACTTCCCGAGGGCCACCGCACGGCTCCTGAGCTTTTGCCGCGGAATCCTTCTTCAACTTCAAGTCGCGCATCTCGCCCTCAAGCGATCTCCAGTCGATGCAGGCCGACGAGCATCATTCGACGACATACTCGGCAACGTCCGCAGTTAGGGCCGTCTTTTCTCAGACAATGCCAATCGTTTTTGTGTACCTGCGGCCGTACCATCACGACCAGCCCGGTATCAAACGGATACCGAGATACTATAAGTAAGCGGAAGGTGCCACAAGGAGGCACATTGAAGAAACCAGGTCACCTGAAGGTTCCCGACCCTCGACCTTGCATTGAGAACTTTTGCGATCTGCCGCCGGCTGTCTGCCAATCCGTCGGAGAGGTTCTTGCCCGGGTCGGTGACAAGTGGTCGATTCTACTGATCTCTATGCTCGCGCGTGGCAGCATGCGCTTTAGTGAGCTGAAGCGCAGCATCGAATCCATTTCACAAAAAGTGCTGACAACTACACTGCGCGGACTGGAACGGGATGGTTACATCTCCCGAAAGGTCACACCAAGCATCCCGCCGAGGGTAGATTATGAACTCACTGAACTGGGTCATGATGTGCTTGTGCCGGTGAGAGCGTTGGCCGAGTGGGCTTTGGCTCAACGTGAACAAGTGGAAGAAGCAAGGCGGCGATTCGACGGGTCAACGGCCTCGGCATGACCGACGTGACCTGTTCCAGGGCTGATCTGGCAGGACGCGAGCGTCCGTCGGTGTCACGGCAGAGCATCACATGGAGGGAATGGACTCGGTTGCTTCCCGGAATCTCTGTCGAAGCCAGCGATGTTGTGGATCTCGTTCTTGCCGCGGGTGCCAATACATCATGTACGAAAAACCCGCCATCTGTTTCGGTGGCTTGATCAGGCGCGTTTTAGCCGGATTCGCGATCACCTGCGCAAGACGCCGCGGTGCGGTCACTAGAAACGATGTGCCCTCCACCATCTTCATGGCTACCGTGAAGTAGGGAACGGATATCGGGCATCTGCGCCGTTTGTCGACGACCATCAAGGCGAGTTCAGGAAGTGTCTGCCGGCCGTGCAGGACGTTCACTCCTATATGGTCCTGGGCAAGGTAGTCGGTGAGAGCAAGTTGATCCGGTAGCGGAGAGTCTTTCGCGACGACACAAACAAATTCGTCTCGAAAGAGAAGTTCTGCATGCAGGTGTTCCCCCGCAAGATCCATGTGAGCGTCAAGAACCAGGTCGAGTTTGTTCCTTTCCAGTTCAAGAAAGCGCTCATCACACCATGGCTGGAAGTTGTATGAGATTTTGTTCGCTGAAAGCCCTTGGCAGAGTACAGGCCCGTAAAGCTGTGTGGCGTTGTCAGTAGCGCAAATGCGGAAAGAAGCCTTGTCCCGCTGCGGATCGAAAGCTTCACCCGTGATTAGACGATCGATCTGCGGCAGGAGAACTGCTACTTCGTCCAGCAAACTTTGCCCCCTCGCCGTTGCTTCGTAGCCCTTGGGAGTGCGAGTCAGCAGCTCGTCTTGAAAAAGATCGCGAAGACGCTGAAGAGCACGGCTCATGGAAGGCTGGCTAAGTCGCAGCCGCCGTGCAGCCTTAGAAATGCTACGTTCCTCAAGCAAAGCAACAAGGTTTACGAGTAGGTTCAGGTCGGCATTTCGAAGTTGCGTTAGGCGTATAGTCACTATCCACATTATGCATGAGGAAGATTCATGAGTTTTGTCGTCTGATTGGTGGAGAACGAAAGCGGGAGGAAGACAGGATGAAGACAGCACTAGTAACAGGAGCATCCGGGGGTATCGGTGGAGCAATTGCGAAGCGACTGGCGGCAAACGGGTTCGCCGTCGTCGCACATTATTCCGGGAGCTCCGACAAGGCAGATCAGGCGGTTGCTGCAATCCAGAAGACGGGTGGCAAAGCCATCGCGATCGCAGCCGACATTTCTAAACCGGAAGAAGTGAAGCAGCTCTTCCTTGCGGGAAAAGAGGCGTTCGGCAGCATCGATGCCGTGGTGAACACGGCGGGGGTCATGCCACTCGCTCCAATCGCCAAGGGAGACATCGACGCCTTCGACAAGGTGATCGCCATCAATCTGCGTGGCAGCTACTTGGTGATGAGCGAAGCTGCGAACCATGTCGAGGACGGCGGACGAATCGTGCTGTTCTCGAGCAGTGTCGTTGCCAAGAGCTTTCCTGGGTACGGGGCCTACATCGCTTCGAAGGAAGGCGTTGAAGGGCTCACTCGAGTCCTCGCCAACGAACTCGGCGAGCGAAAGATCACCGTCAACGCGGTCGCTCCGGGGCCAGTCGCAACAGAGTTGTTTCTTAAGGGTAAGAGCGACGAGCAAATTGGAGCGATGGCCAAGATGGTTCCGCTTGGGCGCATCGGCGAAACAGCCGACATCGAGGGCGTCGTCTCGTTTCTCGTGAGCAAGGACGCAGGCTGGATTAACGGGCAAGTCATTCGTGTCAACGGCGGCTTTGTATAGAACTCGAACCATAGGAGAAAGTACGAGCATGAGACAGGTCGTTATGATTACGGGCGCTTCGAGTGGATTTGGAGAACTCGCCGCCAAGGCGTTGGCGCAATCCGGCCACACTGTCTACGCGACCATGCGAGACACCGCAGGAAAGGGAGCGGAGAAGGTACGAGAACTCGCGGCCTATGCGATGGAGAACAATTGCGATCTTCTGACAACTGAACTCGACGTCAGTTCTCAGGAATCGGTCGACAAGGCTGTCCAGACCGTCGTCGGAGCACAGGGTCGTATCGATGTTGTGATCCACAATGCAGGTCACATGACCTTTGGTCCTGTAGAAGCCTTTACCCCCGAGCAGATTGCCCAGGAGTATGACGTCAACGTCGTAAGCACCCAACGGCTGAACCGGGCGGTATTACCCATCATGAGGGAGCAACGCAGTGGCTTGGTGATCTGGAATTCAAGCAGCAGCGCAGCAGGTGGTACGCCTCCGTACCTCGGTCCATATTTCGCTGCGAAAGCCGGCATGGAAGCGCTGGCGGTGGCTTACGCCAAGGAGTTGACGCGCTGGGGCATTGAGACCAGCATCGTCGTTCCCGGTGCGTTCACCAAAGGAACAAACCACTTTGCGGATGCCTCGAGTCCCGAGGACAAAGGCAGGCTGGCCGAGTACGAGGACGGACCGTTTCACGGCTTTGGAGAACAAGTCAAAACTGCATTTGCTTCGATAGTTCCCGAAGACGCAGATGCAGGAAGCGTTGCCGAAGCCATGGTGGCGATTGTGAATGCACCGCGTGGCAAGCGGCCCTTCCGGGTTGGTGTCGACCCGACGAACGACGGTTCGATGGTGGTGAATCCGATGCTCGACCGTGTGCGGGAAGAGATGCTGCGCAGGGTCGGTCTTGGGG
>CALMON010000083.1 GCA_937871785.1 uncultured Granulicella sp.
GTGGTCGCGGGATCGGACGTCAACATGCGGCGCGGCACCTATGCGTTTCAGAAGAAAGCCCCGCTCACCCCCGGGTACAGCGTGGTGGGCACCGTGAAGGAGTTGGGCGATGGCGCGAAGAAATTCAAGTTGGGGGAGCGCGTCGCGTGCCTGACCAAGTATGACGGACAGCAAACGCGGACGAACCAGCTTGAGCCGTTTCTGGTGAAGGTGCCGGACGGCGTGGACCCGCAGCAAGCCGTGGCTTTGGTGCTTGACTGGAGCACGGCTTACGGCATGTTGTATCGAACAGCCAAGGTACGCGAAGGGCAACGGATCTTTGTGCACGGCATGAGCGGCGGCGTGGGCGCGGCGCTGCTGACGCTCGGCAACCTGATTGGCGCGGAGGTATTTGGGACGGCCTCGGTGGGCAAGCATGAGGAGCTGCGCAAGAGGGGCGGCGTTCCGTTCGACTACCGCGGCAAGGAATGGATCGCGGCGATGAGGGAATTTGGCGGCGTCGATGCGGTGTTCGATCCGCTGGGGTATGAGAGCTTCGACGAGTCGTACGGCATTCTGCGTAAGGGCGGCATGCTGGTCGGCTACGGCATGAATCTTGCCGGGCTCAACAATGTCCGGCGCGGTTCGATCTTTCCGGTAGTGGCTAAGCTGTACGCGCGCAATCTGCTGTTCTGGACCGGCAAACACAGCGCGTTCTTCGGCCTGGATCGCGCGTCCGCGCACTTTAACGCCGACCTTGAGGTACTGCTCGGGTTTCTTAGAGACGGGCGAATCAAGGTGCCGATCAAGGGCGTGTTCGACATGGAGCATATCCAAGATGCGCATCGGGAATATGCGAAGAGCGACGGGATCGGGTCGATCGTCGTGCGCGTGGCAAATTAAGGGAGCTTGCGGCCCGGCACACCGAGGTCTACGTGGAAAACGGCGCTGCGGGTGGCGAGAGCGACGGCACCCTCGTCAAGAAACGCGAGCCCCACGAGGTCATTGCCGGCGATTGTCAGTTCCGCGGTTTTCGGCGTACCGTCCTTGGGAGAATGGATGCGGATGATGCCGCGCTCCCCGCGGTAGCTGGCCGCGACATACACGTTTCCGGACGCGTCAACTGCCATGCCCTGCGGGCGACCCAGGCCGCGGAAGAAAACACCCGTTTCACCCTCGGGAGAGATCGAGTGGATCACGTCATGCGAGGCCGTAGTGGGCGCGGTGACGAGCAGCGTCCCGTCGTCCAGAAAGGCGAGATGGTACGCGGCGACCGAGGGTTCGAGCGTGGCGAAGACGAAGGTTTCGCCGGAAAGGCTGCCGATGCCGCGGGCGATCTTGAAGATGGTGCCGGAGCGGTCGCCGACGAAAAGATTGCCCGCCGCGTCGAACGCGATGCCGGTGGCGATACCCATGCCTTCGGCGTAGGTGCTCACGGCGCCTTCGGGGGAAATGCGGTACACGACGCCTTCGGACCGCGATGTGGCGTAAAGGTAGCCGTCGCGGTCGAAGGCAAGGCCGGACACGTTGAGCAACTCGCGGATAAACGGGCGAACCTGGTAGTCGAGGCCGATGCGGTGGATCGAAACATCGACCGCTTCGCCACGCGGGCCGGAGAACATGACGAAGAGGTTGCCGTCGCTGTCGACGGCGGGATTGCCGACCGGGTTTGAGGCCTCAAACAGCGGAACGCCAACGCGAAGGGGAAGCGTATTGCTAGGCGCGCCCCCATTGGAAAGCTGCAGGCCGGACGCGAGAGCGCCTTCCGGCACCTGGATCACGGCGCGCGAAGGCCGGCTCAGGTTGACGACTGCCGGCGTGTTGCCGACCAGGGCCGAAGGAACAGGAGCGCCTTCAGCGGCCGGACCGAGGTGGCTGCCGGTGACCGAAACGTGAGCTCCGGGCAGGGCGGCTGTGGGGTGAAGCGAGTCGAGATGCGGGGTGGAAGTCTGGGTCACAAGGCTAGTGTATGCGTTTCGCCAGATCGATGAGAACATGACCGACAACGAGCGCAAACGCGCCGGCGGCGACATCGTCAAGCATAATGCCGGTGCCTTCGGGCAGCGCTTCCAGCCGACGCACTGGACCGGGCTTGGTGATGTCGAAGGCGCGGAAAAGGAGGAGGGCGAGCAGCGCATGGCCGGGCGTGGCGGTAAGGCCGATCAGCGCGATAAGCTGGCCGGCGACTTCGTCGATCACCACGATGCTGGGGTCTTTGCGGCCGAACTCGCGGGCCACGATAGTCGCGGCGGGTATGCCGACCAGCGTGGCGACCGAGGCGGCCACGAGGGTCGCAAGACCAAGCTGGAGAGTCGTCGGTTGGAGAACGGACGCGCCTGCATACCACAGCAGCAGAGCCGCGCAGGAGCCGTAAGTGCCGGGGCCGGGTTTACCGAAGCCGGCCCCGAAGAAAGTGCCGACGGTCCAGGCCCAAAAAGTTTTACGTGGAGTGGTCAGTGGTCAATTCTCAGTAGCGAAATCAGTTCTTCCAAAAAGTGCCGCCTGTATCAAGATCGTCGATGTCGAGCACGGGTTTGCGCTGTTGCTGCGCGTGCTCCAAATCTTCGAGCAGGTCGGGGTCGAGAATGGGCGAGCTGATCTTGTAGTCGCCGGAGGCCCACTTGCCGAGGTCCACGGTGCGGCAACGCGCGGAGCAGAAGGGAACTTCGGGGTTGGCGAGGTCGACGGGCTTTTTGCAGATGGGGCAGTGAAGGGTTTTAGGCATGTCAGGCGGCTTCCTCTACGAACCGGGAGACGGCCCGGACGACAACGTCCGATAGCTGTTCGTTATGGAGTTCCGCCAGTTGCAACGCCCGTTCGTGAAGCGCGTGCGAGAACGAGATCACCACATCCTGCGAAGCCTTCTCCCCTGACAGCGAACCGCTGGCCACACCGGCAAGGTAATCATCCACGCCTGCGCGGAAATCACTTTCAAGTTCGACGATACTCTCACCTTCATAGGACACCAGGCCGCGTATACCCAGCACACGACCGTGGAGCACCTTATCCTCAGCACTGTACTGCACAGTCCCTTGCAGTCCGCGATGGTGAAGTAATTGACTCATAGGTAGTTCTCCTCTTGCAAGAAGTTGAGCAGGTCGCGAACCTGGTACTCCTTAAGAATACTGCCAGGGATGAGGCTCGTGAATGAAGTATGGCAGCTGCTTGTCTGGATGGCGAAAACAGCGTCTGGAGCCACTTCCATGCTCCAAAGCGTAGCCTAGAGCCGTCAATAAGCGAAGCAACTCTGCCCAGCTAAAATCTTTCGGCTTGGTTGACACTCGTTGGAGCAGCTTTTCGAGCTTCGCCATGACCTACTCAAGAATTGTGGCAACCAGGTCGTAGTCGTGCGACTCGGTAATTTCGGCGCGATAAAAAGTGCCGGGGACAAGGGCGTCGTGGGGCCCGAAGTCGTTGATAAAGACTTTGCCGTCGATTTCCGGGGCGTGGAAAAGGGTGCGGCCTTCCCACAGCAGGTCGGTCTCTTCCGATTCGCCTTCGACCAGCAGGTCGAGGGTACGCCCGACCCACTGCGCCTTGGCGCGCGCGCTGATCTTCTGTTGCAGCTTCATCAGCTTGCGGCGGCGGGCTTCAATGGTTCGCTTCGGTACCTTGGTGGAGTCGGCAAACTCGAACGCCTTGGCGCCTTCTTCGTCGGAATAGCTGAAGACGCCAAGCCAGTCGATTTTGGCGGCGGCAACGAAGTCCAGGAGCTGCTGAAAATCGGCTTCGGTTTCGCCCGGAAAGCCGACGATAAAGCTGGTGCGGATGACGATGCCGGGAACAAGGGCGCGGGCTTTTTCGATCAGCTTCAGAAAGATGTCGCCCGAGCCACCGCGCTTCATCGCCTTGAGCACGGACGGGCTGGCGTGTTGCAGCGGAACGTCGAGATACTTGGCTACATTCGCATGCAGGGCGATCGTTTCAAGCAGGCGCGTGGTGACCTTGTTTGGATAGGTGTAGAGGAAGCGCAGCCAGCGCAGACCGGGCAGCGGGGCGAGCGCGTCGAGTAGTTGCGCGAGCCCTTCCGATAGGCCGAGGTCTTCGCCGTAGCAGGTGGTGTCCTGGCCGATGAGGGTGATTTCGCGGACACCCTGCGCGATCAGGTTTTGCGCCTCGGCCAGAATCGAGCCAATGCGCCGCGAGCGGAACTTGCCGCGAAGCTGCGGGATGATGCAGAAGGTGCAGGGGTGGTCGCAGCCCTCGGCGATCTTGATGTAGGCCGACGCGCTCGGTGTCGCGAGAATGCGAGGGGTGGCGTCGGAGTACAGGTAGTCGGGCAACGCGGCTTTCGCGCCGGACCCATCGATCATCCAGGCCTCGCGCGAAAAGCGGCCCTGCCGCTCGCGCAGGTCGCCCTCGGGGCGGGAGCCTTCGGCGGCGTAGCCCAAAGGAGTGATGGGTTCAGCGGCGCGGTACGACGCGGCAGGGCCGGTGTTGCCGGCGGGCTTGTCGGGGTTCGAAACGTGCGCGACGTGGTTGCCGCGATGGGTGAGGGCGTCGGAGCCGTGGGTGGTTCCGGTTTCGGCGAGGCTCTGGACAATCTGTAGCTGTGGCGCGACGGTCGCGTCGCTAAGCGGGCGCGAATGCTGGGAAACAGAAGACGCGGCGCGCGCCACCAGGGTGTCGCCGAGAGCAACGGACGAGCCGGAAGGAAGCACGGCGAGGTCGTGCTGAATGTGGGAGTCGATGGACGGCTGGCCCAGGTCGGCGGGGGTGAGATTGTCGGGGAGTTGGAGGCCCGTGGAAGGGTCGGCTGCGCCGAGACCCATCCTGATCGGTGATGGAGCTGTCGGTGACGATGGGGCACCCAGGGTCGCGGTTGTCTGTGGAAGGATGTTGAACGGGTTGCCGTCGCCGAACGCGTGGCCCGTCGGCGAAAGGCCGGCGGCGGCGAGAATCTGTTCCAACTCACCCGTGCCGACGACCGCGTCGACCTCCGGAATGCTCGCCATGATGTCGTCGCGGTAGCGCTCGACCAGGCAGCCGGCGACGATCAGTTTGCGCGCGCGGCCACCCGCGGCCAGCTTGTGCTTGGCCATTTCAAGGATGGTGTTGACCGACTCCTGTTTGGCGGTGTCGATGAACGAGCAGGTGTTGACGACGATGATGTCGGCATCTTCGGCGTCCGGCGTCAGCGTGGCGCCGTTGTGGTGCAGCAGGCCCATCATCACTTCGGAATCGACGAGATTTTTGGGGCAGCCGAGCGAAACAAACCCGACCTTCGGCTTCTGCACGGGCTGCGGCGAAGCGGTGGGACGGTCGAGGGTAGGGACGAGGCTCACACGTTGTAGTTTATCAGGCGGCTACTGCGGAGCGGCTAATTGATGAGCCTGGTGAGCGGCTGGAGGTCGAGCACCGCGGGCCGCTTCGCTTCGTGGCGCGTGACCACGACGCCGTTGGTTTCAAAGTGCGTCGTACGGTGGTCGGTCGCGTGGTCGAGAAAAATGGCCTTGCGCAGCATGGCGAAGTGGCGGCGGGAGTCTTCCGCGAAGTGACGTTTTACGGCCTGGTCATAGTCGAGCACCAGCGAATAGCAGGCGCTGCACTTGGGGCAATAGAGTGACTCTTCCAGGGTGCGGTGGAAGGTCGCGGGCGGCAGGGGGGCTACGGCGTCGGTTCCGGATTTGATGGCGGCGATGATCAAGGAAGAGAGAGTGTGTCAGGTGTGAGTGAGAGTGACGGCGGCGGAATGTTGGATGAAGTCGATCAGCGTGGCGATGGCGGCTTCCACGTCGAGCTCGAGAACGGTTTCGTCGGGGTGGTGGCTTCGGCCGCCAGGCGAGCGCACGAACAGCATCGTCGTGGGGACGTGCGGGGCGAGGATCATGCTGTCGTGGCCGGCACCTGAAAACATCTCGTCCGCCGGGTAGCCGGCGCGAGCGGCAGCTTGCGCCAGCGCTTCGGTGAGAAGTGGGTCCATGGGGACGGAGGCCTGCTCGGCAAGGCGCTCGACGCTGGCGCGCACGCCGCGTGAGGCGGCCATGTGCTCGGCTTTGGTAAGCAGTTGCGCGACTGCGGCGTGGCGGGAAGCGTCGGCAGGATGGCGCACATCAAGCGTGCAGGTCACGATGCCGGGAACAACGTTCACCGCGCCCGGAAGCACCTCGACCTTGCCCACCGTGGCGACGAGTTGCTTGTAGCCGGCGGCGAAGCGGGACACTTCGGCGATCCACTCCGCGGCGGCGACCAGGGCATCGCGGCGCAGCGGCATGGGCGTGGTGCCGGCGTGGTTGGCTTCGCCGGTAAAGGTAAGGCGCAGGCGCGACTGGCCGATGACGGTGCTGACGATGGCAAGGGGTTTGTCGTCGGCTTCGAGCACGGGGCCTTGCTCGATGTGGACTTCGATCGCTGCGCGGGTGTTGGGGGGGAGCGCGGCGGTTTCGGTGGCAAGCGCGGGGTTCAGGCCGAAGTGCTGCAGCGCTTGCTGGAGCGTTATGCCGGCGGCGTCCGTGCGGGCGAGGTGGTCCTCGGTAAGCTGGCCGGTGGCGGCAAGCGAGGAAAAGAACGGAAACGCGAAGCGGATGCCTTCTTCTTCCGAAAACGCGACGATCTCAATATGAAACGGGAGCGACGCGGGGCCGAGCTCTTCGAGGACGGTGAGAGGTAGCAGCACGCCGAGCGGGCCGTCGAAGGCGCCGGCATTGGGTACGGTGTCAAGGTGCGAAAAGAAAAGGAGGGTGGGGGCGTCGGCCGCGGCTGCGGGGCGTGAGCCGTGCAGGGTTCCGGTGTCGTCCATGCGGACATGGAGGCCGGCGCGCATCATCCACGAAGAAACAAGCGCATGTGCGCCCTTTGTCGCTTCCGAAAGGAAGAGGCGTGTGGTTTCGCCGGCGACGTCGGTGATACGCGCGAGCTCGCGGCAGCGGGCGATGGTGTGGGCGGCTCGGGTGGTGTCAGGCATAGTGCTCAGGCGCGGCGGACGGTAGCTTCGATGGTGCCGTGGGGATCGTCGGTAGGCACGAAGATGTGGTTCGGGTTGTCCTGCCCGAAGGGCTTCAGATTGGCAAGAAGCTGGTGCTTGTTGGGCATCAGCATGTAGATCTCGTCAAGAATAGCGGTGTGGCCGAGCGCGGCTTCCGCCATGGCAAACAACGTCTGCTGCACGCTGAGTGAGTCGTGTCTGGCGAAGGTGTCGAGCATGATGCTGCGGAGATGATGGCGCACCTTATCGAAGCCGATGCCTTCGGCGATCGCCTTTTCCGTGTACGGCCAGTTGCAGGTGACCGAGGTGGCAAACAGGCGATCGGTGGTTTCCGGCAAGGTCGTGAGCTCGTCGCGGATGTAGCCGACGAAACCTGACTTAGCGGTTTTCATAATGGTGAGGCGGTCGAAGCCGCTTCGAATGGCAAAGGCCCCGTACTGCTGGCGCGAGACCGTGGCAGTTTGGCGCTCGTCCGACCCGCGCATGAAGGCGGTCGGGAAGGGCTGACCATCGACAGTGAGGCGCTTCCACAGGGTCGACTCGATAACCACCTCCGCGCCAGAAACCTGCGGGTTGCGGCCGAGCAGGAAGTCGATCAACTCCTTGGCGAAGTCTTCCATGCTGGCTGCCTGCGACTCGCGCGCGCGGGAGTAGATCGTGTTCTTCATGGTGTCGGTGGCGAGCACGCGGGTGTTGTCGCCGACGGTAAACACCTCGTCGAAGTCGCCGGTGAGCAGCACCTGCACGGTCCACTCGTCGACGTCTTGATGCTGTTCATGACGGGTGATGCGCATGAGGCGGACGCGGGATTTGCCGTAGCGGTGGGTGTGAAGTTTGGCGGGCATCAGATTCCTTTGTCAGCTTGATCAGCGTCTCTGGTTCAACTTCCCCGGTAGGTGGTGTAGCCATTCGCGGTAAGCAGCAGCGGGATGTGGTGGTGCTGCGCGGGATCGGCGACGGTAAAGACGATCTCCACATAAGGGTACAGCGACGGGAGCCGAAGGCCGCTGAAGTAAGCGGCGGTTTCGAACAGGATTTTGTAGGTCAGGGCCTCGAAGGGGTGCTCGCCGAGCAGGGTTTTGCAGCGGCCGTCGGCGTCGGTCTGTCCGTCGCCAAGGTGATGCCAGGCATCGCCGTCGGCATCTTCGCGATAGCGGAACAGCTTCAGGCCGACGCCCGCGGCGGGACGGCCAAGCGCGGTATCGAGTATGTGGGTGGAAAGGCCCATGAGGAGCTAGTGTAATCGACTTCGGTCGACGCCTCTTCTGAAAGCTCTCAAGGACGATGTGCAGACGGCGTTATGCGACGCCGAGCCACTTGCGCAGGCGAAGCTGCGTGATTTGCCGCTGCTGTTCGGCGGCTTCATGGAGTTCGGTGGCGGGGTCGTTGCGGAGCCGGGTTTTTAGGATGCGGAGCATTTCCGCAGCCGTTTTGCCAGTGGCGCAGACGATAAAGAGGCGTCCAAACTTTGCCTCATACTCCCGGTTGGCTCCGGCGAGTGCGGCGCTCGTGGCGGCATCGGGTTTGGCGGCTGCCTGCTCCGTGGCGGACATCGCAAGACTCTGCTCCGTGGCGGCTTTGGCTTTCGTTTCGCCGATGCGGGGGTGCGAGTCGAAGGCTTGCTGCCAGTCCTCGGGCGGGAGCGCTTTCCAGACTGTGTCGGCGGCGGCAAAGCACTGGTCGGGCGTGTCGAACGGACCGGCGTTAACCATGCCGATGGCCCATGCCTTTGAGCCGTTCAGGGGCAGGATCGCCCGCATCGCGTAATCGCCTTCGAGGCGATCCCAGGCTTCAAGCGTTGGGTTGGGGATGGTGTTTGAGGGCATGGGTAAGTCTGGTTCCCGTCGGGTTGGATCAGTTTTGAGGTCTTCAGTTTTGAGTTGTGAGTTTGGCGTGGAGGGACAGGGCGTATTCGCGACCCATGGGGGCAAGGGGAAATGGGCCGCTGCCTTCACCGGCAGAGGTGTAAACGCGTTGGCCGCGAAGGTAGGTGGCGAGAACCTTGCCTCGGAGCGCTTCCCCCATGTAGGGCGAAACTTTGTGCCGGTAATGAAGATTGTGTTCCGTGACGGTGGTGGTCGCCTCCGTGTCGAACACCGCAAAGTTGGCGTGCTTGCCCGGTTCGATGGAGCCGACGTGCAGGCCAAGGCCGGCCAATTGCGCCGGCGCGGCGGCGGTCCATTGGGCGAGTCGGGCAAAAGGAATTCCGCGGGCGGCGCAGTCGTTCCACAGCAAGGGCAGCGCGACCGAAAGCGACGCGATACCACCCCAGGCCTGGTCGAAACGGCCGGATTCTTCGCCGGGCGAGTCCGCCGTGAGGCGCTTCATCGCCGGCGGGCAGGGGGAGTGGTCGGTGGCGATCAGGTCGAGGGTGCCGTCGAGCAGCCCTTGCCAAAGGGCGTCGCGGTTGGCGCGGGAGCGGATGGGCGGGGCGCACTTGTAGAGCGTCGCGCCGTCGGGAATGTCTTCCGCCGCGCAGTGGAGATAGTGCGGGCAGGTTTCGACGGTAACGGGCAGCCCCTCGGCCCTGGCGGCGGCGAGCCTCGGCAGCGCGAGCGCCGTCGCCAGATGCACGATGTGGAGCCGAAAGCGATACTGCCGGCACAAGCCGAGCAGCAGGTCGATCGCGTCGAGCTCGGCGTCGTCCGGGCGGGACGCAAGGTACGTGGCGTAGCGGCGCCAGTCCGCGCCTTCGCTGTTCAGGCGAGCGACGGCGCGGTCGATCGGCTCGGCGAGCTCGGCGTGAACCAGCAGCGGCAGGCCGGTGCGGACGATGTACGGCAGCGCGAGCTCAAGGTGGACGCGGTCGATGGAGGTAAAGCCGTCGCAGCCGGGATAAATGAGAAAGCATTTGAAGCCCGGCACGCCGGCCAGGGCGAGCGGTCCGAGCTGGTGCTGGTTGCCATCGACCGCTCCGCCCCACAGGGCGTAGTCGACCATGCATTGATTGCCGCCGCCGGGGTCACCGCGCTGTGCGGCGTCGCGCTTCAGCTCCAGCGCTTCCGGATCAATCGTTTCGGGCAGGCAGTTGAGCGGCATATCGACCAGCGTTGTGAACCCGCCGGCGGCGGCGGCGCGGGTGGCCGTGGCGAAGCCTTCCCAGTCGGTGCGGCCGGGCTCGTTGATGTGGGTGTGGACGTCGACAAGCCCGGGCAGCAGCGCGGCGTCGCCCAAATCTTCGACTTCGACGTCCTTGAGAATCTCATCCGGCTCATGCATGCCGAGGATCAGGCCGTCGCGAAACGTCACGACGGCGTCGCGCTCGCCCTGCGGGGTGACCACTCGACGGGACCGAAGAGCATGTACCATAGTGCTGATTATGCAAGGAAACTCCCCTTCGATGCATCTTGAATTTATGCAGCAGGCGATTGCGCTGGCAACCGAGAACGTCCGCAGCGGGCGCGGCGGGCCATTTGGCGCGGTCGTCGTCAAGGACGGCAAGGTGATCGCGACGGGAGCCAACCAGGTGACCGCCACGAACGATCCGACAGCGCACGCCGAAGTCACGGCGATCCGCAACGCGTGCCAGGCGCTTGGAACGTTTCAGCTCGACGGGTGTGAGGTGTACACAAGCTGCGAGCCGTGCCCAATGTGCCTGGCGGCGCTGTACTGGTCGCGCTGCGCGGCTATCTATTACGGCAACAATGCGACCGACGCGGCACGCGTGGGATTCGACGACTCGTTTCTGTACGAGGAAGTCCGCAAGCCGTTGGCGCAGCGCACCATTCCCATCGTGCAGGTCGCCGCAGAGCAGGCCTGGGAAAGTTTTGCCGAGTGGGAGCGGAGCCCGTTCAAGGTGAGGTACTAGAGAATTTGGCGCAGGCAAGGTGCGGCGGTGAAGGGGCGGAGACTTTGGCGGGAGAGCGGAAAACAGTACGGGTCGGGTTGCTGGGGTTCGGCACGGTAGGCAGCGCGTTCGCGGAGGTGCTGGCCGCGAGCGGGGAAGGGGACATCCGGATCACGCGCGTGTTCAACCGCGGCGTGGAGCGCAAGCGCGCCCACGAGCGTGCGAAATTTGTACCCCCCAACGCCGTCT
>CALMON010000084.1 GCA_937871785.1 uncultured Granulicella sp.
GACGCAATTGTTGACTTTGAACATGTGACGGTGGCGCGCGGCAGCCAGATCGTGCTGCACGACATCAACCTGCGGATTGAGCCAGGCGAGCATCTTGCCATCCTTGGTCCAAACGGCTGCGGAAAATCGACGCTGCTCAAGACAATAACCTGCGAGCTCTACCCGCTGGCGCGGCCGGACATGCGCGTGCGGTTGATAGGCCGCGAGCGCTGGGATGTGACGCAACTAAAGCGGCTGATGGGCGTGGTGAGCGCCGATGTGCCCGGACGTCAAACGCGCGGCTGCACCGGCGAAGAGGCGGTGCTGACGGGTTTCTTTTCAAGCTCCACGCTGTGGCCGAACCTGACCGTAACGGCCGAAATGCGGGACAAGGTCTCAGAACTGCTGGCGTTGGTCGGCGGCGAAACTCTGCGCGGCAAGCTGGTCGGCGAAATGAGCGCGGGGCAGCAGCGGCGCGTGATGATCGCGCGGGCAATGGCAGGGACATCGCTCCAGGGCAGCGTGCAGATGCTGCTGCTCGATGAGCCTTCCAACGCTCTGGATTTGGCAGCGCAGCGCGACCTGCGCGAGACGCTGCGCCGGCTCGCGCAGGCAGGTACGGCTATCGTGCTGATCACGCATCATATCGAGGATATTTTGCCGGACATGCGGCGCGTGGTGATGATGGCTGACGGCAGAATTGTGGCGGATGGAGCCAAGGTGGAACTGCTGACGGCGGAGCGGCTGAGCGGCCTTTTCGGCGGATCGATTCAGCTGCAGGAGAGCAGCGGTTGGTACAAGGCCTGGTGAAGAGTTTACGTGCAGGATGCAACTGACTCCGGGAATCTTGTACTCGAATCACTTGCAGGTAAAGGAGCCCTCTATGAAGACCCTCAAATTACACGCCGTCGCCGTTGCTTGCGCGCTTTGCTGCGGGACGGGTTTCGTCCGCGCACAGGATACCAGGGACGCCGACAAAAAGTTCATCGCGGACACGGCGCAGGACAACATGGCGGAAGTGAATTATGCCAAGCTGGCGCTGCAAAAGAGCCAGGACAAGAACGTACGCGACTTCGCCACGAAAATGATTTCGGACCACGAGATGCTTGCGGCCAATATGAAGCCGCTTGCCATGAAGCTTGGAGTGAAAATGCCAAGCGGTCCGGAGGTGATGGATCACGTGAAGTACGACGAGTTGAAGATGAAGTCAGGCAGCAGTTTCGATCATGCTTATGTAGAGGCCATGGTGAAGGATCATCGTGACGATTTGCAGAAAATGATCGACGAGGAGAATAAGACGACCAACCCCGAACTGAAGCTGGTCGTGGCTAAAGCCGAGAAGGTCATTCGGCAGCACGCGGAAATGATCGACAACATCGCGCACATGGGCGGAATACAAACGCCTCCCTTGCCGGGAATGTAGAGCAGTTTGCGAAAAGCCCGCTGCTTTCAGGGGCCTTTCACTTTCCGGACCCTTCCCTCTGGTTGTGAAACCGAAACGTTTCGTGCTGGGGCGTCTTCCGTGGAAATGTCCATCAGAATAGGAGCGCTGAGTTACATTTCCGAAAAATGCTTAACGGCCAGTTCCGGTGGGGATAAGTTGTAGCTGTACAAGCTCCGGCCGCTGCAGGGTGCTGGGGCCGAGCACAGCGACCTTCGGTAGCGGACCGCGCACCATGGCGACTTCGTCGCAGGCGTAGAGGCGCGGGCAGGTCTGGCAATCCTTGTAGATTTTGTCGGGCATGGCCGTGCGGTCGGCGACGCGGAATCCCTTGTGGTCGAAGAACTCGGGAATGCGCGTGAACAGGCAGACGCTCATGACCTGGTGATCGGCGGCTTCGTCGATCAGCGCATCGATCAACTGGCCCCCGGCACCGAGACCCTTGGCTTCGGGTTTGACGACAATGGAGCGGACCTCCGCGAGGTGGGGGCCATACAGATGCAGCGCGCCGCAGCCGAGGAACTCGGCTGCGTGCTCGCCGACGGGGCGCTCGGCGATCGTGAAGTCGCGGATGTTTTCGCAAAGCTCGGCGTAACTGCGGCGCAGAAGCGTGCCGTCGGCGGACAGTGAGTTGACGAGGTCGAAGATGTCGCGCGCGTCCTGTACGCGGGCCTTGCGCGTGACGATGGGCAGGGGCAGCGAGCAGGTAAGGGCGATCGGCTCGTAGCCTTCGAGCTCAGAAGGTTGCGGCGTGACGTGGAGGGAGAGCACGGCTTCGGACAATTAGTGGTCTCCTTCGGGATCGCTGGGCGTGTGGAGTGAGGCCGTGATTCGATTTAGGTTTGAGCTGCGAGGTGTGAGGTGTGAGTGGCGCTCTGCGTATGCCTGCAGCATGATGTCTACACGGTCGCGTGCCGTTCCGCCGGCAACGTCGTGACAGTCCACTGTTTTATCGAGCGAGATCGCGGAGAAGAAGTCGTCTGCAAAATAGGGGCTAAGCTGCTGCAGATCAGTCAACGCGAGGTCGTTCAGTTCGACGCCCTTGTCGAGGCCGAGGCGCACCGCGTTGCCGATCACCTCGTGGGCTTTGCGGAAAGGAAGTCCCTTGTTGGAAAGATAGGTTGCGGCGGCCATGGCGTTCAGATAGCCGGTTTGCGCGGCAGTTTCCATGACGGCGGTGCGGAAGTTGAGGCTGGAAGTGAAGCCCGGTAGAACGCTAAGCAGTCCGGCAAGCGTGTCGGCGACGTCGAAGATTTGCTCCTGGCCTTCCTGCAGGTCCTTGTTGTAGGCAAGCGGCAAGCCTTTGATGAGTGTGGAGAGCGCGGTCGAGGCG
>CALMON010000085.1 GCA_937871785.1 uncultured Granulicella sp.
TGGGTGTCTTTGGCGGGTCACAAACGATCCCGGACCAGAGATTGTCCGCTGCAGGCCACAGACGTTACTGCCCGATACGTGTTTCTCACTTCAACGTGGCGATGACGGCGGTGGCCGGAACGACCCTGATTGCGACCATACCCAAGCGTCTTGCCTGTTCAGTTCCGCATGATCCGCAGCTTTCCATTCTTTCGCCACCAAAGCTACTCGGCACGTTTCACTACGTGATGATTTGGCATTCCCGGCTGGAACACGATGCGGCACATCAATGGCTTCGTCAGGAAATTCGTGCGGCTTGCGACGCTTACCAGAGCTGACGCGATTCGCCGTGAGCAGACCCTTTCTAGAAGCGCTGTCGGAGTCGCGGATCGGATGCATGAAACTCGCAAGGAGGATACTTGTCCTTTCAAAACACATGTTTTGCGAGAAGGTGCGGATGGTGAGATGCGTTTCAATAACCAGCGTTTGTGAGAACATAATGCAGCACTCCATGAACGTCGTTTTTGCTGGCGTTCGCGTGTACTAATGTCGCGGTAAGGTATACGCTATCGTGACGTAACATGCGTGTTTGTGCCACAAAGGCAGTTCTTGGCGACTGCCGAGATGTTCTCACAAACCCTCCTTTGCAAGCTCGGCCGGATCTGGTTCATTCTCCACCAGCTACCCGTAACGTATCTGTTGCGCGGTGAGCGTGCCGATAATGCTGCGGAGACTGTCCCATAGCCTTTTTGAAGGCCGTGCTGAAGGCAGCGTCCGATTCATAGCCCACCGAGTTAGCCATTCTTCGGATGATGTGGGAAGTGGGCTTAAGCCGTGCGGCGGCCACGTGCAGCCGCCCGCGTGCCAGGTCCTCCATGGGGCTGAGCCCGGCCACCTGCTTGAAGCGACTCGCGAAACCCGACCGGGACATGTGGGCGGTTTTCCCGAGTTCCTCCAGAGTCCAGCGACGTGAGACATCGCCGTGCATTGCCGCCAGCGCTGCACAGAGCTGAGGATCGGCCAAGGCAGAAAGCCATCCCACTCCCCCGTGCTGGTTGGTAGCCAAGTGCAGGCGCAAAACCTGAATCAGCATGATATGTGCCAAGTGTTCGGCGATGAGGGAAGAACCCGGACTTTGCTCCTGGAGCTCCCGTTCGAATCTTTCTAGCGACCAGCGGAGTACCGAGGCCTGGTCTGACGATTCACGAACAGACACAACGGCGGGCAGACTGGCGAATAGGGAGCTTGCCTGTTCGCCGGAAAACTCGAAACGGGCTCCCACTAAGGAAAACTCTCCCCCGCCATTACAGATTCCGGTACGGTCACAGCTCTCGGTGTAGACCGTTTCTGCCGGCATTTTCGGTAGAGAAAGATTGCTCGCCAAAACAAAAGGGCGTCCGCTCGGAAGCAGAAAGCAGTCGCCGGCTTCCAGCCTTTGTGGTTTCCCACCCTCCTCAACAGCGATCCAGCAGAAGCCTTTCGTGACTGCATTGAACTTGATGTAGTCATGCGCGGGAAACTGTATCGCCCAGGCTCCTGCAGCGTTCAAACCGGCTGACATGTAAGTCTGCGGCTTCAGTAAAGCGAGCACCTCTGACATCGGTTCCATCTTTATTGGACGCTGAAGCAAGGATTATAGATTCGCTCTAATGCGGCGTCTCAGGGCGTGGGCTATCTTCGACACAGTCGTCTTCTGAGAGACCAAACGCTTGCTTACCCGCAAAGGGGCACATCACGGCTTATCGAGCAGAAAGGATTCCAATGGCCGATCTCCGAAACGTTTACACGCGTTACTTGTCCTGCTGCAACGAGCGGCGCTTCTCCAGGCTTGCTGAGTTCGTGCATAATCCCATCGGTTTCGTGGTGAACTGACGTCGCTAGCGGACTACGCGAAAGCGATCGTTTCCAACATTGAAGCGATTCCCGACTTCCGCTGGAAGATTGAGGGTCTTGTGACGGATGGCAGCTTAGTTGCAGTTCGCCTCGAAGATTCGGGCACACCAGGGACAAATTGGCTTGGGAATGCTCCTACGGGACAGTCCATCCGATTCCAAGAGTTGGCTTTCTATCGTTTTCAGGACGGCGAAATCGCCGAGATGTGGTTTCTACTCGACCTCCCTGCCATTCAATCTCAATTACAACCTCTTCCTGCAGCTGCAGAGTGATCGAAAGGACTACGCCTTGTCGCAACGTACATGGTTTATTACGGGAGTAAACAGTGGCTTTGGCCGCATCATGACAGAGCATCTTCTGGAACGCGGCGACCGGGTCGCCGGTACAGCTCGCAAACTGGAGCAACTGGATGATCTCAAGGCGAAATACGGCGAACAGCTATGGCTTTCCTATCTAGACCTCACAGACACGCCTGCCATCCGCAAAGTCGTTAATGCGGCCTTTGCTGATTTAGGACAGATCCAGGTGATCGTGAACAATGCGGGCTATGGTCTCTTTGGGGCCGCAGAAGAGGTGAGCGACGATCAAATCCGGCACCAGATCGACACAAATCTTATTGGCTCCATCCAGGTGATCCGCGCCGCGCTGCCACACCTCAGAGTTCAAGGTGGTGGACGTGTTCTCCAGGTGTCTTCAACGGGAGGCCAGTTTGCCTTCCCGACGTTCAGCATGTATCACGCAAGCAAATGGGGTATTGAAGGATTTGTCGAGTCTGTCGCTCAAGAGGTAGCTCCCTTCCACATCGGTTTCACGATAGTAGAGCCGGGAGCAACGGGAACCAACTTCGTATCAGGGATGATTAGCCCTCCGGTGATGGACGTCTACGAGAACACTCCCGTAGGCGACGTTCGCCGAGCTGTCGCCAACAACGCCTTTCCGATCCCGGGCGATGCGGTCAAAGTCGCTCTTGCCATGATCGCTTCTGTCGATACCGACCCAGCTCCCCTGCGGCTTCCTCTCGGAAGCGACACGTACACGTTAGTACGCGGAGCTTTACAGCAACGACTTGCCGCTCTTGATGCACAAAAACAGATCGCGCTCTCCGCTGACACAACTCCGATTGTCTCGTAGGTCATGAGCCATTCATGGCCTCTCGCAAACAACAGTGAAGTCGACCCATTGCTCCGGCCCATCTACGCTCTGCCGATCGATCACAGGTGGAAACGGGTTCCAGGCGTAACCCTGCTCGGAGATGCGGCTCATTTGATGAGCCCGTTCGCAGGCGAGGGTGCCAACCTCGCCATGTACGATGGCGCGGAACTTGCTCGAGCCCTGCTTGCCCATCCTGGGGACAACGAAGCCGCATTTGCAGCCTACGAGAACGAACTCTTCCCGCGAAGCTAAAGATTCGCTCGTCAGCGGGCCTCGGACCTCTCGAGACCTGTCCGCTTTGGGGGTAGACTTCCGCTATTGCGACATCAAAGGACCCAGCCTGCTCACTTCAGAGCAGCAGCTTTCGCGCGGGACATGATCAGTCAGCTTGCAGATTCTCTCATACGCTTCAGCCGTTTACTGGAGCAAGAAAAACGAAGACAGAAGTCGCTCACCAAGACGCTTCGCTTGCTGGACCAGCTGACTCGTCGTGAATCTTTACACTGAGTGGCTCATTGCCCGAAGAGATGGGTAAGTCTTTGACCTCTAGAGCTTAGTCTGGAGCTGCTGTTGTGTTCCTCTGTTCTGATCGGAGTGCCTGTATGACGGAGATGTTCGCGAAATTGATCGAAAGGTTTTCTGGTCACTTCGGACGGTTCAAGGCACCTCGGGACGACTCACACGTGCCCGCACAAAGCAGCGTCTGGTCAATGCCGACAGGCGCACAAGGTGCGTGGATAGCCCACGCCAAAATGGTGAGACCGACTACTTGTGATGCATCGTTTATCTTAGAGCCGAATTTTTATATCGGTCCGGCAAACGCCTATACACGTCAGCAGTGGGAGACCGCCCGTATCGATCTACCAGATATCGGTCTACCACCAATTCACCGATCGGGTAACCACTGCGGAAGCGCTCGATCGGGAAGATGCCTTGATCGACTATTACCGCCGCATCGTCGAGATAGCAACCAAATATAGGAAAACCGATTCGCTTCGCCCATTTCCGTACTTTTGCACAAGACCTCTACTGGTTGCGGATGGCGAGGTGCTCACAAACTTTTTCTGGAACGATAGCATTCACGAAACTTCTACTATCCTCCGATATTTTGCAGATGGCGGCCAAGGCCCACCCCGTTTGCTGCACTTTGATGTGGCTCAGGGATGGCAAGTGCAAATTGCAACCACCGGGGCCGTAACTTCTCTGATTGAGTGGGGCGACGAGCGTTATCCTCCAACCCCGGGTGGGTATGCATGCGATTCAAGAGAGCTTGCACAACAGGCTACTTCTGCTCTTGCACGTCTGCACTGCGTACATTCCCGGCTTGTAGAGGCGATCGGTTTCGATTACTGGAGTTAGCAACGCTAGCACGGCCATGCATACAGCGTCCGCAAGACTTTCGCCCGGGAATATCCGGCAGGATAGATCTACTTGGAGAATAAGCGTCGCACGTCACCCCGCTTGCAAGACGGTGTCCAGGATGAGTCCTGAGAAACGCATTTTTCGGAAGTAACGACCAGCGTTTTCGCTGAGGTATACCCTATCTGGCCAGTGCCGATCTGACACATGAACGTCGAAATACGACCCCTTCCGACATATCTGATACCCGATTGCAAAGGCTAGAGACGCTATCCAGACACCGCCCATGGGGTTCCAGGGTTCGTCGCAGCTCTTCTGCTGTCTGCCTGGTATTCACGAACGGAGGCACTGAGCAGCATTTCCCGGGTGCCTACCTGGATAAGCG
>CALMON010000086.1 GCA_937871785.1 uncultured Granulicella sp.
CTGAGGCTGCGCTCATGAAGATTGCATTAGTAGTCTTTATAAGACTTATAATATAAAAAAAAACTCCGCGCGGTATGCAGCCGCCCTGGCGCTTACTTCTGCCAGTGTCTGACGCCTCCCCGCCTGCCGGTCAAGACCGAATACACAGGGATTCACGCCGTACACTGGTAGCAGCCGCCATGCCTGAGACACCTTCCCTCGCGCCGTCCTCCACGTCTTCCCGCTACATCTGCGTCCACGGCCATTTTTACCAGCCGCCGCGCGAAAACCCATGGCTCGAAACCGTGGAGGTGCAGGAGTCCGCCGCGCCTTACCACGACTGGAACGACCGCATTACCGCCGAGTGCTATGCGCCCAACGGCGCGTCGCGCATCACCAATCTCGAAAATGAGATCGTCCGCATCGTCAACAATTACGCGCGTATGAGCTTCAACTTTGGCCCTACGCTGCTTTCCTGGCTGGCCGACTTCGCCCCGCGCACCTACCGCATGATCCAGGACGCCGACCGCGCCAGCGCCGCGCGCTACAGCGGCCACGGCTCGGCGGTGGCGCAGGTGTACAACCACATCATCATGCCGCTCGCCAACGAGCGCGATGCCCGCACCCAGATCCGTTGGGGCATTGCCGACTTCGAGCATCGGTTTGGCCGCAAGCCCGAAGGCATGTGGCTGGCCGAAACCGCCGTCGCCCGCTGGGTTCTCGACATCATGGCCGAAGAGGGCATCAAGTACACCATTCTCGCGCCTAACCAGTGCGCCCGCACGCGACGGCTGGCGGAAAGCGAAATCTCCGCGCGCGCGGAGGCTGCCGCGCTTGACCCCGAACCAGTCCCAGCGCAACCCATCCTGCGCCGCCGCGTTACGGACGCTACGGCGTCTCATGCCACCGATATGCCGGTGGTCAGCTACCGCAACGCCCGCGAAGCTGCCCTGCAAGCCGCCGCCCACGCCGACGCGCTCGTGCAGGCGGAAGAAGACGCGAACCCCGGCCCCGGCTCGATGATCCGCCGCGCCGCCGCGACCGAAGCCGTGCAGGCCAACCAGAGCCATTGGGCCGACACGGCCAACGCGAGCGTCGATCCCACGCACCCGTACCTCGTGCACCTCGATGAAGGTCGCACCATCGCCGTCTTTTTCTACGACGGCCCGGGCTCCCGCGCCATCGCGTTTGAAGGCCTGCTGAACTCCGGCGAAGTCTTCGGCCAGCGCCTGGTCGGCGGCTTCCACAACGATAAAGCGAGCGGCGAGCCCCAGCTTTCGCACGTGGCTACAGACGGGGAAAGTTACGGGCATCATCATAAGCACGGCGAAATGGCGCTCAGCTACGCGCTCCACTGGATCGAGGAAAACCACCTCGCCACGCTGACCAACTATGGCGAGTTTCTTGAAAAGTTTCCGCCGCAGTTTGAGGCCGAGGTCGTCGACAACACCGCCTGGTCGTGTTCGCATGGCGTAGAGCGCTGGCGGTCGGACTGCGGCTGCAACGGCGGCAAACCCGGCTGGAACCAGCAATGGCGTGGCCCGCTGCGGGCGGCGCTGGACCTGCTGCGCGACCGAACCGCGCCTTTGGCGGAGGCTCTGGCCAGGCCGCTGCTCAAGGATTTCTGGGCCGCGCGCGACCGCTATATCGACGTCGTGCTTGACCGCTCCGCGGACTCGGTCGACCGCTTTCTGGCCGCGCAGGCCACGCACAGGCTTTCACCTGCCGAGCGCACCACCGTGCTTGAACTCATGGAGCTTGAGCGTCACGCGCAGCTCATGTACACCTCCTGCGGCTGGTTTTTCGACGAGATTTCCGGCATCGAAACCGTGCAGATCATCGCCTACGCGGGCCGCGTTCTGCAACTTGCGGCGGAGCTTTTCGGCGAGCCCGGCCGCGAGCTCGAAGCCGAGTTTCTTGCGCTGCTCGCCACCGCGAAATCGAATGTGGCGTCCATCGGCGATGGAGCGGAGGTCTACAAACGGCTCGTTCTGCCTTCGCGCGTGGGCCTGGAGCACGTGGGCGCGCACTACGCCATCAGCTCCATTTTTCGCAGCTACCCGGATAACGGCAAGCTCTTCTGCTTCGACCTCCAGCGCCAGGGATATGACGTGTTCACCTCCGGCCGCGGCCGCTTCGCGCTCGGCCGCGCGCGCCTCCGCTCGCAAATTACTGAAGAAACCGAAGACATCTGCTTCGCCGTGCTGCATCTCGGCGACCAGAACCTGTCGGCCGCGGTGAAGCGTTTCGACGACAGCCAACCGCCCGACCCAGCCGCGGCCGCGCTCGCCCGGCCGGGCCTCGGCAAGGCCATTTCCGCTCTGGGCGGACTTTCCGGAGCCCCTGGTTCCGAGGACGACGAGGCCGCAGCCCTCGGCCCGGCGCGCTGGGCGGACTTTACCGAGGCCGCCCGCACGTCGATCGGCCGCGCCAACCTGCCGGATCTCATCCGGCTCATCGACCGCTACTTCGGCTCCACCTTGTACTCGCTCACGTCTCTTTTCTCCGACGAGCAGCACCGCATTTTGAAGAGCATTCTGAACCAGACGCTGTCAGAGGTGGAAGGCTCGCTGATGCGCATCTACGAGGAGCACGCAACGCTGCTGCACTTCCTGGCGGAGTCGAACATGCCCGCACCCCCGGCGCTGGCGGTTGCGGCCAGCTTCGCGATCAACGCCAGCCTGCGCCAGGCGCTCGAGGCCGAGGCCTACAACGCCCCGGAAGTCGCGCGGCTGCTGAACCGGGCCAGGGTGGATGGCGTGACGCTGGACGCGCCGCTGCTGGCGTTTACGGCCGACAAGCGGATGAAGCGGGCCATGGTTCGGCTGGAAGCAGCGGCGCACCACCCCGACACGCACTCCACCGTCACGCTGCAGGAAACGCTTGCCGTGGCCAACAGCCTGCGCGCGTTGCCCATGGAAGTGAACCTGTGGCAGGCGCAAAATATCTGGAACGACCTCCTCCGCCGCTCCGACAATGCGTTCTGGCCGGCGCCGTTTCGGGAAGGGTTCCGCGCGCTTGGCAAAGCGCTGAATATTTCGGTCGACACGCTGGTGATTGAGGAAGGGGTGCGGGCGTTTTAGAGGACGTACTGGCCCTCGATTTCGCAGTTGCCGCTGATTTTCTCTTGCCGCTGCTGTTGCTCCTGAAATAGGCCCGGGCTTCAGCCGGGTACAAAGCCTCGCCGCGAATCGGGCTTCAGCCCCTGGGATTTATTGTCGATGAAGCTACTCCTTTTACTCACCCTCCTCCTCCCCGGCACAGCCCTCCACGCCCAGCAAAAGGGCACCCCTGGCCAGTTCGACTTTTACCTCCTCAACCTCGTTCCGGCGGCCGAGTTCTGCAAGATCAAGGATGTAGGCCCGCACTGCGTGCCGCCGCGTTACGGCATCGTCGGACACGGCTTATGGCCACAGAACAACGACGGGACCTACCCCGTATTCTGCGACACGCGGTCGGGACCGCGTAACCCAAACAAATACCTCACCCTTACGCCGAACCTCGCTCTGCTCGATCATGAATGGCAAAAGCACGGCACCTGCACTTCCCTCGACGCAGACGCATTCTTTCACCTGGGTGAGGAAGCACTGAAGAGCTTCAAGATGCCGGCGTCTTTTGAGCACCAGAAACCGGGTTTGGCTTTGAAGCCCGAAGAAGTGATCCAGCTCGTTCTGAAAGCGAACCCTGGCTTCCCGGAAGGAAGCGTTGTCGTGTGGTGCAGCGAGCATAGGTTTACGTCGGTCTCTGCCTGCTTTTCCAAAGACCTGCACCCGATCGCGTGCCAGGGCCTGAAGAGCTGCGCGGACGAAAGCATCGTCATGGCACCGCCACGCGTAAACTGAAATCGACATGTCGACCGAATCCAGCACCCCCCAGAACCTCTCGACCATCGCCGAACTCAGTTCGCACGAAGGCAAAACCGTCCTCCTGCGCGGCTGGTTGTACAACCTGCGATCGTCAGGCAAGCTGCTGTTTCCCACCTTCCGAGACGGCTCCGGAACGGTGCAGGGCATCGTGCCCAAAGCGGCGGTTTCCGAGCAGGTGTTTGAAACGCTCAAGAACCTGACGCTCGAGTCCAGCGTTGTTGTCACCGGCCGCGTGCGCGCCGATGCGCGCGCGCCGAGCGGCTTCGAGCTCGATGTTGAAGGCGTCGAGGTGACCCAGCGCATTCCCGACGAAACGCCCTACCCGATCCAATTAAAGGAAGCCGGCGTCGACTTCCTCATGGAGCATCGCCACCTATGGCTGCGGACGCCGCGGCAGTCGGCCATCCTGCGCGTGCGCGCCACCATCATGCGCGCCGCGGCGGAATTTTTCGACACGAACGACTTCATCCGCACCGACCCGCCCATCCTGACGCCCAATGCGTGCGAGGGGACGTCGGAGCTCTTCGAAATGGACTACTTCGACGACGGCAAGGCCTACCTGACGCAGTCCGGCCAGCTTTATATTGAGGCGACCGCGCTCGCTCTCGGCAAGGTGTATAGCTTCGGCCCGACGTTTCGCGCGGAAAAATCGAAGACGCGCCGCCACCTGACGGAGTTCTGGATGATCGAACCGGAGGCTTGCTACCTGGACCTCGACGGGCTGATGTCGCTCGCCGAAGGCTTCCTGACGCACATCGTTCGCCGCGTGCTGGAAGCGCACAGCAAGGATTTGAAGGTGATCGGTAAAGACGTCACCAAGCTGGAGGAAATCGTCGCCCCCGGTGCATTCCCTCGACTCAGCTACGACGATGCCCACCAAATGTTGCTCGACGCTCACGCCAAGGGCCTGATCGAAAATGCTCACGTTTACGGCGATGACTTCGGCTCGCCCGACGAGACCTATATTTCAAACCAGTTCGCGAAGCCGGTCATGGTGCATCGCTACCCAGCCGAGGTAAAGGCCTTCTACATGCAGCCCGACCCCGGCGACCCGACCAAGGCCCTGTGTGTCGACGTGCTCGCGCCTGAGGGATACGGCGAGATTATCGGCGGCTCGCAGCGTGTGGATAGCTACGACCTGCTGAAGAGCCGGATCGAAGCGCACAATCTGCCGATGGATGCCTTCCAGTGGTATCTGGACCTGCGCAAGTACGGTTCAGTGCCGCATAGCGGGTTCGGCATGGGCATTGAGCGCTGCGTGGCGTGGATCTGCGGGCTCGACCACGTGCGCGAAACCATCCCGTTCGCCCGAACGCTGAACCGGATATATCCTTAGTCCCCACCGCTGCGGCGAGGAGGCCGCCATTTGGGTGCAAGTACTCCGATTTCAGCTTGGGAACATCTGAACACGTCGCACGACCTGGACTGCGGCTATATTGAAGGCGACGCCCAGGAAAGAAACGTGGGTAAAGGGCCGCACGCGGATATTGAGCGTACCTGACGGCAATTTGCTTATGGAAAGAAAAGGCGTGGGCTGGGCAGAACTTGCGCGACCTGCAATATGCGCCGACGGCCATTTCCGCATGGGTGTGGAGCATGTGTGGATCGTCGATCCACAGCGTCGGCCGGCTTACGAGTGCTTCGCCGAAGGCCCCTCCTGGTCGCAGACGGACATTTACGCCTAGAAGCAACGCCGCTTGTAGTTTCGCTGGACGAGATGTTCGCGGAACTCGACGCCTGTGCGGAAGCGGTCAGCGACGACGCCGCAGCAGAAACAGCACCACAAGGATCACCACCACCAGGCCGAGCCCGCCGGGCCAGATGAAGGCTCCACCGTTGGATGAGTAGCCGGCGACCAGGCAACCGGTCAGGCCGCTCGTCGCGAGCAGAGCGGCGGCGAGCAAAAGGATGGAACGGGAAACGGAAGAATTCAGGCGCATCAAGATTCACCTCACACAGGATCGTTGAGTGAGATGCAGATGCGCCGCGAGCGTCCGGGTTACTTTTCGCTGCTGGGCGGCGCGATGCCTTTGAGTCGTAGGTACAGCGCGAGCGTCGCATACTGCTCGTTGTCATGCGACACATTGCCGAACAGGATGCCCGCGCGGGTGCGCTTGCCGGCCGGGCCGACGACGACCGGCGTCAGGGCATTGGCATCGGTGGTTTCGCCATAGGCCTTGTCGCACTCGGCGAACGAGGCGTTCAGCGCCGCGATGATGGTCGCCTTATCGGCGGTTTCGGCAGGTGGCTTCGCAATGGGGCTGGTGCCGTTGACGCTGCCGCAGGCACGGAAC